>NZ_QJUG01000153.1 GCF_003426775.1 Allorhizocola rhizosphaerae | reverse complement strand
GTCACCGGCGTGCGCACCTGCTGCGCGACCGGCTGGCGCTGCGCCGGGATCGGCGTGGCCGCCCCGCTTGCGGCATGGCGCGCCGCGACGGCGAACGCCTCGGCCGACGGCCAGCGCCTGGCGGGCTCCTTGGCCATGGCCCGCTCGACGACCTGCCGGATCGGCAGTGGCACGTCGTCGGGCAGCGGCTTGGCCGTGCCGGTCACGTGCTTCATCGCGATCTCCAACGGCGTGTCCCCGTCGAACGGACGGCTGCCCGCAAGGCATTGGTACGCAACAACTCCGAGCGAGTACACATCGGACAGTGCGGTGGCCTTCTCGCCCGCGGCCTGCTCCGGAGACAGGTAGGAGGCGGTGCCGAGCACGGCCCCGGTCGCGGTCAGCTGGCCCGCTGCCGCGGAGCGGGCGATGCCGAAGTCGGTGAGCACGAGCGTGCCGTTGGGCCGCACGAGCAGGTTGCCCGGCTTGACGTCGCGGTGAACGATGCCCTTCTCATGCGCGGCGTGCAGGGCCTCGGCGGCCTGCGCGACCAGTGACATGGAGCGCGCCGAGGTCAGTCGTCCCACCCGGTTGAGCGTCTTGGACAGTGGCTCGCCCTCGACGTACTCCATGATCAAATAGGCGACCTGGTCCATCCCGAAGTCATAGATGCGAACGACGCCCGGGTGGTTGAGGGTGGCCATGGTGCGCGCCTCGGCCCGGAAGCGCTCGGCGAACCCCTTCTCCTCCAGCAGCGCGGTCAGCATGATTTTGATGGCCACGGTCCGGTCGAGCACCTCGTCGGTGCCCCGCCAGACGTCGCCCATGCCGCCGCTGGCGATGCGCTCGTCGAGTCGATAGCGCCCGCTGAGCAGCACACCCGAGGAGACCATCAGTTGCCCGCCTTGTCTGCGATCACTCCGCGCATGACCTGTTGCGCGATCCGGGCGGCCTCCGCGCTGCCGCCCCTGCCCGCATTCTCCAGGAACACCGCAACCGCCGCCACGGGCTGACCGTCCTTGAGCGCGAACCCGACAAACCAGCCGTGCGAGCTCTCGCCGTTGTCGCCCGTCTCGGCCGTGCCGGTCTTGCCACCCACAACCACCCCGCCGATGTCCCTGATCCTGGCGTTGCGGCCGGTACCGTTCTCGACCACGCTGATCATCATCTGCTGCAGGTTTTGTGCGACGGCGGCGTCGCAGGAGCGTTGTAACGGTTTGGGATCAGCGACATAGTGGCTGGTGGTGTCGGCGCCGATCAGCTGCTGCACCAGGTACGGCCGCATCTGCTGGCCGTTGTTGGCCACCGCGGCCGCGATCATCGCGCCCTGCATCGGGGTCATGACCACGCTCGCCTGGCCGATCGACGACAGCGCGATCGTCGGCTTGTCATCGCCGCCCGAGCTGGTGGTCAGCTTGCCCAGGACGCTCTCCGACACGGTCGGTCCCGCCTCGATGCCCTTGCCGTTGAGCCGCCCGACCTGGACGTCCTTCTGATAGAAGCCGAACCTGGTGGCGGTGTCGGTCAGCTTCTTCGAGCCCAGGTCGACCCCGAGCCGGGCGAATGCGGTGTTGCACGACACGGTCAGCGCCTGCTTGAGCGTGATCTGCTCGGGGCAGTTGACGCCGGAGGCGTTGGGAATCTGATGGCTCGTGCCCGGCGCCTGGTAGGTCGCGCCGCCCTGCAGCACGGTCTCCTGGTTGGCCCCGCTCTCCATGGCCGCCGCCGCCACGACGATCTTCATGACCGAGCCGGGCTCCTCGATCTCGCTGATCGCCCGGTTGGCCAGCGGCTTGTCGGGATTGGCCAGCAGCTGGTTGTACGCCGCCTGCGCCGCGTTGACGTCGTGACTGGACAGTTGATTGGGGTCGAAGCTGGGCATCGACACCAGTGCCTTCACCGCGCCGGTCGCGGGGTCGAGCGCCACCACCGCGCCCTTCTTGGCACCCACCCGGTTTCCGTTGAGCTCCTTGAACGCCTGTTCCTGCGCGGTGGGCGAGAGGGTCAGCAGCACGTTGCCGCCGGCCGTCTGCTCACCGGTGAACAGGTCACGGAACCGGTCGCCGAACAGCTTGTCGGACGTGCCCGCGAGGAAGTCGTTTTCGGACTGCTCGATGCCGCTCGCCCCGATGTTGACCGGCTTGTATCCGACGATGTGCGCATATTGCTGCGCCGTCTGCTCGGGGTAGCCGCGCAGGTATTTCAGCTCATCGTCGGTTGCCGAGCTCACGGCGAGCTGCAGCCCGCCGGCCAGCATGATGACGCCGCGCTGGCGCTTGTATTCATCGAGCATGACCCGGCGGTTGTAGGGGCTGGTGCGGTATTCGTCGGCCTTGTAGGCCTGCACCCAGTTGAGGTTGATGAAAAGCATGGCGAAGAGCACGAGCACCACCACGCCGACTCTCCTCAGCGGCGCGTTCATGAACGGGCACCTCCCAGCGTCACAGCCGCCGGTCCGCGCGCAGCATCCATCGATGGCGCAATCATTGCCGCGCACCTCCCAGCGTCATGGTCGCCGGCGTGCGTGCCGCATCGGAGATCCGCAACAGGACAGCCACCAGCAACCAGTTGGCGACCAGCGAGGAACCACCGGCCGACAGGAACGGCGTGGTCTGTCCCGTCAGCGGGATCAGCTTGCTCACCCCTCCAATGATCACGAACACCTGCAGGCCCAGGGTGAACGCGAGCCCACCCGCCAGCAGCTTGCCGAACGAGTCCCGCACGGTCAGGCCGGCCCGCAGGCCGCGCTCGACCACCAGCAGGTAGAGCACCAACAGCGCGGTCAGGCCGAACAGCCCGACCTCCTCGCCGATGCCCGCGAAGATGAAGTCGTTGCGCACCTCGGGCACCAGCAGCGGGTTGCCCGCGCCCGGTCCGGTGCCGAACATCCCGCCCGTGCCCAGGCCCATCAGCGACTGGCTGAGCTGGTAGCCCGACTTGTGCGGGTCTTCGAACGGGTCCAGCCACACGTCGACCCGCTTGCCGAAGCTCGCGAACGGCCCGCCCGCGGTCTCGGCCAGGAAGTAGGCCAGGCCCGCGCCGCCGAAGAACAGCAGCAGACCGATGATCAGCCAGCTGACCCGCTCGGTGGCGATGTATAGCGTGACCACGAACATGCCGAAGTAGAGCAGCGACGTGCCCAGGTCCTTTTCGAACACGAGCACCATGAGGCTCATCACCCAGACCACGAGCACCGGACCGAGGTCGCGCCCGCGCGGGAAGTCGATGCCCATGAAGCGGCGGCTCGCCAGGGCCAGCACCTCGCGCTTGCGCACCAGGTAGTACGCGAAGAAGGCGAGCAGCGCGAGCTTGGCGAACTCGCCCGGCTGGATCGCGAACAGGTCGCCGAACTTGATCCAGAGCTTGGCCTCGTTGACCTCCGAGATGCTCGCCGGCAGGAGCATGGGCAGGATCACGAGCACGATGCCCGCCAGGCCCAGTGTCCACGCGTACTTGGAGATCTCGCGGTGGTCGCGGATGAACCACAGGAACACCGCCGCACCGAAGACCGCGATCAGCGTCCAGATCAGCTGTTTGCCGCCGTCGCCGGTGAAGATGGTCAGCGCTTCGCGCTCGGGCGCCTTGACCCGGCCCAGGTCGAGCCGGCGCAGGAAAGCCACGCCCAGGCCGTTGAGCAGCGCGACGGCGGGCAGGAGCACCGGGTCGGCGAACGGCGCGCGAAAGCGGATCACCACGTGCAGTGCGGCGAAGGTCGCCCCCAGGAGTCCGGCCGGTACCCAGAAATCAGGGGTTATCTTGCCGAGCATGTTGGCCTCGACCGCGGCCAGGTACGCCGCGACCATGATCATGCCCAGGATGAGCAGCGACAGCTCGGTGCGCCGGGTGGCGCGCGCGGCCTTGGGCACCCTCGGGACCGCCGGGACCACGACGGGCGTGGCGGCGATCGGGGTGGCTGGCGTGCTCATGTAGATCTCACTGTCTGGCTTAATTCGACCTGCACGGGACCGGGCTGGCCACCACGGGTTCGTTGGGCTGGGCACTGACGGACGGCTCGACGGGATCGGCCGAAGTCGTCGGACTCGCGAACGGGTCGGGCGTGGCCGTTGGCGTCACCGACGGGGTCGGGCTCGGCGAGGGGGTGATCGTCGGGCACACCGGCAGCAGGTTCACATTGGACGGATCGTTGCGGATCAGCTCGCTGAGCCGGGCCTTCGCGTCGGCCTCGTCCTTGGCCTGGATGCCCTTGCGCACCTGGTCCTGCGCGACCGCGGTGAGGTTGTCCAGGCGCATCGGGCTGATCTCCTCGACCTCGGAGAGGTTGAACCCGGCGAGTTGGCCCGGAACCCCGCGAAAGATCGCCACCTGGCCGTTCTCGGTCGCGCCGATGTAGTAATGCGATTGGGTGTACCGCCACGTGAACCAGATGCCGCCCGCGAACAGTCCAAAGAGGACGACCAGCACGAGCGTCGCCCGAACGGGGTGCCGGCGGGGCGGCCGCGCCTCATCGGTGATCTCGACGGCCGGCGCGGGTGGCCGCGGCGGCGCGTTGAGCTGCGAGGCCCGCGCGGCCGGCGTCGACTCGAATTGGTTGGAGGCGTTGACCGCACGGTCGGCGCTGGCCGCGCCACCCACCACGGGCGCCTGCTCCACGATGTCGTCATCGGACGCGTCCGCCACGATGATCGTGATGTTGTCGGGGCCGCCGGCCCGCAGCGCCAGCGCGAGCAGCCGGTCGACGCACTGCTTCGGGTCGACGTATTCGCGCAGCGTCTCGGCCATGGTCTCGGCGCGCACCACGCTGGACAGGCCGTCTGAGCAGATCAGGTAACGGTCGCCGGGCAGCACCTGGCGCACCGAATACTCCGGCTCGACATCGCGCCCGTCCATCGCCTTGGTGATCAGTGAGCGCTGGGGGTGCGTCGCCGCGTCCTCCAGCGTGATCCGGCCCTCGTCCACCAGGATCTGCACATAGGTGTCATCCTTGGTGATCTGGGTGAATTCGCCGTCGCGCAGCATGTAGGCGCGGGAATCGCCGATATGGACCAGGCCCAGTTTGCTGCCCGAAAACAGCATGCCGGTCAGCGTGCTGCCCATGCCGTCCAGGCGCGGATTGGCCTCGACCGTCTCGCGAAGCTGCTGGTTGGCGACGCCGACCGCGCTGCGCCAGGCGTCGATGAGGTTGTCGGGGGGCACGTCATCGTCGAGCGGAGAGATCGCCGAGATGACGATGTTGCTGGCGACATCGCCGGCGGCCATGCCGCCCATGCCGTCGGCGACGGCGAGCAGGCGCGGGCCGGCATAGACGGAGTCCTGGTTGCCGTCCCGGATGAGGCCGCGGTCACTACGTGCCGCATAGCGGAGGGTCAAAGTCATGGCCGTAACTCGAGGGAAGTGCGGCCGATCCTGATCGGCACGCCGAGGGGTACGGGGGTAGGACCGCTGACCTTCGTGCGGTCCAGATACGTGCCGTTGGTGGAGCCCAGGTCTTCGAGGACCCACTGCCCGTCACGGGGGATGAGCCGGGCATGCCGCGCTGACGCGTAGTCGTCGGTGATGACGAGCGTGGAATCCTCCGCTCTGCCGATCGTGATCGGCGCTTCGCCTAAAGTGATCTTCGTGCCGGCGAGCGCACCGGCGGTCACGACGAGCTGGTGCGCGGCGCGGCCCTTCCTGACCTTAGCCGGACGGGCCCCCGCCGCCACATTGACGCCGCGGGGCGCGGCGACGAGCCGGCCCGCACGCGAGCCGGCGAACAGGTCCCGGCGGATCACACCCACCACCGTGAACACAAAGATCCACAGCAGGACGAGAAACCCGAACCGGGCGGCGGCGAGGACAATCTCAGGCAAGGGCTGCTCAGCCGTCCACTCGGAACGTCAGCGTCGTCGTCCCAAGCTGGATCATGTCACCCGGGTTGAGGGCGACCGCTGAGACACGCTGACCGTTGACCATGGTCCCGTTGGTCGAGCCGAGATCGGTGAGGACGACCTGTGACCCGTCGAAGTCGAGCCGGGCGTGGCGGCGCGAGATGCCGACATCGGGCAGGCGCATGTTGGCCTGGTCACCCCGGCCGATCACGGTCTGGCCGATCGCCAGCGGATAGGTCCGGCCGTCGCCTGAGACCAAACGCACATTCCGCGCACCGCCCGGACCAGGCGGCGGGCCGCCCTGCGGGCCCATGCCCTGCGGCTGCTGCCCATAGGGCGGGTAGGCCGGCGGGGCATCGTATTGCGGCGGGGGTGGCGGCTGGTGCTGATCGGCCGTGTAGACCTCGGCCGACACGCGGAACATCCCCGTGTCGAGCCCGTCCCCGCGCTCGATCTCCACGATCACGTCGCCGTAGACCGTCCAGGCCTGCTCACCGATGAACTCCGCCTGAGACTGCGCAAGCTCCTGAGCGAGCGCGGCCGCATAAGGCGCGAGGCGGCTGTGGTCGTAGGGCGAGAGATCGATCACATAACGGTTCGGCACGAGCGTGCGCCCACCGACCAGGATGGCCTTGTGGGCCTCAGCCTCACGCTGCATGGCGTTCAGGATCTCCACAGGGTGCACGACACCCTTGAACACCTTGGCAAAGGCGCCCTCTACTAGGCCTTCCAGGCGTTTCTCAAAGCGTTGCAACACGCTCACCGGCTCCTCCTCGGGTTCCGAGGACATGATGCTATCTGCCCTCAACACCCCGCGTCTGCGCCAAGTCCTCCCGATGCCGTGGAGGACACATCTAACCTGCTCATCCGTCGTGATAATGTTCCTCGGTCCCCCACCGGACAAACCGATTGGCGGTGGGGTCTTGGCATAGCGTAGGCTGTGCCCGCACCAATCGGGAGGTCCACTCCCGAGCCGGTGCGCTGCCTCGGGCAGAGATATTCTCTTCCCTTGGCAGAGGCAAGGCTGCCAGGGGAAGTGGCGGAATGGCAGACGCGCACGGTTCAGGTCCGTGTGCCCGAAAGGGCGTGAGGGTTCAACTCCCTCCTTCCCCACCACGCTAAGTGGCGTAATTGGTCTTGGAGTGTCAACTTCAAGACCGTTTTTATTTGGGTACTCGACCAGCGCTCACTTTTTCGACCTAGTCGACTATTTTGAGGCATTGCCGGCAGCGTTGATCTCGGCGTGTCGCGGTTCCAAGGCTGTGGTCGTGGATGGCGCGAGTTGGCGCGCATTTGATCAGCTGCGCGGTGTCAGGTGTGGCCGCGAAGCCGGCTCGCAGGTGGTGCCGTTCAAGCAGCGCGCAGGTGACCACCCTTGCCCTGCCACCGACCGCGATTCACGCCTTCGGCGCCACCGACGCATCCGCCTGCGAACTCCAAGCTTGACCTTGACCTTGGGGGAAGCCACAGGATGGGCGGTGTGGAGCTGCTGACGATCGGTGCGTTCGCCAGGGCGGCCAAGCTGACCGCCAAGGCGCTGCGCCTGTACGACGAGTTGGGGTTGCTGCCGCCGGCCGCGGTCGACCCGGAGTCGGGCTACCGGCTCTACCACCCTGGCCAGCTGGAGCGAGCCCGGCTGATCGCGCGGCTGCGACGCATCGGCATGCCGCTGGCCGAGATCGCGACGGTGTGCGGGCTTGAGCCCGCCGCCGCGGCCGAGGCGATCTCGGCGTTCTGGGGGCGGGTCACGGCCGAGACGGCGGCCCGCCAACGCCTGGCCAGTGTGCTCGTCGAGGACCTGACCGGGCAGGTTTCCACGATGGACGTGCGTTACGCCGCGCGTTGCGACAAGGGAGCAGTGCGGGACAGCAACGAAGACACGGCCCATGCGAGCCGGCGGCTGTTGGCCGTGGCGGACGGGATGCGCGGGCCGGGCGGGGCGGCGGCAAGCAGCGCGGCCGTCGACGCGCTCAAGCCGTTGGAGCTGGCCGAAATCCCGGCCACCGAGCTCCTGGCGAAACTGGCGGAGGCGGTGGCCGCGGTCGACACAGCGTTGCGTGCGGCCACAGTCGACGATCAGCAGCCGTTCACCACGCTCACGGCGATGCTGCGTGCCGGTTCCCAGCTGGCGCTGGTGCACGTCGGCGATTCGAGGGCATACGTGTGGCGTGGCGGCGAGTTGTTTCAGCTGACGCACGATCACACCTATGTGCAGACGCTCGTCGATCAGGGAAGGCTCACCCGCGAGGAGGCCGTGGCACACCCGCAGCGGCCCTTGTTGGCGCGGGCGCTCGGGGCCGGTGGGCAGCCGGTCGAGGTGGACCTGGCGCTGCGCACGGCCCTGCCGGGCGATCGCTACCTGTTGTGCTCCGATGGGCTGTCCGCGTTCGTCGATCGCGATTCGATCGCGGCGACGCTGACCGAGCCCGTCGAACCCGATCAGGTGGTGCAAAAGCTCATCGATCTCGCCTACGCCCAGGGCGCACCGGACAACATCGCTTGTGCGGTCGCCGATTTCGCGTAGGTTCGAATCGTGATCTCACCACTGCGTGACATCGAGCTCGCGGATCTGCGGGGCCACCGCACGAGCCAGAAGTGGCGCAGCTATCCGCAGGATGTGCTGCCCATGTGGGTGGCCGAGATGGACACCAGGCTGTCGGAGCCGGTCAAACAGGCGCTGCTTGAGGCGATCGAGGCCGGTGACACGGGCTATGCCTTCGGCACGGACTATGCCGAGGCCATGGCCGGGTTCGCGAAGCAGCGCTGGGGTTGGGCTGTCGAAATTGGACGGACGCGGCTCATGCCCGACGTCATGATGGGCGTGGTCGAGCTGCTGCGGCTGGTGACCGAGCCGGGCGACGGGGTCGTGATCAGCCCACCGGTGTATCCGCCGTTTTACATGTTCCTGCGCAGCATGGGCGTCAGGATCGTCGAGGCGCCGCTGACGCCGGACGGGCGGCTCGATCCGGACGCGCTGGATCGCGCGTTTGCCCAGGCGAAGGCCTATTTGCTGTGCAATCCGCAGAACCCGACCGGCACCGTCCACACCCGACAGGAGCTGGAAACCGTTGCGGCGCTTGCCGACACGCATGGGGTCAGGGTGGTTTCCGACGAGATTCACGCGCCGCTGACGCTGAATGGTGCTGTCTTCCAACCATTTCTGGCTTTATCCGGTACCGAAAAATGCTTCGCTGTTTTGTCCGCGTCCAAAGCCTGGAACCTTGCCGCGGTCAAGGCGGCCGTGGCGGTGGCGGGCGAGGCCGCAGTGGCAGATCTTGAGCGAGTGCCCCCGGAGGTCGGTGACGGCGTCAACCATCTCGGCGTGATCGCGCACGTGGCGGCGCTGCGCGCGGGCGGCCCGTGGCTGGACGGCCTGCTGTCCGACCTGGACCGCAACCGCCGCCTGCTGGGCGAGCTGCTCGCCGAGCACCTGCCGATGGTGCGCTACCGCCCGCCGCAGGCCACCTATCTGGCCTGGCTCGACTGCCGCGACCTGGGCATGAGCGACGCGCCGCAGCGCCTGTTCCTGGAGCGGGGCCGTGTCGCGCTGAACCCTGGTCCCACGTTCGGCACGGGCGGCGACGGGCACGTGCGCCTCAACTTCGGCACCTCACCGGAGATCGTCGCCGAGGGCGTGCGCCGGATGGCGGCCGCGATCGAATAGGCAGACAAAACCGTCCGATTTTGACGATGAGGCCACCGACACCCGTGGTCCCACCGCAGGGCAGGCGGGCGGGAGAAGCAAGCGCAACATTCTGGGCGTGCTCGTCGACGCATGCGACTACGCCGCCGCCATGTCGGAGACCATCGATGCTCGCGGTGGGCGCGGCCTTCGCGTATCACGCGGGGGACCTGCCGCGCCCACCGAGCTGGATGCAGCGCCATGCACTGGAGTGGTTGTGGCGCCTTGGATTCGAGCCACGCTTGCTGTGGCGGCGCTACCTGCCGGCCAGCCCGGCGTTCCCGGCCATGCCCGGCGCGCAGAAGGCAGGGATGTGGCGGGCCGCACCGCTCCCGCCGGCCATCGAGCGGCCGGCGAGCTTCTCCATCTAATTGCGTACGTATATGAGATCGAGCACCGCACGGGCGGCCTCGAACCAGCGGTTCATCCATTCGGGCGACGGCTGGGAGCCCTTGGGGGGCAGCTCCATCAGCAGGCCGCGCATCAGCGGATGGTCCACCAGGGATGTCTTGTTGTTTCCGTCCAGCCAGCCCTCCTCGAATCCATCAAGTGCGAGGGAGGGAACCGGCTCAAGGGGTTGGTATGAATTGACCTTCGTTGCGTGTTCCGGCATTGCCATTCGGCTTCCTTCATATTCTTTCGGGGCAGTCGTCCCAGTGCGGCTTCTGTCGGCGCGTTGCCGCTACTGAGCTGGCGTTATCTGATACAACGACCGCAACCGAATCGAGGCGACGGTCCATGCCGCCGTCACCTCACCGTCACCTCGCGTTCGTTGATCTGTTGTGCAGTTCGTGCGGGGGAACAATGGCCATCGAGGCTAGGTGCGGGCATTACTGCGCCTCCTGTCATGGCGTCACTCATCCGGTGCCTGCGGTCCCGACCGCACGGGCACCGGTCGACGATCGGGCGACGGCGGGTGCGCTCGACGAGATCGGCGACGAGGAGCGCTGGCTCTGGCGCCTGGTCGTTGACGCCGAGCGGGTGAGCGCCCTCGCCCCACCCGCACCCGACGCGGACCGGCTGGCATGCGCGGAGCAGCGATACGTGGCGGCGTGCCAGGCGGAGCAACGCATCCAGACGCGGATCAGGGCCACCGAGGCGGCGTTGGCCCGCCCGGGATCATGGCTGCGCCCCGCGCACCGCTCCGCGCTTGCCAAGCACCTCAAGGAGGATCGCGCTGCCGCGGTGCTAGCCGCCGTCCAGCGTGGACGCGTCGAGGAGGTGCTCAACCGGCTGCGGACGGTGGCTGCGGCACACGCGAGCTACCTGGCCAAGCACCACGCCACCCTGGCCGCGGGGCGCAACGCGCGGGCCGAACTGGAACGAATCTTCGATGACCTCATCGACGGCTACGCACGGCTACAAGCCCCGCCGGCCTGGTTCCGGTTTGGACTCGGCTTCCCGCCACCGCCCGGGGCACAGCGCGAATGGCTCGCACAGGCCCGCGAAACCCTGGCCCAGCGCCGCAGGCTCGCCATCGAACAGCCCCATTGGCCGGAAATGTAATGGTCAAGGCGCGGCCGAACGCCGCGCCTTGACCATGTAACACCTACTTGTGCGAGCAACTGACGTGACGGATCGCCCGACTGCGCGGCGACGCGTCACCACTGTGCGGACCTCACAGATCGAATTCGCCGTCTTTCACCCCGCCGACAAACGCGTCCCATTCGCCCTGGGTAAAGACCAACACAGGGCCAGTGGTGTCCTTAGAGTCACGCACGGCTATGGCTTCACCAACAAAGGCCACTTCGACACACATGTCGGTGTTGCCGCCACTCCGCGTGCTCTTGCGCCACCGTGCTCCACTTAGGTCCAGCTCGTATCCCTTGTGGGAACCTACACCCTTTTCCATCTCGGCTCCTCCGCCAGAAATGCGATCCGCTTCACGGATTCCTCGGGGCTAAGTGCCGCCTCCCGGAGTCTATCGAAAATATTCTCGTAGAACCTCAGTTCGCGTTCCTTCTCCAGGAACAGGCCGCCGGTCGCGTTCTCGGCGTAAACGAGGCTGGAACCATCCGACTCTGCAAAGTCGAGAATCGCAAAGGTTCCCTCCATCGCCGGGTGGGCACCCGCCTCAAACGGCAACAGTTGTATCGTCACGTTCGACATGGACGACGCGGATTCACACAGCCGCAGCATCTGCGCCTTCATGACCTCGTCGCCACCGACCGGGCGACTTATGACAGCCTCGTCCAGCACCACCTCGAATTGAAGCGGATTCTCGTCCTCTCGTGTGAGCAACGACTGGCGACCGAGACGGACACGGACTCGTTCCGAGATTTCTTCGGGACGAGCGTTCGGATTGCTCGTCCGAAACATGGCCTCGGCGTAGTCCTTCGTCTGCAGCAGCCCCGGGACCACCTGGTGCTCATAGGCGCGCACCCGGCTGGCCGCGTTTTCGTTGCCGACGTAGGCCGACACCAGGACGTTGCTGTAGGGGTGCCACCAGCTGCGCTGGCGTTCATGGCGCCGGGCCTCGCGGGCCATGTCCATGATGTCCATCGCGTCCTGGCCCGTCACGCCATAGATCTCCAATAGATCACGGACATCGCGCATCCCCACAGAGCTGTGACCGGTTTCTATTCTCGAAATTTTGGACTGCGAACACTCCATGAGCTCAGCGACCTGTTCGAGGGTCATGTTGTTTTGTTCGCGCATCTTGCGCAGCGTCAGACCGATCCGGCGCCTGCGCATCACCGGCATCTGTTGGGTTGCCACGGTCCGCACCTCCGCGACGACAAATTCGGCGGCGCTTGTGCCGAGCGTCGCCGAACAGGGGGAATTTCCTCCGCCGTGCGAGCATGCGCCGCCAACCCGGCATAGTTCAAGCATCCGAACGCACAAATCGGCGGGAGCGGCATGGTGGTGTCTAATCACCACAGGTGTGTCGCATACCGGACGAACGACACCGGGGCTGAATTTCCAATGTGCAACTTGCATCGATCACGATCATCGTGCATTGTGTCTGGTATAGCACGGTACCCGTTGATCGGGCGATTGGCGTCATCCCCGTTTGACGGTGTGCTATCCACCCCCCGCCAGTGCTAACGACCATGCCCTCGGCTGTGCACACCTGCGGTGCGACAAAGGATGGAGAAGCAAGATCATGAGCCCACAATCCGGAGACATCGTCCACGTCACGCGCGATGCCAGCGTCCAATTCCTGCGGCCCATGATGTTCCGGGTTATCCGAGTCCACGACTGGCCCACCTACGAAGGGTGGATGTGGCTCGACGGATACCAGCTCAACACGGCGGGGGACGCGGTCGAGCGCCGGTCCATCTTCGTGCAGGAGGCCGGGCTCAAAAAGCTCGCCGGCCGCGACACGCCACGGGTGCTCGCCGCAGCCGCTTGATCTTCACCGCGGGCAACTCTTTTGTAGGCACGGCACGCCACGCGAGTCATCTTCGCGAATTCGCCGGTTTCCCAAGGCGAATGGTGCTTACGATCGAAGAACCCTGACAGTTGGAAACCCTCGCCGGGCCCGGGCGTCAGCACCTGGGGACGGCGCCATGGACGAACCACCGAGCACCCAATATCGACCGCGACGACTCACCGCCATCTGCGGGGCCGCACTGGGCGCGGCGCTGTTCACGCCCGTGCCCGCCACGGCGGACGACATCGGAAAGGCTGACGCACCAACGGTTGACGTGGCCTCGACCGTCCAATCCATACAGGCACTCGATCCGGACACCCTTGCCCTGTCCCTCATCTCCACCGGGCTGATCGGTCTCGGGCTCGCGATGGGCGGACTCGTCATCGTCGCCCATCGCCGCAGGCAGTATTGAGCCGTTTCAGTGGACGCTAGCCCGGCCCCGCCGATCCCGTCGGCGTCGGCCTGGTGGTCGGCGTCGGGTCGGACTGACCAAGCGAGATCACCAGCACCACCGTCGTCAGCCTGGGCACCTGCGTGCCCGCCGCGGGATCCGTCTCGATCACCGTGTCGCGCGGGGCGTTGGACTGCTTGAAGTCCAGGCGGTAGCTCAGGCCTGCCGCGTCCAGCTTGTCCGTGGCCTGGGTCCGCGTGTCGCCCACCAGGCGGGGCACCTCGACCAATTCGGGTGACGGCGAGGGCGTCGGACTGGGCGGGGCCTGCGTGGTCGGGGTGAGCGGCGTGGCGCTGGTCGGCACGATCGGTCCCGGCGTGTCCGTGATCTGCGGCTCGGGCGTGGTGTCCCGCCCGAACAGGTATGCGGCCAGGATCACCAGCCCGACCAGGCCCAACGTCACCAAGCCCAGCAGCAGGGGCGTCCACCACGTGCGCCCGCGCACCGGCACCGGCGGCTCGGCACCCGGGTATGGGGTGGAGCCGCGCAGGCCCGGCTGGGGAACCTCGGCCCGGCCCTCCCACGCCGTGGCCGCGGGCGGCATCACCTGCGTGTGATCGGCCGGGGGCAGCTGGGTCGTGGCATCGTCGCCGGGGGTCAGGCGTGTGGTGGCGGCATCGTCGGGTGCCTGCCCCGCCTGCTGCTCCGGAGCATCCGGCTCAGCGTCCGGCTCAGGCTCCTGCGGGTTGGGCCGTTCGGTTCGATCCTGGTCACCCATCCATGCAGTCCTATCACGTCAGCGCGACACGGTGCCCGGCGACGCGCTCGTGGAGCAGTAGAGCTTCACTTCCGCGTTCCAGGGCAGCTCGGTGCCGACGGTCGGCTCGACCCGGTAGACCGTGCCCTTGTCACCACTGGGATAGCTGTCGATTCTCAGCCCGGCGTCAAGCACCCTGTCCTTGGCGTCCTCCTTGCACGGCAGGCCGAGCACCTGTGGGACCTTCACCTTCGGGACCGGGCCGGTGACATAGAGCGCGATCGCCCAGCCCTTGAGGATCCAAACGTCCTTCTCCGGATCGGTGCGCACCACCGTCCCGTCCGGGCGGCCGCCCGGCTGGTTGAAGTGGACGTTGACCGTGAGGCCCAGGTCGCGCCCCTTGCGGCGGGCCTGCAGGTATTGCTGGCCCACCAGGTCGGGCATCGCGAAGGCGTCTGACGGCCGCGTGGTCGGGGTCGTGGTGGCGCGGGTGGGCGAGGGCGTGGGCGTCGGCGAAGGGGTCGGCTTTGGAGTCTCCTGCGTCACGACCGGGCTCGGGCTCGGGTCCAACCCCAGGTCCGTGCGCTCGCCGTCGGCCACGAGCCAACCGGTCGTCCAGCCGACGATGCCGAACACGATCAGCGTCGTTGCGAAGGCGGCCATGGTGCCGTGGCTGGGAACACTCACGTAGGAAGAGTAGACGGTGGGTACGAGTCGGGTTCGCGTTGATCCCTGGGCCTCGGATAAGGTGCGCGACATGCCCCCGTCCAAGATGGTACGAGCCATGGCCATCGCCGTCGCGGTCGCGGCCGGCGCTGGAGCAGCCCAGCTAGGGGTCGGTTACGGCCTCGGCATCTTCTCGTGGCTGCCGACGGTGCACGGCGTCGACGACGCGGCGTGGCTCGCGAGTCTCGCTTGGACGGTGTGGATTTCGTCCCTTTCCGTGGTGCTCGGCACGCTGATCGCCGACCGTGTGGGGATGCCGACAGTCGGCATGTCGTCATTGGCCAAGCTGCTGTGGCGGGGCGTGCTCGCGCTGGCCGCGGGGCTCGGCGGGCTGATCGTTGTCGCGCTGACGGCCGTGCCGTCGCGGGTGGCGCAACGCGCCGACACGTTCGCCCCGCACCTGATCGTCGGCGGCTACGCGATCGCGGGTGTCCTGTTTGGACTGTTCATCGCGCTCACGGCGGTGAGCTCGCGGCCGATCGCGTACAACATCATCCTCACCAGCGGATGGATGTGGCTGCTGGCCACCGTGGCGACCGCCGACGCGCTGGCCGGGGGCGGGCAGCTGCGCGTGGCCCAGCTCGGGGTGTGGCAGGTGACGTCGAATGGGCCGTGGTTCCACAGCATCTACCTGCCAGGCGCGGCGTTGGCGGCCGGGTCGGCGATCGCCATCGGCGTGTGCGCGGCCTGGGTCGCGGCGAGCCGGGGCGCGGGTCGCATCGGGGTGGCGCTGTCCGGTGCGGCGGGACCGGCGGTGGTCGCGACGGCATACCTACTGGCGGCGCCGGTGCTGGTGAATGTGCGGCCGGAGCAGCTGTCGGCCCATCTCGTCGCGCCCTATGCGGTGCTCGCGGGGCTGGTGGGCTCGGTCTGCGTGGCGCTGCTACCCCGCTTCCGAGGCGCCGAACACCATGAGCCCGCCGGCGGCGGCACCGCGCAGCCGGAGATGGCCGGCGATCCGGTCTAGCGTGGCCTGATACGTCTTGCGGGTCGCGGCCGGGAGTGCCTCATCCGCGACGGCTCTGGGCAGCTCGATCACGCGCAGCTTCGGGGTCAGCTGCAGCCACGTCGGGATGGCCTCCGCCTTGGTGACCCGCCACAGGCGCTCGGCCGTCTCGGTCAGGGTCAGCCGGACCATCACGCCCTCACGGTCCTTGTCGTTCTGCGGCGTCGGGCGGGCGACCTGGTTGCCGAGCCCGTAGATGGCCCACTTCTCCCCGATCTGCTCGACCGCCTGCACGGAGTGCGAATGGTGGCCGAGCAGGACGTCGATCTCGGGCCCGGCGAGCACCTCCTTGGCCCAGCGCTCCTGGTCGGCGTTGGGGGTGTGCTTGTATTCGGTACCGGCATGAAGACTCAAGACCACGATGTCGGCTTGAGATTCCCGGGCTTTGCGCGCCGCGGCCTTGATGGCCGACGGGTCGATGAGGTTGGCGGCCCATTCCTTGCCTGCCGGGGGTTTGAGGCCATTGAAGCCATAGGTGTACGAGAGGTGAGCCACCCTGACCCCGCCGACGTCATAGATCTTCGGGGTGGCGGCCTCCTCCGCGGTGCGGGCGCTGCCCGCGTGGCCGAGGCCGGCGGCGTCCATCGCGTCGAGGGTGCGCTTGATGCCGTCAAAACCCTGGTCCAGCACGTGATTGGAGGCCGTCGAGCAGCCGTCGAAGCCCGCCTGCTTCAGCCCGTCGAGCAGCTCCGCCGGCGCGTTGAACAGCGGGTAGCCGCTGGGCGCGGCACCCGCCGGGGCGATCGGTGTCTCCAGGTGGCACAGCGCCAGGTCGGCCGCGCCGATGGTCCCGCTGACGTCTTCGAAGATGGGCGCGAACGCATAGCCGTTGCCGCCGCTGTCGGAGCGCGCCTGCTCCCACACGGGCGGGTGCACGATGACGTCGCCCGCGGCCAGAAGCGTGATCTCACGCAGGGTTGCGGCCGACGGAGAGATCATGGTCGGGATTTCCGCTTGCCCGGTCGAGGTGTTTGTCCGCTTGGTGAGCCCGCCCAGGACCATGCCACCGCCCAGCACGACGATCACGATGGACGTCATGAGCGGGCAAAGACTCACGCCGCGTCTGCGGCGCAACCTCCTGCGTGACACCGAATTAGATTACTGCAAAACTGTCGATTTAAGCCTGGCGGTCGCGTGAGGAGGCGAAACGGCGTCCGCGGCCACCTCGGCGCCCGCGGGCGCCGAGGCGAGACGAGCCGCGGCAACGAATCACAACTCGGTCGGCCAGGTGTGCACCGGCTCGTTGGACCGCTGGAACTTCACATACTGCGCCAACATGGCGCGAAGGGCGGCGGGCCGGGTGTAGCCGCGAGCCTCCAGCAGGCGCACCATGTCGACCTGCCACGTCGCCCCCGTGCGTTTGGTGCGACATCGCTGCTCGATGATGCCCAGCATCTTGTCGCGCAGCCCCGCGTGCACGCCGAACCGGTCAAGGCCCTCGGCGGCGCGGGGCAGGAGCGTGTCGAGCAGCAGCTCGTTCACCCAGACCTCGCCCTGGCGGGGCCACCACACGGGAGCGTTGATCCCGCGGCGGGCCGCGGCGTGGAAGTTGTCCTCGGCCACACTGAACGGCATCTGCGTCCACAATGGACGATCGTCCTCGGCGAGCGCGCGCACGAGCCCGAAATAGAGCGCGGCATTGGCCATCATGTCCACGACGGTCGGCCCCGCCGGCAGCACGCGGTTTTCCACCCGCAGGTGCGGGCGGCCCTTCATGATGTCGTACACGGGCCGGTTCCACCGATAGATCGTGCCGTTGTGCAGGCGCAGCTCGTGCAGCTTGGGCACGCCGCCGGAACGGAACACCTCCAACGGGTCCTCGGGGTCCGAAATGGACAGCAGCGGCGGGAAGTAGCGCACGTTCTCCTCGAACAGGTCGAAGATCGACGTGATCCAGCGCTCGCCGAACCAGACGCGCGGCCGCACGCCCTGCGCCTTGAGCTCATCCGGCCGCGTGTCGGTCGCCTGCTCGAACAGCGCGATCCGGGTCTCGGCCCACAGCTGGTGACCGAACAGAAAGGGCGAGTTGGCTCCGACCGCCACCTGCACGCCGGCGATCACCTGCGCCGCGTTCCAGTGGTTGGCGAACTCGCCGGGGGCCACCTGGAGGTGGAATTGCAGGCTGGTGCAGGCGGCCTCGGGCGCGATCGAATCGGTCTGCGTGTGGAGGTGGTCCAGGCCGCGGATGTCAAGCGTGATCTGATCGCCGCGGACCGAGAGGATCTCCTCATTCAAAACGCGGTACCGGCCGTCGTGCGAGATGTTGGCCAAGGCGGTGTGATCGGTGGTCAGCGTCGGCAGCACACCGATCATCACGATCCTGGTGTCGAAGTTGGCCGCGTGCCGGTTGGCCCGGGTGATCGCGGCGGTGATGTAGTCGTCGTAGCCGGCGAGACCGTCCTCGGCGATGAGGCGCGGCGGCACATTGAGCTCCAAATTGAACTGTCCCAGCTCGGTCTGGAAGACGGGATCGTTCATGCTCAGCACGTCGGTGTTGCGCATCGTCGGCTGGTAGTGGGAATCGACGAGGTTGAGCTCAATCTCTAAGCCGGTCATCGGGTGGTCGGAGTCAAAACTGAAGTCGTCCAGCATCAAGGCGAAGACATCCAGGCAACGGCGCACCTTGTAGCGGTACCGCGCCCGTTCCTCGCGGCTGAACGTGCCTTGCGCGATCTCCTTACCCATGCTGTCCTCCCCGACGCACGGTGACCGAGTGAACCCTCAGAGTACTTTCCGCAGCCGACAATCGGATCGGTGGGTTACATCTATATCCCGCTCAGCGGACCGGCAGAAAGCCCGGCAGAAACCGGCGTGGGAAACCCGGAAAGCATCCGAAATCAGGATGAACGGGTGGCAGGCGGTTGCTACCGTCGAACCCCTTGGGGAGGGACGACCGCCTGCGCGTTTGCGTCACGGCGGCGGGCCAGGAAGCCCTTCGCGGGCTACGCGGGGGCACAACTCGGCGCGGGCGGAGACGACGGGGAGACAGGGGCATCGTCGGGGGGCCGCCCGCGTTCGAGCCGGCCCATGCTGCTCGTTGACTTCAGTCAACTTCGGCATGGGCCGTTAGGCCAGCCACGGGGCGACCCCGCGATCGTTCATGATCGGCGCGGCGACGGGGCCAGCTGAGTGTGGCGACCGCTGGCCCCGTGGGGGGCGTGCCCGTGCGAGTGCATGGGCCGGGGGGTGCCGCCCGAGTTGAGCGCCCCACACCCCGACGGTGCGGGTCAGGGTATGGGGCGCTTGGACTCTTCCCTTGTGTCCAACTGAGCCTGTTCCCACGCGGTGAGGGTGATCCCCGCGGTGAAACACAGTTCGTCTAGTTGAGCGCGCGCAGGCTCCGGATCGTCACTCATGCAGATCAGGCCGACGAGAGCCTCGGCGATGTCGCGCTGATCGGCCAGCCGGTCGGAGGCCTCGGCCGCTGCCGCGTACCAGTTTGCGGCGAGTGTGCGCTGTCCGCGCCGGCGCGCCAGGGTGGCCTCGATCATCGAGCAGTCCCAGTCGTCGTCGGGCTCGCCGGTCTCGTCCGACACGGTCAGCATCGCGCGCAGCTCACCGAGCGTCTTCTCGGCCGCCTCCAGCTGACCGTTGAGCGCGTAGGACAGCCCGATCACACCGTGCAGGCGCCTGCGCTGGTTGGGGTGGCCCAGCTCGACGAGCATCTCGGAGGCCTGCAGCCCGACCTGGATGGACTCCTCGTAGCGACCGTCCAGACGCAACACCTCGGCGAGATTGGCACGTGCCAATGCGCGCAGCTGGTGCTCGCCGCACCGCGCCGACAGCCGATCCACCGCGGCCAGCCGCCGCTGTGCCGCCGCGAGGTCGGCGATGCGCAGGTCATGCCAGATGAGGTTGTTTTGGGCCACGGCCATGTCGCGCACCCGGCCGGTCTTGGTGGCCAGCGCGAGCGCGGCCTCCCCGTGCCGCCGGGCCTCCCCGTAGGACCCCGTCGCCTGATGGATCACCAACAGCAGTGTGCGGGCCGCGAGCTCGCCCGTGACGTCGCCCGCCCGGGTGAACTCGTCGAGCACCAGCTCGGCCCGCGCCAGCTCCTGCATGCCGGCGCCGTGCTCGGTGGCGAGCTGGGCCACACCGAGCTGTGCCCATCGGCGCACCGACGGGTCGGCGTCGGTCGTGCGCGGGTCGTCCACGAGTCGCTGCAGCCATTGCCTGCCCTGCGGGTCGCGCCCCCGGAACCGCCACCAGCGCGGCAATTTGGACGCCAGATAAAGCGCCGTATGCGGGTCGCGCTCGTTGGCGTAGGCCAGCGCCGCCCACAGGTCGCTGGCCACATCGTCGAGCTTGGCCACCGCGGCGGGCAGCGCCGCGCCCACGAGCTCGGGTGCCGTACGCGCTGCGAACCGCGCGAAGACGATGGCGTGCTGCCCGCGGATCTCGGCCAGCTCGCCCGCGGCCTCGGCCTGCTCCAGCGCATAAGCCTTCACCACGTCGAGCAGGAAGAACCGGAACGCACCGGCCCCACGGACCTGCACCAACCCCAGCTCCACCAGCCGTTCGAGGATCGGCACCACGTCCACCTCGGGCCCGAGCATCTCCTCGGCCAGCTCGATGGACCACCGATAGCCGAACCCCGCGAACCGCCGCAGCGCCCACCGCATGGTCGGGTCGAGCAGCCGGTAGCTGGCCGTGACCACGTCGCGCAGCGTCGTCGTGGCGTCGGCGTCACCGAGCTCCAGCAGCCGGTGCCCATATCGGGCAAGCATCTCGTTGGGTTCAAGCACCCGCCCCCGCGCCGCCGCGAGCTCGATCGCGAGCGGCAGCCCGCCGAGCCGCCGCACCAGCATCACCAACGCATCCACATCGATCGAAGCGGGCACGCTTCCTCGTGCCTGCTGCCACCGCGCCAGGAACAGCGCGCTGGCCGGGTAGCGCCGGATCTCCGCAAGCGTCCGCGCCTCCGCCGGGGGCACGGCCAGCGGAGAGACCGGCCACACGGTCTCGTTGAGCAGTCCCAGCGGGGCCCGCGCCGACGCGATCGCCCGCAGCCGCGGGGCCAGCGCGGTCACCTCCGCCAGCACGGCCGCGATCACCGGCCCGGCCCGGTCGACGGCGTCGACGAGCAGGAGCACGGGCTCGGCCAGGCGCGCGGGCAGCTCGC
>NZ_QJUG01000152.1 GCF_003426775.1 Allorhizocola rhizosphaerae | reverse complement strand
CGCCCGGGCCCCGCGCCGCCGTCGGTCCCGCTGCCCGGCCCGGTCGTCGCCGGCGACCCGCTCCCGCTCGCCGCGCCGCCCAAGCCCTCCGCATCCCCCTTCCCCGGTTGATCATGAGGTGATGTCCATGGGCGAAGCGTCGTTTTCCCGAAACTCCATGATCGATCCGGTCGGTTCGTCGGCGAACTCGTTGTGGTTCTGCGCGCCCGTACCGCCCGGAAGTCGATGCCGCGACACGCCGTCGAACATGGACGTAAGCTCATGATCAACCAGGCAGGGGGTCTCATCATCCGGACCGGTGCTCCAAAAGCCGGGCACATGGGCGTAGGGTAGGTCCCGTTATGTGGCGGACCCTGCTCCTTCGCTGCCGCGACGAGGCCTGATTCGACCGGCCCCTCGTCGCGGGTTGTGTTGCTGGTCACTTTCCGGCCGTCCAACATCTTGCGAAGAGGAGCATTAATCCATGTCGGCTGCAGCCCAGCGCCCGAGTCCCATGCCCTTCCATCGATATGAGCCCTTCCCCTTCGGGGTCGCGCTCCACGATCGCACCTGGCCCGCCAAGCGCATCGAAGAGGCCCCGCAATGGTGCGCGGTAGACCTGCGCGACGGCAACCAGGCCCTGATCGACCCGATGTCGCCCGAGCGCAAGCGCCGCATGTTCGAGCTGCTGGTGCGCATGGGCTACAAGGAGATCGAGGTCGGGTTCCCGGCCGCGTCCGAGACCGACTTCGCGTTCGTGCGCCAGCTCATCGAGGAAGATCTGATTCCCGACGATGTCACCATCCAGGTGCTGGTGCAGTGCCGGGAGCACCTGATCGAGCGCACGTTCGAGAGCCTGCGCGGCGCCAAGAAGGCCATCGTGCACTTCTACAACTCCACGTCGGTGCTGCAGCGGCGGGTCGTGTTCGGGTTGGACAAGGCGGGGATCACGGCCATCGCCACGGACGGCGCGCGCCTGTGCCAGAAATACGCGTCGATCCACACGCCCGACACCCACATTCGCTATGAGTACTCACCCGAGTCCTACACGGGCACCGAGCTGGAATACGCGCTGGAGGTGTGCTCGGCGGTCATCGAGGTCATCGATCCCACACCCGACTGGCCGCTGATCATCAACCTGCCCGCGACGGTCGAGATGGCCACGCCCAACGTCTACGCCGACTCGATCGAGTGGATGCACCGGCACCTGCCCCGGCGCGACAGCGTGATCCTGTCGCTGCACCCGCACAACGACCGCGGCACCGGCGTCGCGGCCGCAGAGCTGGGCCTGATGGCCGGCGCCGACCGGGTCGAGGGCTGCCTGTTCGGCAACGGCGAGCGCACGGGCAACGTCGACCTGGTGACGCTGGGCATGAACCTGTTCAGCCAGGGCATCGACCCGATGATCGACTTTTCGAACATCGACGACATCAAGCGCGCGGTCGAATACTGCAACCAGCTGCCGGTGCACGAGCGCCACCCCTACGCGGGCGATCTGGTCTACACGTCGTTCTCCGGCTCTCACCAAGACGCCATCAAGAAGGGCTTCGAGAAGCTGGAGGGCCCCTACTGGGCCGTGCCATACCTGCCGATCGATCCCAAGGACGTCGGGCGCACCTACGAGGCCGTCATCCGGGTCAACTCCCAGTCCGGCAAGGGCGGCGTCGCGTACATCATGAAATCGGAGCACCACCTCGATCTGCCGCGGCGCCTCCAGATCGAGTTCTCCGGCGTCATCCAGCGGCACACTGACTTCTCCGGCGGCGAGGTCACGCCCGCGCGGATGTGGGAGATCTTCGCCGCCGAATACCTGCGCGAGAGCATCGAGTCCTACAACATCGCCACCGTGGACGGCAAGGTCGAGCTCACCGTGGTCATGGCCGGCCGCGAGATGACGGGGGTGGGCAACGGCCCGATCGACGCGTTCACGCACGCGCTGGGCAACCAGGTGCGGGTGCTCGACTACGCCGAGCACGCGCTCACCGCGGGCGGCGACGCACAGGCCGCGGCCTATGTCGAGTGCGAAGTGGACGGTGCGGTGCGCTGGGGCGTGGGCATCGACGCCAACATCGTGACCGCCTCGCTCAAGGCCGTCGCGTCCGCCGTGAGCCGCTGAGTCCTACAGCGAAGGCGCGCTCCTGCTGAACCATTGCCGTCGGGGCGATCGCATCAGCGGTCGCCCCGAAAGGGTCACGATGGCCGATGATCGCCGCCCGCTCACCAACCGTATTGGTGAATGACCGGATCCGTCACATCGTCTAGTGTCGAGCTTCGATGTGCCAGTCCGGGGGAGGATCGTGATCGCTTTTTGGGCCCAGCTTCCGGCAGATCGCGTCCTGCGGCTCGTCGGCGCGGACGCGGAGACGATTGCCGCGCAGCTCGACCCGCTGCCCGCGGGCGCCCCGGTCGTGATCGCCTATCTTCCCCACGCGGAACCGAACACAGCCAAGGTGGCCGAGGCGATGCTCGGCGAGCTGGCCGTGGCCGCCGTGGAGCTTTTCCCGCAGTGGTTGCCGGCCGCATCGGCTGTGGCCGGCACGAGCCGGCTCGCCATCGCCGCCGTCCGTGCCGCCGCGCACGACCTCGGCGCGGCGACCGACCACTTTGGACCGTTCTTAGCGGATCTGGCAGAGTGCGGGCTGAAGCGCAGGACCGCCGGACTGGGCCGCTTCTCGCCGGAAATGCGCGCGGCTGGTCTGATCCGCGTGCTCAAGCAGAGCTACGGCAAACGGGCTGCCGCAATCCTGATCCCTGTCACGGACGGGCTTCCCGCCGACAGCCATGACGCGCTTGTTTCGGCCTGCGAGTGGTTGGCGCAGCACGGGCGTGTCTCGATCTGGCTGGCGGGAGCGGCGCGGGCGCACGAACGCATCCCGGCGATCGATGTGATGCTGCCCCGGCATCCGCCTGACGTCGATGCGCCGCCTGAAGTGCCGAAGCAGCCGCGCGGTCCGGCCGTCCTCTATCCTCCCCTCGCCGGGCGGCCGCATCCAGGCAGTGCCGCCGAGCAGATGCTTGAGGCAGCGCTGGAAAGGCACTCTTGGGCTTCGGGCCGCGCCTGGAACCACACCTACGACTTCGGCCCCCTCGTCAACCCAGTCAGGCTTGATCTATGGTGGCGGGACGAGCGCTTCGCCGTGGAGATCGACGGACCCGAGCATCGAGGAAAGTGGAGGTATGCGGCGGATCGCCGCCGCGATCGCCTGCTGCACAACGACGGCGTCTCGGTCCTCCGCTTCACGAACGCCGAAGTCCTGGACGATCTCGACGCGGTGCTCGCGGCGATAGAGCAGTTCCTCCACATACGACGTGCGAAACAATGGGAGCTATCAGACCATGCCTAAGAACGGTTACAACCTGAGCCAGCGCACGGCCATGCTCGCCCTCATGGTGGCGGCGAGGGATCTGAACAACAACGAGCTCAAGGAGATGACCGGCTCGAGCCTGACCGGCCAGCCGAGCAAGGAGCTCAACGACGCCAAGCTCATCACGAGCGACACCAAGGCCCGGCCGCAGGTGCACAGCCTCACCGACGACGGATGGGCCTGGTGCGCCAAGGAGCTCGAAGCCGGTGCCCCGCCGACCTCACGCAGCGGCGCCGAAAAGACCCTCTACACCGTGCTCGCCGGCCTGCACGGCTATCTGTCGCGCACGGGCCTGAAGCTTGCCGACGTCTTCACGCCGCAGGCGCCCCGTCAAGCGGTGGTGCACGCGGATGCCGAGTCACAAATCCGTGAGGCGTATAGGAAACTGCGCACCGAGCCGAGGGGCTGGGTGAGCCTGACCGAGCTCCGCCCATTGATCACGGGACATTCCAAAGCGAAGGTCGACGCCGCGCTCACCAAGATGAACCGCACCAAGGGCGTCAACCTCATCCCCCAGTCCAATCAGAAGATCCTGACCGCCGACGATCGCGCGGCCATGGTCCGCATCGGCAACGAAGACAAGCTCCTGCTATCGATTGACGAGCCGTAGCAAATGGAATTGACGCAGCCGATCAGGTTCGAGTGGGCACAGGTCCCCGACGACGTCTGGAACTGTTCACCGTTCCACGTCGATGGCCTCCACACGGATGTCGCGCAACGGGTTCTCTCGGGTGTTGCCGCCGCGCGGGCCAGCAGCGGCCCCAGCCCGCTGGGGATCGCGATCCAGGGTGCCCGCGGGGCGGGCAAGACGCACATGCTCGGCTGGATCAGGGAGCAGGTCCAGTCGAATGACGGCTTCTTCTTCCTGATCAGCCTGCTCGATGGCGCCAAATTCTGGGAGAGCACCATGCTCTCCGTGCTCGACGGTCTGCTGCGTGAATCGGATGGCCGGGAGTGCCAGCTCAAGACCCTCCTGCGCAGGTTGTGCTCGGTGGTCGGCCTTTCGGGAGCGGTGCAGGGCGCCATCGCGGGCGACCTTAAACTGTCGCCCGGGGATCTCAGCCTGTTCGTGGCCAGCCTGCGGCGATACAACCGGGCCGTGGGCGTGGCATGCCAGGACACGGCCCGCGCCCTGGTGCTGTTCGCCTCGCCGGATCAGGCGTTGCAGGACATGGGCTACAACTATCTGCAATCCATGGAGGAATCCGAGGCCGGCGACCGTGCGGCCTGGGGCATGCAGCGCGGCGCCAAACCGGCCCAGTTGCTGGTCAAGGAGGTGTCCGATCTGCTGGCGCTGGTCGGGCCGAGCCTGATCGCTGTCGATCAGATCGACACGCTCATCGCACAGTCGCTCAACATGGCGGATGGCGATGCCGTTCATGGCGATGGCCGCCGATACCTGCTGATCGACCAGATAGCCGACGGATTGATGGGGCTGCGGCAGGTCACGCGGCGGACCATCACCGTGGTCGCATGCCTCGCCGAATCGTGGACGCTCATCAGGCGGCACGCCGTCGACACCGTGCCCGACCGGTTCGTCGAAGCCCTGCAATTGGAAAACATCCCGACGGCCGAGATCGGACGTGCCCTCATCGCGAAGCGGCTCACCGCGCAGTATCGCGAGATCGGGTTCAACCCGCCCTACTCCACGTGGCCCATCCTGCCATCCGCGTTCGAAGAGGCGATGGATTTCACGCCACGAGGGCTGATGAAGCGGGTGGCCTCGCACATCGACGGCTGTTTGCGGCAAGGGCGGATGGAGGAGCTCGCCCATCTCACAGACTATGCGGATCCACTGTCCCAAGAAGAGCTTGAAGGAGTTTCGGATCCTGGTGCAGCGGTGTCGTCCGAGGCGGATCTGTCAGCGCTCGATCAGCGGTTTGCGAGCCTGAAGAAGATCGTCGACGTGGACCCCGCGTTCGATGACAAGACCGAGGACGCGATCGTCCCGGGTCTCCTGTATGCCGGACTGGCGGCGCTCATCGAGGAAACGAAGGACAGCGGCCGCGTGCTCTTCCAAGACTCACCGGCCGGAGGAAAGATCGTCCTGCACGCACGCCTCCGCGAGGATCTCGACGAGACAACGGAGGATGAGACCCACTGGGCCTTCCGTGCCGTCGCCAGCGAGCATCCCGTCTCGGCGCTCAACCGGCTACGCGGCGCGTGTACCGCTGCGGGGCTCCATCATGGGATGGCCAAACGCAAGCTGCACCTGCTGCGAAATCTGCCGTGGAGCGGCGGGAAGAAGACACAGGAGGCCCTCGCCGCGTTCGAAGCAGCCGGAGGTGTCCACCTGCGCCTGGAGGCCGATGACCTCAAGGTCTTCGCGGCGTTGAAGGACATGCTCGCCGAGCAGGACGTCAACCTCACGGCCTGGCTCCGCGTCCGCCGGCCCGCATCGTCGACGAAGCTGTTCCGGGAAGTCTTCGGTGATGAGTTCTCCCAAGGCCGCACACCGGCACCGCCCCCACCGATTTCTCAGGATCCGGCCGTGTCCCGTCCGGCCGCGCCCGATGCCATCCGGTCCACGGTGGGCGAAAGCCAGGCGGTCGCGCCGCTGATTCTGGGTGACCTGACGATCGCACTGGAGTCCTTGCGCAAGCACACGGCGATCTTCGCCGGGTCGGGCTCGGGCAAGACCGTCCTCATTAGACGGTTGGTCGAGGAGTGCGCGCTGCGGGGTGTCTCCGCGATCGTGCTCGATCCCAATAACGACCTCGCCAGATTGGGGGACCCGTGGCCGGCTGCCCCCGCCAACTGGAGTGAAGCCGACAAGGCGAAGGCGTCCGCGTACATCGAAGAAACCGACGTGGTCATCTGGACGCCTCGACGGGAAGCGGGCCGGCCACTCAGTTTCAAGCCCCTGCCCGACTTTCGCAGCGTCCTCGCCGACCCGGACGAGTTCAACCTGGCCATCGACGCGGCGGTGGCCACGCTCGCGCCACGCGGCAAGGTCGATGGTGAGATCAGCAAGGCCGTCCAGGGCCGAGCCGTTCTGCGCGAGGCGTTGCATCGCTTTGCCCGCGCAGGCGGCAGCGATCTGCGCAAGTTCATCGGCATGCTCGCCGAGCTGCCCACCGGCATCAGCACACTCAGCAAGGCGGAGAAGCTGGCCGCCGAGATGGCCGACAACCTCACCGCAGCGATGGTCAACGATCCGCTCTTCGGCGGTGAGGGCCGGCCGGTCGATCCCGGCGACCTGCTGACGCCGGCCGGCGGGAAGCGGGCCCGAATCTCGGTGATCAGCTTCATCGGCCTGCCGTCCGACGATCAGCGGCAGAGTTTCGTCAACCAGCTGCAGATGGCGTTGTTCGCCTGGATCAAGGAGCACCCCGCCGGAGAGCGCCCATTGGGTGGATTGTTTGTCATGGACGAGGCACAAACCCTTGCACCGTCGGGTGCCATGACGCCGTGCACGCACAGCACGCTGGCGCTGGCCTCCCAAGCGCGCAAGTACGGTCTCGGGCTCGTGTTCGCGACGCAGGCGCCGAAAGGTTTGCACAACAGGATTCCCGGCAATGCGGCAACGCAGTTCTTCGGCTTCCTCAACAGCCCGATCCAGATCGCGGCCGCCAGGGAGATGGCGCAGGCGAAGGGGAGCGATGTGCTCGATATATCGCGCCTGACCTCCGGACAGTTCTACGCCTCCGGCGAGGGCACAGCGTTTTGCAAGGTTCAGGCGCCAATGTGCCTGAGCCACCACCCGACGAGCCCACTCACCACGGAGGAGGTCCTCGCGCGGGCCAAAGGCCACCGCTAGGGATGCGGTTCGCGACACCTGAACCCGCGCCGAGGTCTGGCGTCCCGCCGGCACTCGTGTATGCTGGGTGCAAATCCTTTCTCCCCGGCGTCTGTGTTCGCGTTGAACTCCCGGGTCGAGACAACTCCCTTTTCTCACTTGGAGTCCCTTTGCACCCAGTCACGGGTGTCCTTGACACCCAATTCCTAAGAGTTGACGGGTACCGCCCAAGCCCACACGACGTGCGCGTGCCACAGGCGGTCATCCGCAAATACGACCTGCGCCGCGGCGACACCGTCAGCGGCACCGCCAACGACAAGCACTTCAACGTCGAGACGGTCAACGGCCTCCCGGCCAACGAGTCACCGGATCGCCCGCACTTCTACGATCAGACCCCGCTCTATCCACAGCAGCGGTTCCGGCTCGAAACCGAGCCACATGTCATGACCACGCGCGTCGTCGACCTCATCACGCCGATCGGCAAGGGCCAGCGCACGCTCATCGTTTCGCCGCCCAAGGCCGGCAAAACCATGGTGCTGCAGGCGATTGCCCGCGCCATCGCGGTCAACCATCCGGACGCGCACCTGATGGCGCTGCTCATCGACGAGCGGCCGGAGGAGGTCACCGACATGCAGCGCACCCTGCGCGGCGAGGTGATCGCGTCCACATTCGACTGTCCCGCCAAGGAACACATCGCGGTCGCCGAACTCGCCGTCGAGCGGGCCAAGCGCCTGGTCGAGGTCGGACAGGACGTCGTGCTCCTGCTCGACTCCATCACCCGGCTTGGCCGCGCACACAACCTGGCCGCGCCCGGCAACGGCCGCATCATGTCCGGTGGGATCGAGGCGGGCGCGCTGCACGCGCCCAAGCGGTTCCTCGGCGCGGCCCGCAACATCGAGGGCGGCGGATCGCTGACCATCATCGCGACCGCGCTCATCGAGACCGGATCGCTGGGCGACACCGTCATTTTCGAGGAGTTCAAGAGCACCGGCAACGCCGAGCTAAGGTTGCTGCGCGCCACGGCCGACCGCCGCATCTTCCCGGCCGTCGACGTGGCCGCCTCGGGCACGCGCCGCGAAGAGCTTTTGCTTGCCCCACAGGAGCTGGAGCTCACCCTGCGACTGCGCCGCGCCCTATCGGCCCTCGACCCCGTCCAGGCCGTCGAGCAGCTCATCGACAGGCTCGGCAAGACGGGCAGCAACGCCGAGTTCCTCTACCGCCTGGGCCAGTCCTGACCCACCGGTCAGCTCTCCATGCTCACGTCGGTGACCTCGCGGTCGAACGACACGACAACCAGATATTGCGTGAGCTCCGCACCGATCGTGTAGTCGAACACCGCGAATCGATCCGGCTCGTCGGCCTCGAACCCCACCCGCACGAGCTGGAGCCGCGCCAGCAGGGTGTCCAAATCGGACAGCTCGTGATGCTCGGCATAAAGCCGGGCGCCGTATTCGTCCTCGTCCCAGTTGCGCCGCATGGCCTCCCGGGCAAGCCCGTCAAAGCGCGCCACATCTGAGACGAACAGCTCGGCGCCCTCAACGATGTTGTCGACCTCCACGCGCGCCACGATACCCGGGGCGGGCGATCAGTGCGATGACCGCACCCAACGCGAGAAACCCCGCGCACCAAAGGGTTGCGGCACGATAGGCGTTGGTAAGCGGGCCCGCCTCGGCATATTCCGTGCCGGACAGACCGACCACCAACGGCAACGCGGCCACCGCGAGCATCGATGACGCCCGCGCCGCCGCGTTGTTGATGCCGCTGGCCACGCCCGCGTAGTGGTCGTCGACCGCGCCGAGCACGGTCGCGGTCAGCGGGGCCACCAGCATCGTCAGCCCCACGCCAAACACCACCACGCCCGGCAGCACGGAGGTCACATAGTCGTCCCCGGCGAACCGCAGCAGCAGCGCGCCCGCGGCGCACAGCAGCGGCCCGGCCACGAGCTGGATCGCCGGCCCGATCTTCGTCGCCAGGGCACCCGACCATGCCGAAAAGACCAACAGCAGCAACGTAATCGGTACCGTGGCTGCCCCCGCCGCCAGCGCCGAATAGCCCAGCGCGTTCTGCAGATAGATCACCAGCAGAAAGAACAGCCCACCGAACGCTCCATAAACGACGATCGTGTAAGCGTTCAGCCCGCTGAACACGCGGCTGGAGAACAGGTGCAGCGGCAGCATCGCCCGCTCCCCACGCGCCCGCTCGACCAACACGAACGCCACCGCCGCCACCAACGCCACGACGAGCGTGGGCCACGCCCGCGGCTCGATCAGCCCATAGGTCAGCCCCGCCAGCGCCAGCGCGCCCAACAACGCGCCCCCGATGTCGAACCGCCCCCGCACCTCGGGTGAGGGTGACCGGCTCTCCGGCACGCACCGCCAGCTGAACCACAACGCGACCAACGCCAGCGGCACGTTCATCCAGAAGATCCAGCGCCAGGTGGCCACGTCGATCAGCAGCCCGCCCACAAACGGCCCGACGGCCGTGGTCACGCCGGACAGCCCGGACCACGCCCCGATCGCCTTGCCCCGCTCATCCGGCTCGAACGACGCCTGGATGATCGCCAGTGAGCCGGGTGTGAGCAGCGCGGCCCCGATGCCCTGCACGATCCGCGCCCCGACCAGCACGCCCGGGTCCCAGGCGAACCCGCACGCGATCGACGCGACCGTGAACCACACGATGCCCACCATGAACACCCGCCGCCGCCCGAACCGGTCCCCCAGTGCGCCGCCCAGCAGCACAAACGCGGCCAACGTCAGCGTGTATCCATTCACGACCCACTGCAGCTGCGCGAGGCTGGCCCGCAGCTCGTGCCCCAGCGCCGGCAGGGCCACGTTGACCACAGTGGAGTCCAGAAAGGCCATTCCCGACGCCAACACGGCGGCCGTCAGCGTGCCGCGACCGCGTCCTGAGCGGAGCGTGAGCCTAGAATCCACTGTGCCTTCCCCTCGCATCCTTCCCATTCTCCTCGTCGCCGCGCTGCTCGGGGCGTGTTCGGAAACCCCCGTCGCGACCAAACCGCCTGCCGGTCAGGCGCCCGGCAACTACGTCACCACGCTGGAGTCGCTCACGGTCGCGCCCGAACGCCCGATGACCAAGTACTCCCGCGACCGCTTCCCGCATTGGCGCAGCGCCGGGTCCAACTGCGACGTGCGCGACACCGTCCTCGCCCGCGACGGCAAAAACGTGAAAAAGAGCGGGTGCAACGTCACGGGCGGCGAGTGGTTCAGCGTCTACGACAACGTGACCGTCAAGGATCCCGCTGATGTCGACATCGACCACATGGTGCCGCTGGCCAACGCCTGGCGTTCCGGCGCCGACGAGTGGAACGACGACAAGCGGTCCGACTTCGCCAACGATCTGGAGCGGCCGCAGCTGTTCGCGGTGACGAAGTCGAGCAACCGGTCCAAGGGCGACCAGAACCCGGCGCAGTGGAAACCGCCGAACAAGGACTACTACTGCCAGTACGCACAGCACTGGATCACCGTGAAGAGTTACTGGAAACTCACCGTGACCGCCGACGAAAAGCGTGCACTGAGCTCCATGCTGGGTACATGCGTGTAATGACTAAGGACATCATCGCCCCGGCGGGCGGCGTCATGACCGACGAGGTCGGCGCGGTGACCGGCGAACTCACCCTGGCCACCGAGATCGTGGGCGACCGCGAGGTCATCCTCAAGGTGCAATACAAGGGCGCCGACGAGTGGTACCGGGTCACCGACGCGACCATCAAGGTCGATGACCCGGCCAAACTCGCCGAGGCGGAGCAGCAGCTCCTTAACCGCTTTTGACGTACCGGTCACGGCCACGCGAACCCGCCAACAACGTCACGGAACTGCGCCTCGGTGACCCGCCCGCTCTCCGAGGGCACGAGCGTGACGCAATAGGTCACCAGCCCGTCGTCCCAGAACAGCTCAAACGTGTCGGTGTTGAGCGCGGGACGCAGGGGCCACTCCCGCGTGCCCAGCCGCATCCTGCCGATCGCGGGAAGCGTCGGCGGCCCGGTCGCCTTCTCATACGCGTAGAGCTTGATATCCGGCCCGCCGGGCTTGGTGTAGTGGCCGCCGGTCCACCACGGGTCGGCGTCCGGAGCACGCAAGCCCACGGGGCTCCTGCGGTCCACCCGCGACCAGTCGCCGCCCGCGGGGATGACGGGCAGGTGCACTTCGCTAAAGGCGACCCGGTCCAGCCCATTGGTGGCGTCGCGCAGGATACGCCCGCCCAGTGGCCGCTCCAGCTGCACGGTCACGACCCCTTCCCCACCGGGGTTGCCGCAGTTGCCGGGCGCCACGTCACCGGTCACGCTCACCGTCACCGCCTGATCGGACTCGACGGATGTCGCATGTGGACCCCACAGGGTCATGCACCGACCGGGCGGCTGGATGATGTAGATGGTCAGCGTCGTCCCGTCCTCGGCCACCTGAGCGTGCGACCAAGCGGCCTGGGCGGTCGACGGCACGGGTGTCGGCTGGGGTTGCGCCCCAGGCACAGTGAGCGCCACCGCCGACGCGACGACAATCGCACCGAGCCCGCCCGAAATGCGTACCGGCCAAGCGATCCGGTGCCAGCGCCCCTGTTTGTGGATGCGCGCCATCGGCGGGCGTGACACGTCGGCCGGGATGTCCCGCGTCGCCTCCTCCAAAAGCTCGCGCAGCGAACGGTCGCTCATGTATCGGCCCCCTCCCGCAGCAAACCGCGCATGGTCCGCAAAGCCCTTGCGGTATAAGACTTCACCGTGCCCACACTCAACCCCAGCGCCTCGGCGGTGGCCGCCTCCGTGAGATCGGCGTGGTACCGCAGCATCAAAACCGCCCGCTGCTGATGCGGCAGCGACATGATGGCCTCACGCACCATGCCCTGCAACGCGATCCGATCCGACTCGTCCGGTGTGGACGGTTCGGGCAGCCGTGCGGTCGGCGTCTCCGTCCGCCATCGCCGCCGCCACCAACTCAGAAACGTCGTGGCGAGCATCGCCCGCAGGTACGCGTCCGGCGCGTCGTTTTTGATCCGCGGCCATCTGCCGTATGCCCGCGCCAGCACGGTCTGCACGAGATCTTCGGCGCGATGCCAGTCCCCCGTGAGCAGCCAGGCCGAGCGCAACAGGCGCGGCCAGGCCGTCACGACATAGGCGTCGAAATCGTCCACAGGCAACCTCCTCTGCCCGTCAACAACCCGGGCCGGCCCATTGGTTGCCAAAGATCGACTACGCCTGCGGTGGCGGCTCCAGGTGGACGACCTTGACGAACGTCATCTCGTCCATCAGCTCCGGACCGTAGCCGAAGCCCTGGCCGCTGATTCCGCGGGGATGTGCCGCCCCTCCAGGTGCTCCGCCGAAGACGTTATTGATTTTTACGGTACCGGCGGAGAGCTCGGCGATCGCGCTTTGCGCATGCTGCATCGACCCGGTGAGCACCGTGGCCGCGAGGCCGTACGGCGAGTTCTGCGCCCGCCCCAGGCCCTCGCTGAACGAGCCGACCACCGCCACCGGGGCGACAGGCCCAAACGTCTCCTCGCACATGACCTGCATGTCGTCGGTGCAGCCGGCCAGCACGGTGGCCGGATAGAACGCGCCGGGCCCGGTCGGGATCTCGCCACCGCACAGCACCCGCGCCTTGGAGTCGGCCACGTGCCCGTGCACCTTCTCCCGATGCGCCCGGTCGACCAGCGGCCCGAGCTGCACCTTGCGCGCCTCTTCCACCAGCGCGCGCAGGAACGGTTCGGCGATGTCCCGGTGCACGTAGATGCGCTCCACCGAGACGCAGATCTGGCCCGCGTTGGCGAATGCGCCCAGCGCCGCCTGCGCGGCCGCCCAGCGCGGATCGACGTCGCCGTCGACCACCAGCGGATCGTTTCCGCCGTTCTCCAACAGCACCTTGGTCCCGCGACGGGCCGACATGGTGATGGCACGGCCGGTCTCTGACGAGCCCACGTGCGTGACCACGTCCACCTCGCCCGACGCGAGCCGCGCGCCCACCGCGCCGTCGCCGCACACCATCGACAGCACGCCGTCGGGCAGCTGTTTGGCCAGCACCTGGGCGAGCATCCAGCCCGTACCGGGCGTGCGCTCACTCGGCTTGTACACCACCGTGTTCCCGGTGACGAGCGCTGCTCCCAGCAGCCCGCACGACACGGCCACAGGATCGTTCCACGGGGTGATCGCGGCGACCACGCCCCGCGGCTCGTACACCATCATGTCGATGGCACTGCCCGCCAGCGACCGTCCACGATGGACCGCTCCCAGCTCGGCGTATTGCCGCAGCGTCGCGACCCCCGCGCGAACGCCCTCCAACGCCTGAGCGTGTGGCCGCCCCATTTCGGCGTTCGTGAGGGCGGCCAGCTCGCCGGCCTGCGCGTCAAGCGCGTCGGCCGCCGCACGCAGCACCTGGGATCGCTGCGCGGCGGGCGTACGGGCCCAGCCCTCGGCGGCCACCTTGGCACCCGCGACGGCCGCGTCGATCTCGTCAGCGCTCGCGATCGGAGCCCTGGTCACCAGTGCATCGGTGGCCGGATTCAGCACCTCGATCGCGTCTGCCGCCGGGCCGGCGTGCCATTGCCCGCCGATCAGGTGCTCGACCTCGTACACGCCGGTTGGGTTTCCCACTCTGCGAGAAACCCAAACCGGCGCTCAGTGGACGTCGGCGAGGTCCTCGGCAAAGTGGCACGCCACCTTGTGCCCGTCGATCAGGCGCAGCTCTGGCCGCTCCTGCGCGCACCGCTCCTGCGCCCACGGGCAGCGGGTGCGGAAGCGGCAGCCCGACGGCGGGTTGGCCGGGGACGGCAGGTCGCCCGTGAGCAGGATCCGCTGCCGCGTCTCCTCGACCACGGGGTCGGGCACGGGCACGGCCGACATCAACGCCTTCGTGTACGGGTGCAGCGGCTTGCGGTACAGGTCGTCGCTCTGCGCCTCCTCGACCAGCGCGCCCAGATACATCACTCCGACGACGTCGGAGATGTGCCGGACGACGGCCAGGTCGTGCGCGATCACCAGATAGGTCAGGTTCAGCGAGGTCTGCAGCTCGTCCAGCAGGTTGATCACCTGCGCCTGGATGGACACGTCGAGCGCCGACACCGGCTCGTCGGCCACGATCAGATCCGGGCTGAGCACCAGCGCCCGCGCGATCCCGATCCGCTGCCGCTGCCCGCCGGAAAACTCGTGCGGATAGCGTGACAACGCCCACCGGGGCAGGCCGACTTCGTCGAGCGTCTTGCTGATCAGCTCCCGGCGCTCGTCTCGGTCGGCTCCGATGCCGTGCGCCTTCAGGCCCTCCGACAGGATCGACTCCACGTTTTGCCTGGGGTCCAAACTGGACATCGGGTCCTGGAAGATCATCTGCATCCGCTTGCGTTGCGCCCGAAGCTGTTCGCGCGTCAGCGACGTGAGGTCCACACCCGCGAAGTGCACACTGCCCGCCGTGGGCGGGGTCAGGTGCAGCAGCGCCCGGCCCAGCGTCGACTTGCCGCAGCCCGACTCGCCCACCAGGCCGTAGGTCTGCCCCTGCCGGATGGAGAACGACACGCCGTCGACGGCCTTCACATGCCCGATGACGCGATCGAACAGGATGCCCTTCGTGATCGGGAAGTGCACCTTGAGGTCCTTGACCTCGACCAGCGCGGAGGTCGTCTCGGCCGTGGGCTCCACGGGCGCCATCGCGGTCATTCTTGCTCCAGCAGGTGTTCGGGGCCCGCGCTTCGACCGAGCACGGGGTTGACGCAACGGTACTGGTGCGAGCCGCCGATCAGGGCGGGCGGCGCCTCCACACACGCCTCGATCACGCGCTCGCATCGCGGCGCGAACGCGCATCCCTCGACCCACGGGAGCAGGTCGCGCACCGAGCCCGGGATCGGGTTGAGCGGCTCGCCGCGCACCGAATCCAGCCGCGGAATCGAGCCCAGCAGCCCACGCGTGTACGGATGGGTCGGCTCAGCGAACAGCGGCCTTCGCGCCGCCGACTCGACGACACGCCCGGCATACAGCACATTGATCCGGTCGCACAGCCCGGCCACGACGCCCAGGTCGTGGGTGATCATGATGAGCGCCGTCCCGTCCTGGTGCACCAGTTCCTTAAGCAGCTCAAGGATTTGCGCCTGGATCGTGACGTCCAGCGCGGTGGTCGGCTCGTCGGCGATCAGCAGGCGCGGCCGGCACGCCACCGCCATCGCGATGAGCGCGCGCTGCCGCATGCCACCGGAAAGCTGATGCGGGTATTCCTTGAGCCGCCGCCGCGGATCGGGAATGCCCACCCGGTCGAGCAGATGCTCGGCCTCCTTGGCCGCCGCATCCCCGCTCAGCCCGCGATGCCGGGCGAGCACCTCAGTGACCTGCTTGCCGATCGCCACCACCGGGTTCAGCGAACTCAGCGGGTCCTGGAAGATCATGCCCAGCTCGCGCCCGCGCAGATCCCGCATGGTCCGCTGGTCGACGCCGAGCAGGTTGGTCCCGTCGAAGTCCGCCCGGCCACTGACCTTCACGCCCTTCTCGGGCAGCAGGCCCATCAGCGCGAGCGACGTCACCGACTTGCCGCAGCCCGACTCGCCCACCAACCCGACGACCTCACCGGCCGAGACGTCGAACGAGACCCCGTCGACCGCGCGCACGTCCTCGCGCCCGCGCTGGGTGAACATCACCGAAAGGTCTTGCACATCAAGCAGAGTCATGCCGGTCCTCACTTCCGCAGCTTCGGGTCGAGGGCCTCGCGCAGCGCTTCACCCAAAAGCGTGAACCCCAGCGCCGTGATGATGATGCCCACCGCCGGGAAGAGTGCCAGGCGCGGCGCATACTCGAACGTCTGCAGCGCGTCGTTGAGCATGGTGCCCCACTCCGGCTCGGACGGATCGGGCGTGCCCAACCCGAGGAACGACAGCCCGGCCGCCTCGATGATCGCGGTCGCGAGGGTGAGCGTCGCCTGCACGATGACCGGCGCCAGCGAGTTGGGCAGCATGTGCCCGAACGCGATCCTCGGGCGGGACACGCCCAGGGACGTGGACGCGACGACATATTCCGCGTTGGACTGGGCGATCATCGAGCCGCGCAGCAGCCGGGCGAACGTCGGCACGGCCACCACCCCGACCGCGATCATCACCGTGACCAGACTCGGCCGCAGGATCGCGACGATGCTCACCGCGAGCAGCAGGGCCGGCATCGCGAGCAGCATGTCGACGAAGCGCATCAGCACGTTGTCGAGCCGGCGCCCTGCCTTGCCGCCCAGGCCATAGGCCGCACCGGAGAGCCCGCCGAGCAGGCAGCCGAAGAACAGCCCGATGGCCGTGGCCACGATGCCCACGAGCAGCGTCTTCTGCGCGCCGACGACCATGCGGCTGAACACGTCGCGCCCGTTGTGGTCCAGACCCAGCCAGTGATCGGCCGACGGCCCGGGGATGATGTTGCGCGCGACGCTCACCTGGTCGATCCAGCGCGTGTCCTTTGGCGAGTACGGCACGAAGAACGGCCCGATGACGGCGACCAGGACGAATATCGCCAGGATGACCGCGCCCACGATCGCGGCTGGGTTGTGCCGCACCCGCTTGAACGCCTCGCGCCACAGGCTCTCGCCCCGCTCGCCCGCGTTGATCGCGGACAGCTCGGCCAGCCGCTCCAGCTTCTCGATCTTCCGTTTCCCCAGCTGAGTCAATGCCATCCCTCCGCTTCGCTCCGCGGTGGATGCCTGTTGATTCTCTCGGGGCAGGCCCTCGCTCATCGCACACGCACCCGGGGGTCGATCAGGCTGTAAGAGAGGTCAACGAGCAGGTTCACCAGCACATAGATCACCGCGATGATCATGATGAACCCCATCATCACGGGGTAGTCGCGGTTGTCGATCGCTTGCCGGATGAAGTGTCCGATGCCCGTGAACGCGAACACGGTCTCGGTCAGCACGGCTCCCGACAGCAGCCCACCGGTGAGCAGACCGAGCACGGTCACGACGGGCAGCATCGCGTTGCGCAGCACGTGCCGGCCGCGGATGCGCCGCTCGGTCAGCCCCTTGGCGCGCGCGGTGCGCACGTAGTCCTCACCGAGCACCTCCAGCACGCTCGCCCGGGTGATCCGCACAATGATCGCCAGCGGGATGGAGGCGAGCGTCAGGCCGGGCAGGATCAGGTGCATGATCGCATTCCAGGCCGCGTCGAATTCGCCGGTCAACATCCCGTCGAGCACGTAAAAGCCCGTGACCCGGGTGGCGTCGATCGTCACGTCCTGGCGGCCGGTCGGCGGGAACCAGCCGAGTTTCACGGCGAACAGCTGCTTGACCAGGTACCCCAAAAAGAAAATGGGCACACAGACGGCGACCAGGGAGCCGCCGACGCTCAGATTGTCCAGCCAGCCGGCGCGGCGGCGCGCGGCGAGGTAGCCGAGCGGGATGCCGATGCCGATGGCGAAGATCAGGGCGGCGACGGTGAGCTCGACCGTGCCCGGGAAGCGGGCCAGGAACTCATCCAGCACCGGTTGCTTGGTGTCGATGGAGCTGCCGAAGTCGCCGCGCAGCAGGCGTTTCATGAAGCGTCCATATTGGACCCACAGCGGCTGGTCCAGGCCGAGCTGGCGGCGGATCATCGCCCGGGTCTCGGGCGTGCCTCGCTCACCGAGCAGGGCCGTCTCGGGGCCACCAGGTAGTCGGTGCAGCCACACGAACAGCAGAAGCGACAGCCCGAGCAGCGTGGGTATCAGCTGCAGCAGGCGCCGCACGATGAATCGGAACATCAGTGAGCCTTCGCTGAAGGGCTGAGGGCGGCCACGTCCGGCGGGCCGCCCTCAGCTTTGCCGAATGACCTTAGCTCGTGAACTCGGCGGTGTAGTAGCGCTCGTCCGTGAGCGGGCTCGCCTTGACGCCGGTCACGTTCTTCGCCAGCACCAGCGAGGGCGGACCGTGCGCGATCGGCACACCCGGCACGAAGTCGAGCAGCGTCTTGTTGAGCTCCTTGTACAGGCCGTAACGCTTCTGCAGGTCGGGCTCCTTGTCGGCCGCGGCGAACTGGTCGAACAGGGCCGGGTTGTTGAAGCCCCACTCGTCCTTCTGCCGGTCGAAGAAGGTACCGATGAAGTTGTACGCGTCGCCGTAGTCACCGGTCCAGCCGAGCAGGTGCAGGTCGTGGTCCTTGCCGGAGGTCATCTTGTTGATGTAGTCCGGGGTCCACTTGAGCGCCACGGGCTCGATCTTGATCCCGGCGGCCTCAAGGTCGGCCTTCATGAGCTCGAAAATGCCCTTGGGGTCCGGCATGTAGGGCCGGGTGACCTCGGTCGGGTAGCCGAACTTCAGCGTCAGGCCGGTCGCGTAGCCGGCCTGGGCCAGCAGGTCCTTGGCCTTCTGCGTGTTGTAGTCGTACTTGGTCACCGCGTCGTTGTGGCCCTCAAGCGACGGCGGGTGGAAGTTGACCGCGACGGTCGAGCCCTCCGGGTACTTCGAGTCGACGATCGCCTTGCGGTTGAGCGCGTAGGCGATGGCCTGGCGCACCTCGACCTTGGCCAGCGCCGGGTTGCCGCTCTGGTTGATCGCCAGGTACAGGATGTTGAACGCCGGGCGGGTCAGCACGTTGAAGCCCTCGCCCTTGAGCGTCTTGACGTCCTGCGGCGCGACCAGGTCGTAGCCGTGGATCTTGCCACTGCGCAGGGCCTGCTTGCGGGCGTCAAGGTCGGAGATCGTCTGGAAGTACAGATCCTTGATCTTGGCCTTGGTGGCACCGTGGTAGTTCTCGTTGCGGGTCAGCTTGACGACCTTGTTGGTCCGGTCCCACTCGACGAACTTGTACGGCCCGGTGCCTGTCGGGTGCTCCATGGCGTACTGCGGATACGTCACGTTGTCGGCCGTGCCACCGATCTCGTCGGCCTTGTAGTCCTGCAGCGCCTTGGGGCTGGAGATCGAGAACGACGGCAGCGCGAGCGAAGCCGGGAACTTGCTCGTCACCTTCGTGATCGCGATCTCGACCGTGCCCGCGTCCTTGGCCGCGCACGACTTGAACAGGCTCGGCGGCAGGTCCTGGTCTTCGTTCTTGGCGAAGCCGCCGTAGATGTCCTGCCAGTAGGACGTCACGTCCGGGCTCTGCAGCAGGCCCTTGAAGTTGTACCAACGGTTGAAGTTGAAGCAGACCGCCTCGGCATTGAAGTCCGTCCCGTCGTGGAACTTGACCCCCTGCTTGAGCTTGAACGTCCACACCAGGCCGCTCGCGTCCGGCTTGAACTCGGTGGCGAGCCCGGGCCCGATCTTCGCCGTGCCCTCCTCGGGTGCGACGAGGGTCTCGTACATCTGGCGGGCGATCCGGAACGACTCACCATCGCTGGCAAGCGCAGGGTCGAGCGTCTTCGGGTCGCCGGCCGTACCGAAAACAAGTTGTTCCGGTTTGTTGGGTTGTTCCGAGCCGCGCTCGCTTTGGCAGCCAGCGACTACCAGAGCCAGAGCAGCGACCGCGGCTACCGCTCCCGCGGTCCTGAACCGTGGTGCACGCATTGGGCTTCACCTTTGTCTTGGGGGGCCGTACCGTTTGGTCCAAACGGCCGGTGACTGTGGTCACCGTTTGGCGGAACCCTAACGGGAGTTCGGCTCCAAGCTGCAACTTTGATCTCCAGTTGATACCGAACCGTTGTGCGAGTGCGCACGGGGTTACGCCGGGTGCAGCCGAGGGGAATGTCGGTGGGTCGCGGTAACGTGACCCCCGTGGCACTGGCGCTCTACCGCAAATACCGGCCCCGCACCTTCAGCGAGGTGATCGGGCAGGAGCACGTGACCGAGCCGCTGATCCAGGCGCTGCGGGCCGGGCGGCTCAACCATGCCTATCTGTTCTCCGGTCCGCGCGGCTGCGGCAAGACATCCAGCGCTCGCATTCTCGCGCGCTCGCTCAACTGCGCGCAGGGCCCGACGCCCGACCCGTGCGGCGAGTGCGAGTCCTGCCGGGCACTGGCCCCCGACGGCTCGGGCTCGATCGACGTGATCGAGATCGACGCCGCCAGCCACGGCGGTGTCGACGACGCCCGCGAGCTGCGCGAGCGCGCGTTCTTCGCCCCGGCCGTGAGTCGCTACAAGATCTACATCATCGATGAGGCCCACATGGTCTCGTCCGCGGGCTTCAACGCGCTGCTCAAGCTCGTCGAGGAGCCGCCCGACTACGTGAAGTTCGTGTTCGCAACCACCGAGCCCGAAAAGGTGCTGGGCACGATCAAGTCGCGCACCCACCATTACCCCTTCCGGCTGATTCCGCCCGGCGTGCTGCGGCCCTATCTTGAGCAGCTGGCCTCGGCCGAGGGGGTCAAGGTCGAGCCCGCGGTGTTCCCGCTGGTGGTCCGGGCGGGTGGCGGTTCGGCGCGCGACACGCTGTCCGTGCTCGACCAGCTGATCGCGGGCTCGGGCCCCGACGGCGTGGCCTATGCCCGTGCCGTCGCGCTGCTCGGCGTCACCGACGTGGCGCTCATCGACGAGATGATCGACGCGCTGGCCGCGGGCGACGGCGGGGCCGCGTTCGCCACCATCGACCGGGTCGCCGAGGCCGGCCACGACGCGCGCCGCTTCGCGGGTGACCTGCTGCAGCGCATCCGCGACCTGATCATCCTGCGCCGGCTGCCCGAGGCCGTCGAGCGCGGGCTGCTCGACGCCCCCGAAGACGAGCTTGCCCGCATGCGCGTGCAGTCCGGCCAGCTGGGCGACGCGACCCTCTCGCGCTACGCCGACATCCTCCACAATGGACTGGTCGAGATGCGCGGGGCCACCTCGCCCCGGCTGCTGCTGGAGCTGTTCGTCGCGCGCATGCTCCTGCCCGCCGCCGACGACTCGATCCCCGCCATGCTGCAGCGGCTGGAGCGCCTGGAGCGCCACGGCCCGCCCACGCCATCCGCCGCCGCTTCACCATCTTCATCATCTTCGGCGGCGTCGCTGTCCACTTCAGACGGTTCTGGTCTCACGCCGGGCGTGTCGCCCCAGGCCGCCGCGCGGCAGGTGGCCGCGCGAGCCGCAGCCCGCGCCCCGGCCGACCTGTCTCCGGCCGCCGACCAGAGTGCGGCACCCGCCGGTGCCCGAGCCTCCGGCG
>NZ_QJUG01000151.1 GCF_003426775.1 Allorhizocola rhizosphaerae | reverse complement strand
GCTCGCGGTCGCGCCGGAGGCGCAGCGGCGCGGGGCGGGCGAGGCCCTGGTGCGCGCGTGCCTGGCCCGGGCGCGCGAGCTGGGCTGCCGCGCGGTCGTCATCTGCGTGCGCGACTTCGCCAAGGACGCGCAGCGGCTCTACAAGCGGCTCGGCTTCACGCCCGACCCGTCGCGCGACTGGTCGCCCATGGACGGCGTGCTGTTGCTCGCCATGCGCTACGACTTGAGCCCCAGCAATTCATAGGCGGTGACCAGCGCGGCCTGGCGCCGCTCCTCCTCGCTGTAGTCGCCTTCGGGCAGCAGCATCCATGAGGCGTGCAGGCCGAAGATGGCCAGTCCGACGTGCATGCGCTCGACCGCGCCGGCGTCCTTGCCCGCGAGCACGTCGATCATCTGCTGCATGCTCTCGCGCCACTTGGCCGCGTTGGGCATGTTCTTCATGGACGGCTGGTTCTGCTGGATGAACTTCATGACCTTGAAGTGCTGGCTGACGCTCAGGTTTTCCATGTAGCGGTGGACGAACTCGCGCCGGAACTCGGGCGTCGGCTGCCGGCCCCGCGCCCAGTCGAGGAGGCTCTCCATGCGCCTGACGTGGTCGGCGGTGAGCGACTCGACGATCTCTTCCTTGCTCTTGAAGTGGTAGTAGAGCGCGGCCTTGGTGACACCGAGCCGTTCGGCGATCTCGCGCAGCGACGTCTTGTCGTAGCCCTGCTCGGTGAATAGCTCCAGCGCCACGGCCTGGATGCGGCCACGGGTGTCCTCGCGCGGCAGCGCCGTTGTGGCCTGCGTCATGGTCGCGTCTCCTCAGTTTTACTTGACGGCCGGTTAGTGAGCAGCTTACCGTACGGCTAGTAAGTAAGCCAGCCGGTCCTGCCCAGGGGAGCCTACCGATGACCGCTATCGCCGAGCCCGAGATCCAACCCGAGGTGCGACGCAACAACATCCACGTCGTGCTGGCCGGCCTGATGCTCGCGATGATGCTCGCGATGCTGGACAACATGATCGTGGGCACGGCCATGCCCAAGATCGTGGGCGAGCTCGGTGGCCTGTCGAAGCTGTCGTGGGTCGTGACCGCCTACGTGCTGGGCACGACGGTGTCCACGCCCATCTGGGGCAAGCTCGGCGACCTTTACGGGCGCAAGCGGGTGTTCCTCAGCTCGATCGTCCTGTTTATCATCGGCTCGATGCTGTCCGGAGCGGCCGGAGAGTTCGCGTGGCTCAACGACCAGGTCTCGCCCATGACCCAACTGATCTTCTTCCGCGCCTTCCAGGGACTGGGCGCGGGCGGCCTGATGGTCGGGGCGTTCGCCCTGATCGGTGATCTGGTCCCGCCGCGTGAGCGCGGCAAGTACCAAGGATTGATGGGCGGCATCATGGCGCTGGCGATGATCGCCGGTCCGCTGGTCGGCGGGCTCATCACCGACCACGCGTCGTGGCGCTGGATCTTCTACATGAACATCCCGCTCGGTGCGGCCGGTCTGTTCATCCTCATGGTGTTCCTGCACCTGCCGCACCGGCGCACCGAGCACAGAATCGACTGGGTCGGCGCGGGCCTGCTCGGCGTGGGCATCACGGCGGTCGTGCTCATCACGACCTGGGCAGGCAAGGACCACGCGTGGACGAGCACCCCGATCATCGGCCTCGGCGTGCTGGCCGTCGTCTCGCTCGCGGCGTTCGTGTTCGTGCAGCGGCGCGTGCCCGAGCCGATCCTGCCGCTGCGCCTGTTCAAGGACAAGAACTTCGCGATCGTCAGCGCGATCGGCTTCCTGCTCGGCTTCAGCCTGTTCGGGGCGGTCTCGTTCCTCCCGCTGTACATGCAGACCGTGCAGGGCGCGTCCGCCACCAACAGCGGGCTGTTGCTGCTGCCCATGATGCTGGGCGTGATGACCACGTCCATGGTGATCGGGCGGACCATCACCAAGACCGGGCGCTACCGCGCCTTCCCGATCGTCGGCGGTGTCGTGATGATCGTGGCCATGCTGCTGCTCACGCGGCTGGGCGTGGACACGAGCAAGACCGAGTCCACGATCTACATGGTGGTGCTGGGCCTCGGCATGGGGTTCCTGATGCAGACCACGCTGTTGATCTCGCAAAACAGCGTCGAGCTCAAGGATCTGGGCGTGGCCAGCTCGACGGCGACGTTCGCCCGGTCCATCGGCGGCTCGTTCGGTGTGGCGCTGTTCGGCGCGGTGTTCACCGATCGCATGCGGGAAGACATCACCGCGAACGTCGGGCCGCAGGCCGCGGCGATGGTCGACCAGGCGGGCGGCAACTTCCAGCCCGGCCAGCTCGAAACCCTTGCCCCGCAGGTGAAAGCCGGCCTCCTGCACGCAATCGCCTACGGCATGTCGGGCCTGTTCTGGTGGGCACTCGGATTCGCGGTCCTGGTGCCGGTACTGGCCTGGTTTATCAAGGAGGTACCCCTCCGTAGCGGAGCGGACCAGGCCACGCCCGCTCCGGTCGAATAAGGCCACGCTCCACGTGGGCATGAAACGTGCGGTCGTCCTGGTGTCGGGCGCTCCCGGATCCGGCAAAACCACGCTCGCCCGGCCCTTGGCAGCCATACTCGGCTACGCCCTACTGTCCAAAGACGACATCAAGGAAGCGTTGCACGACGCACTCCCCGGCCCGGTAGGCGACCCGGCCTGGTCGCGCAGTCTCGGCGCGGCGTCCATGGAACTGTTGTGGGCGTTGGCACAACACTGCCCGCAGGTGGTGCTGGAGGCTCCCTTCCGGCCGCGCGGCCAGCACGAGAGGCGGCGCCTGCCGGGGCATCGGCCCCGTCATCGCCGTGGACACCACCCAGCCCGTCGACATCCCGGCCCTGGCCGCACGGGTTCAGGCCCGGCTATTGCGCCCAGAAGGCCTGTAGGCGCGCGAGAGCGTCCTCTTTGGACATCCGCGCGACCTCGTCCTCCGGCACACCCGCCCGGTTGATCAGCAAGTGCACGAGGTCGGCCGGCAGCGCGCCGACCGGCACCTCCGATTCCACGCGTCATCGGGGACGGCACCCCGGGACAGGTTTTGTGGAGCGCATGTGACGTGGGACGGGTGCGCGGTAGTGCGCGAAAGGTTGCTTGATGACGGAGTTTCGTGCAAGACTGCGCACGTGACGGACACGAATGAGCGTGGCGCCGGGATGGCGGCCGACATCGCCGAGCAGCCCGAGGTGTATGCGAGGCTGCTGGAGCCGGCCCGCTTGGACACGATCGCGCAGGTCGCGCAAGTGATCGCCGAGCGGGCGCCGCAGCATGTGGTGTTCACGGCCCGCGGCACGTCCGATCACGCCGCGCTTTACGGGACCTATCTGGCGGAGATTCGGCTCGGGCTGGCGGCCGGACTCGCGTCGCCGAGCGCGATGACGCTGTACAAGGCGCGGCCCGATCTGTCGCACGCGCTGGTGGTCGGCGTCTCGCAGAGCGGTGGCTCGCCCGACCTGACGGAGGTGCTGAAGGTCGCGCGCGAGTCGGGCGCGCTCACGCTCGCGGTCACCAACAATCCCGACTCGACGCTCGCCCGCACGGCCGAGCTGTCGATCGATGTCGCGGCCGGGCACGAACGTGCCGTCGCGGCCACCAAGACATACACGGCCGAGCTGCTCGCGCTCCTGCTGCTGGTCGAAAGCATCCGCGGCAGCCTGCAGGAGGAGCGCAAGGCCCTGGACGAACTGCCCGCGCTGGCCGCCAAGGCGCTGGAGGGCAACGGCGCCGGTCGGCTCGCGGGCCGGTACCGCTTCGCCGCGCGCATGGTCACGACCGGCCGCGGTTACGCCTACCCGTCTGCGCGCGAGGCGGCGCTCAAGCTCATGGAGACCAGCTATCTGCCTGCGCTCGCCTTCTCGGGTGCCGACCTGCTGCACGGCCCGCTGGCGATGACCCAGCCCGACGTGCCGGTGCTCGCGATCGTCGGGGACGGGCCCGGGGGCCGGTCCATGCGCGAGGTCCTGTCCAGGTTGCGCGAGCAGCGCGCCGATGTCGTGGTCGTCGGGCCGGCGGGGGACCTCCCGGTGCCCGCAGTCGACGAGCGGCTGGCGCCGCTGCTGGAGATTCTCCCGCTGCAACAAATGGCACTGGCCCTGGCTCTGGCTCGCGGTGAAGATCCGGACGCTCCCCGCGGCCTGAAGAAGGTCACTGCCACAATGTGAAGGTGGTTAAACCGTCCACTCTGCGGGAGTTAGTCGAGGAACACACCGGACTAGGTCCGGCAGATATCGATCACCTACAACGTCTCGCCGGTGATTGGCAGCTCATCTCGGATCTGTCGTTCGCCGACCTGCTGCTGTGGGTGCCCGCGGAAAACGGCGCTTATGTGTGCGTTGCGCAGGTGCGGCCGACCACCGCGCCAACGGCCTACCAGGACGACCAGGTGGGCAAGATTGCCGGCGGGGCAGAGGTGGCCCACCTGGAGGTGGCGCGCACCCAGGGGCGGATCTGGCGGGAGGGAGATCCCGTCTGGTACGGAGACACCCCCGCAAGGCACGAGGCGGTCCCGGTGCGCCGGCGCGGCCCGGACGGTGAGGCGGGCGATGTGATCGCGGTCGTGGGCCGCGACACCAACCTGTCCACGGCGCGCACTCCAAGCCAGCTTGAGCTGAACTATCTCACCACGGCGGATGATCTGGCCCAAATGATCGCGGATGGCACGTTCCCGCCGCCGCGGGTGGACGGCGAGACGACCTCCGCGCCGCGGGTCGGGGACGGGCTGGTCCGCCTGGACGCGACGGGCAAGGTCACCTATGCCTCACCAAACGCACAGTCAGCCATCCGGCGGCTCGGGTTCTCCGCCTCGCTCGTCGGCGAGGATCTGGCCGCACTGTTCAATCGGCTCTCCGACGATCCCTTGGAGGGGTCCGAGGTGGCGGCCCGCATTCTGGCCGCGCTACGCGGAGACGCCCCGCCTCGCAAGGAGGTCGAGGCCCGCACGGCGACCGTCCTCACCCGGGCCCTGCCTCTGATGCCCGCCGGTGTCCCGATTGGAGCGCTGGTGCTGGCTCGCGACATCACCGAGGTCAAGCGGCGCGACCGCGCGCTGATCACCAAGGACGCGACCATCCGCGAGATCCACCATCGGGTGAAGAACAACCTGCAGACCGTGGCGGCGCTGCTGCGGTTGCAGGCTCGGCGGGTGACCGTGCCGGAGGCCCGCGCCGCGCTCGAAGAGTCCGTGCGCAGGGTGGCCTCGATCGCGCTCGTGCACGAGACCCTGTCGATGTCGGCCGACGAGGTGGTCGAGTTCGACGGCATCGTCGACCGCGTCGCGCAGGCGGCGGCCGAGGTCGCGGCGTCGCACGTGCGGACCAGGCGGGAGGGCAGCTTCGGCATCCTGCCAGCTGAGATTGCCACCCCGCTGGTGATGGTGCTCAACGAACTCCTGCTCAACGCGGTTGAGCACGGGTTCGACCCGGGCGACGGCGACACCGAGGGCGAGGTCGTCGTGCGCGTCGAGCGGGACAAAAAGGACCTCCGCGTCGTGGTCGCCGACAATGGGCGGGGCCTGCCCGAGGGGTTCAACCCGATGTCGTCCAAACGCCTTGGGCTGCAAATCATTCGCACGCTGACGACCGGCGAGCTACGGGGAACCATCGAGCTTCGTGATCGCGAGGGCGGGGGGGCCGAAGCTGTGCTCTTCGTCCCACTTGCTAAGAGGGAGCGTTGAGCTCATGCGGCTCATGTGACAGAGTGTTCACATGACTGCGGCTAACCACCTCGTGACGCTGACGATGCGTCGCCACGTGGATTACGGCCGCGTGCGCAGCGCAATCTGTCGTGCTGCCTGATTCTCCCCTCGCACAAGTCTTCTTCTGATACACCTTTCGGAAGGCGTTGCCATGGTTGCACGTCGTCGTGGGGAAGGGCAGTGGGCGCTCGGTCACCGGGAGCCGCTCAACCCCAACGAGCGCACCAAGAAGGACGATAACGGGCTCAACGTCAGAGCCCGGATCGAAAACATCTACGCTCATCGCGGGTTCGCCTCGATCGACCCGGCCGACCTGCGCGGCCGCTTCCGCTGGTGGGGGCTTTACACGCAGCGCAAGCCCGGCATCGAGGGCGGTCGCACGGCGGTGCTCGAGCCGCACGAGCTCGACGACGAATACTTCATGCTGCGCGTGCGCATCGACGGCGGTCAGCTCGATCTGGCGCAGCTGCGCACGGTCGGCTCGCTGTCGACCAGGTTCGCGCGCGACACGGCCGACCTGACCGACCGGCAAAACGTGCAATATCACTGGATCCGCATCGAGGACGTGCCGCAGATCTGGCGTGAGCTGGAGGCCGTCGGGCTCTCGACCACCGAGGCCTGCGGCGACACGCCACGCGTCATCCTGGGCTCGCCCGTCGCCGGCATCAGCAAGGACGAGGTGATCGATCCGACGCCTGCGATCCGCCGGATCGTGGAGACCTACATCGGCGACCCGTCGCTGTCCAACCTGCCGCGCAAGTTCAAGTCGGTGGTGTCCTGGCTGCCCGACGTGCCGTATGAGGCAAACGACATCTCGTTCCTGGGGGTTGAGCACCCCACGCTGGGTCCCGGGTTCGATCTCTGGGTCGGCGGCGGGCTCTCCACCAATCCCATGCTCGCCAAGCGTTTGGGCGTTTTCATAACCTTGGATGAGGTACCAGACGTTTGGGCGGCCGTCGTCCGCGTGTTCAGGGATTATGGCTACCGGCGGCTCCGCTCACGGGCGAGGCTGAAGTTCCTCGTGGCCGACTGGGGCGTGGAAAAGTTCCGTCAGGTGCTGCAGGACGAATACCTCGGGCGGGAGTTGCCCGACGGCCCGGCGCCCGAACTGCCGCGGCACCCGATCGACCACATCGGGGTGCACAAGCAGCGCGACGGGCTTAACTACGTGGGCGTGGCGGCCGTCGCGGGCAGGGTTTCCGGCACGATGCTGTCCCAGGTGGCCGACATCGCCGAGGCACACGGATCGGATCGTGTGCGCCTCACGCCGTACCAGAAACTATTGGTTTTGGATGTCGCCGACGACGAGGTGGACTCTCTGATCGCTGAGCTGGAGCGGATAGGGCTTCAGGCGCGGCCGTCGGGCTGGCGCCGGGACACCATGGCGTGCACCGGAATCGAGTTCTGCAAGCTCGCGATCGTCGAGACCAAGGCGACCGCGGCCGAGACCGTGGCGCATCTGGAGCGCACCTTCGGCCAGATCGACGGATCGGTGTCCATCAACGTCAACGGGTGCCCGAACGCTTGCGCCCGCACGCAGGTCGCCGACATCGGACTCAAGGGGCAGCTCGTGCCGGGGCCGGACGGCACGATGGTCGAGGGCTTCCAGGTGCACCTGGGTGGCGGGCTGTCGATGGCACAGGGCGTCAACCCCAACTTCGGCCGCAAGCTGCGCGGGCTGAAGACCACGGCCGACGAGCTGCCGCAATACGCCTCGCGATTGGTGTCGCGCTATCTGGCCGGCCGCAAGGACGCCGAGGAGCCGTTCGCGGAGTGGGTTTTGCGCGTCGACGAGGAGGAGCTGCGATGAGCGGCAATCCTCCGTTCTACTGCCCGTTCTGTGGGGACGAAAACCTGTTCCCGCACGGGGAAAAGCACGGTCAATGGGAGTGCCGGGCATGTCGTCGGGTCTTCGAAGTGAGGTTCATCGGGCTACTCGGGAGTGGTGAACATGTTGGTGGCAACTGACGAACTGGTGGAGATCGCGGATCGGGCGGGCCGGGAGCTTGAGGGCGCACCGGCCGAAAAGATCATTGAGTGGGCCGTTTCGCAGTTCGGCGAGCGCTTCTGTGTCACCAGTTCGTTCGCCGACGCGGTGCTGGTGCACCTGGCGGCGCGGGTGGCCCCGGGCATTGAAGTCATCTTCCTCGACACGGGGCTGCACTTCGACGAGACGCTTCGCGTCCGCGACCAGGTGCGCAAGACCATCCCGGTGCGGGTGCGCTCGGTCGCGCCGCCGCTCACGGTCGGGCAGCAGGACGGCGAATATGGTCCCCGCCTGTTCAACAAGGACCCCGACTCGTGCTGCGACCTGCGCAAGGTGCAGCCGCTGCAGCGGGCGATGGAAAACTACGACGCCTGGGCGGCCGGGCTGCGCCGCGACGAGTCGCCGACGCGGGCGCGCACGCCGGTCGTGCACTACGAGTTCGCGCGCGGCAAGGTGAAGGTCAACCCGATCGCGACGTGGACACAGTCCGATGTGGACGCTTACATCGCGCGACATGACGTGCCGGTGAACCAGTTGCTGCGGCAGGGATATGGCTCGGTGGGCTGCTGGCCCTGCACGCGGCGCACGCAGCCGGGAGAGGACGCGCGCGCGGGCCGCTGGGCCATGTTCGACAAGACAGAGTGCGGTCTGCATGCCGCCGCCTAGCGGATCGCCGGCGGCGCCCGGACTGAGCGATCTTGGGGGCGGCCAAGGGCTGGGGCCCCAAGATCGTGAGGGAAGGCGGCGCCTTCCTGGCGAACCGCCCGCGCGTTGCTTTGCACGCGCAACGAATTACAGCGTCCTGCTGGTCGCCCATGGCTCGCGGGATCCGCGTGCCGCCGCCACCACCCGTGCCCTGGCGCGGACGGTGGCGGCGGTGCGGCCGGGACTCGATGTGCGGGTGGCCTTCCTGGAGCTTTCGACACCCTCGCCGCGGGAAGCGCTGTGCGTGATGCCGCGGGAAACCGTTGTGGTGCCGGTACTTTTGACGCACGCATACCACGGCGGCGTCGATTTGCCGGCCCAGGTGGACGGGTTCGACTGCACGATCACGTCCACTTTGGGCGCTGTCTCGGAGCCTCTGCTGGAGGCGTTGTCGCGCCGCTTGCCGGGTTCTGACTACGATGCGCTGGTTTTGGCGGCGGCGGGGACACGAGTGGTGTCGGCGCGGGCACGGGTCGAGGAGGTCGCGGCCGCACTCGGGGCACGGCTGGGCGTGCCGTGCCGGGTGGCATACGCGGCAGGCGCGACGCCCAGTGGGGCTGAGGCGGTCGCTGCGCTGCGAGACGAGGGGCACGCGAGGGTTGGGGTGGCTTCGTACTTCCTCGCGCCTGGGCGGCTCTACGACTTGGTGACGGGGTCGGCGCTTGCGGCGGGGGCGGTGTGGGCGGCACCGCCGTTGGGCGCCTCTTGGCAACTGGCGCGACTCATCTTGGAGCGGGTGGACCGTTCGGTGGGACTGGAGCTCGACCACGCCTTCGCCGCGTAAGCCTGGCGGGCAACAGCCACACACACCCGGCCGACTTCAAGTCGCGTAAGCCTGACTGGGTTCGAATCGTGTAGGTCTGGCTGGGCTTCGAGTCACGTAGGTCTGGCTGGGCTTCGAGTCAGGTAGGTCTGGCTGGGCTTCGAGTCAGGTAGGTCTGGCTGGGCTTCGAGTCACGTAAGCCCGGCTGGCTTCGAGCGGCGCCAGACCGGCCGGCTTCCAGCCGCGCACGTCCGGCGACTCAAGCCGCGCAAGCCCGGCTGGGTTCGAATCGCGCAAGCCGGCTGGGCTTCGAGTCGCATAAGCCCGGTTGGCGACGGCCGCGCAAGCCTGGCCGTCACGGTTGCGTAAGCCCGCCGCGAGAGCGGAATAAGTCTCGCTCCGGGATCACCTGATCCGTCCAAGCATGCTTTTCCGCGCTACAGCTCTGCTCCGAGTTGCCGGAGCAGAGCTGTAGCGCAGCGGCGAGTGTGCCTTCCGGGGCGGCCGCCCAGTGATGTGGTGTCACATCACATTTGGACAGTTCGATTTCGCTTAAAGCTGAATGCTGTTCCGGCTGGCGTTGATCATGAAGTGGTGCCGTGAGACGCCGTCGAACATGGACTTAAGTTCATGATCGACGCCACGAACAACAAAGGGGGTCAGCGAAACGGCGATCGCCCCGGGCCTTCGTGGCCGTGGGGCGATCGCCGTCGAAATCCAGTTGTGTTTATGCGGTGTAGTGGGGCTCAGAGGCTGTAGTTTCCCACAGACTGCGCGCGGACCCGGAGGCCGCCGCGGCGCTTCAGGGCGCGCCGCTCCTCTTCGCTCATCCCACCCCAGACGCCGGCGTCCTGGCCAGACTCGAGCGCCCACTTGAGGCACTCGTCAGTGACCGAACAGCGCCGGCACACCGCTTTAGCCTGCTCGACCTGATGCAGCGCGGGGCCAGACGTCCCGATCGGGAAGAACAGCTCCGGGTCTTCATCACGGCAGACAGCACGGTGACGCCAGTCCATGGCGGCAACACTCCTCTTAGCAGTAGCTTCGCGGCAAAGAAATTTTCTAGCGGTGGTCTGTAGTACTCGGCTTCCCTCTATTGCGGAACGCGCGGGACGCGATTTGGATGCGATCGAATAATTACGGACCGCTACCGAACGCTGGCACGTCTACGGGCAACTAAGTTCTGCGCTCTGTACGCTTGTGAATGCTTTCACGAACTCGCACGATGTCAAGGGGGATGCCGGAAAAAGGGACGGACGGGTGAGGAAGCTCACCGCCGTTTTGTCCGGATCACCGGGCGTTATCCTGATCTTGACTTGGTGACAGCTCGTAATCAATGTAAAGCTTCAAGTAGTGAAACTGACGTATTTCCTGCTCGTGTCATTGATTTACTAGCAGATTACTCTTATCGCCGCAGGCACAGAGGCGAATTTCACTTTTTCGCGCTCGCCCAGATAATCGCCGTCGAGTTGGAATGCCTGCGGTGTGGCGCAGCTGACCGTGAACTCGTCGAGGTCGTGTCGCAGCATCACCCGCTTGCCGTAGTGGTCTCGCTGGAGGGACAGCATCCGGCCCACCGTTTGGAGGGTGCTTGGAGGCCTGAGTACCCGCAACGCCAACACATCTAAACCGGAATCGAATGACGCTTCCGGACTGGCGTGCACAGGGCGGTCGCCGAGGTATGTCCACGGGGCCGTGTTCTGCACGATGACGTTGGCGACCGGAATCTCCTCGGGCTCGTCCGGAAGCGAAAGCGTGATTCCCGGGTCGTGCCGGATCGCATCGAAGAAATACTCGCCCAGTGCGGATCGCAGATACAGGATCGGGGTCGAGCGCCGACCCCTGCGGCGCGCCCGCTCGACCCGGCGCACCACTGCGGCATCGATGCCCATGCCCGCGCAGAACGTGAAATAGCGCTCGTCGGCCCGACCGAGCCCGATCATCCGGCTGCTGCCCGACCTCAGCGCGGCCAGAATCACCCCCGCCGCCTCGACCGGCTGCCGGGGCAGCCCGAGCGCCCGGACGAAGACGTTGGTCGATCCACCGGGAACGACGGCCAGGGCCGGGCGCTTCTCATCGGTACCCGCCATGAGCCCATTGACCACCTCGTTGACGGTGCCGTCACCACCCAGGGCGACCACCACGTCGATGCTGTCGCTCGCGGCATCCTTGGCGAGGTCATAACCGTGGCCCCGGCGGCGGGTGTAGCCGACGGTCAGCTCCATCTCATTGCGCAGCGCGCTGGTCAGCACATCACGCGTGCGCGCCGAAGTGGTGGTGGCCTTCGGGTTGACCACGAGCAAGCCTCGCATGCCCCGCAATCTATCGTGGTCGGCATGCCGGCCACCTTGCGCGTCGCCCTCGGGCTGCTCTGGGCACAGTTTGCCGCCCTGACCCTCGTGCTGCTGCTGTTCGCCTACCGAGTGGCCGGCGCGCCGACCCCGCTGGGGTTCTACGTGACCGCGTTCGGGCTGGCGCTTGTCATCTCGCTCTATGTGGCGGCCCGGCTGCTGCAGCGCAGGCGGATGAGCGGGCGCGCCGCGGCCACGGCATTGCAGCTGCTGTTCCTGGCACCCGTCTACTACATGATCACGAGTGGGTTTTGGGTCGGCTGGCTGCTCGCCGCCTGGATCGTTGCGGTGACGGCGTTTTTGTTTGCTCCTGGTACCGGGCGTGCTCTCAGCTAGGCCGGTTGATAATCAAGCGGATGGTGGCGTGATTGTCCTCGCACACCGTGCCCACGTGAGAGGTCAGTCCGGATAGGACGCGCCAAGCGAACGACGACGGGTCGGGCAGCTTGGCCCGCGGGCGCAGCCGGGCCGAGATGGCGACGGTGAGCTCGGTCGAGCCGATCTCGAACCGGCAGCGCAGGTCGCCCTCGGGTGGGGTGAGCACGAGCAGCATGGCGCACGCCTCGTCCACGGCGATGCGGAGATCTTCAATCTTTTCGCCGGAGAAGCCGAGCCGGGCCGCGAGGCCGGCCGTCGCCGTGCGCAGGATGCCGAGCCAGCCCCCGTCGGCGGGCACGGTCACGGCCACGACATCGTCGAGGAGCGATGTCGGCTCCCTGGAAATCATCTGCTGGCTCACTAACCCCGAGAGTAAACCAAAGCTGCCTGCGAACATCGCCCGCAGGCAGCTTGATGCAGCCTTGTTACGACACCTGCTCCCCACCCAGGCACGTCGCCGGCTGCGGGAACTCCCGGAAAACTCCGTTCAGGCGAAGCCGCGGGTGGCCGGCCAACCGCCGAGCGGTCCGGGGCCACCCACTGCCTGAAAATTACGCTTGCTTGGTCTCCCAGAAGATCTTGGCGATCTCGTCGATCTTGACTAGCAGCTCCTCGGCCTTGGCTGGGTCCGCGCTGCCCTTGGCGCCCGACGCCCCGGCCAGCTTGGTTGCGTCGTTGAACAGCTGGTGCAGCTGCGAGTACTTCTCAAAGTGTGGCGCCTTGAAGTAGTCGGTCCAAAGCACCCATAGGTGGTGCTTGACGAGCTCGGCCCGCTGCTCCTTGATGATCAGGGCGCGCGTGCGGAACTCGGGGTCGGTGTTGGCTTGGTACTTCTCGCAGATGGCCTTGATCGACTCCGCCTCGATGCGCGCCTGCGCTGGGTCGTAAACGCCACAGGGCAGGTCGCAGTGTGCGCTGACGACGGTTGTCGGCCGGAACAGGCTCATGAGGATCCTCCAAAGGTTTCAACGGCACAATGATCCCGTGCCGACACTACTCCCGCTGTTTGCCGCGCTGGTACAAGGCCCGTCCATGGCGCCGACCCTCAAGCACGGAGACGCGGTGCTCGTGCGCAAGGGCGGCCGTCCTATTAGGCCCGGCGATGTGGTCGTCGCGCGATTTTTGGCACGCCCCGATCTGTTGGTGGTCAAGCGCGCCGTACGTCCGGCCGCGGGCGGGTGGTGGTTGATCGGCGACAACGAACTTGTTACCGACGACTCGCGCGTCTATGGCCCCGCCCAGATTGTGGGACGCGTGGTCTGCCGATACTGGCCGCGTCCGCGTTTGCTGGCCCAGTGAATTTGCTCGCCCGTTGATTGCGCACCGATCGACGGCGCGTAAGGTTGGGGACCTGACTTCAAAGGGAGCCTGCAGTGGACCATCCCGCTTTCGCCCGGCACGTTGGCGGCAAAGTCGCCGTCACCAGCACGGTTCCGCTTGCCAGCCGCGAGGATCTCTCGCTTGCCTACACCCCTGGGGTAGCCCTGGTGTGTGAGGCGATCGCGGCGCAGCCCGAGCTCGTGCATGAATACACCTGGGTGGGGCACACGGTCGCGGTGGTCACCGATGGGTCGGCCGTGCTGGGCCTGGGCAACATCGGGCCCAAGGCCGCACTGCCCGTGATGGAGGGCAAAGCCATCCTGTTCAAGGGATTCGGTGGGGTGGACGCCGTCCCGATCTGTCTCGACACGCAGGATACCGAGGAGATAATCCGCATCGTCAAGGCGCTCGCGCCCGGCTTCGGCGGCATCAACCTGGAGGATATCTCCGCGCCGCGATGCTTTGAGATCGAGCAGCGCTTAATTGAAGAGCTTGACATTCCGGTGTTTCATGATGATCAGCATGGGACGGCTGTCGTCACCCTGGCCGCGTTGAAGAATGCCTGCCTGGTGCTGGAGCGCAAGCTCAACGATCTGCGCGTGGTGGTCTCGGGGGCGGGTGCGGCCGGCGTCGCGGTGACGAAGATTCTGCTCGCGGCCGGCGTGGGCGACGTGACCGTGGTCGACTCGCGCGGCATTGTCGAGAGTGGACGGTCGGATCTGACGCCGGTCAAGGCGGCGCTCGCCGAGATGACCAACCGGGCAGGCCTGCGCGGCGGCATCGCCGATGCGCTGGCCGGGGCCGACGTGCTGGTGGGCGTGTCCGGTGGGCAGATCGCCGAGGAGGCCGTGGCCCGCATGGCGCCCGGCGGCATGATCTTCGCGCTGGCCAACCCGACGCCCGAGGTCCACCCCGAGGTCGCGGCGCGCTACGCGTCCATTGTGGCCACCGGGCGCAGCGACTATCCAAATCAGATAAACAACGTGCTCGCGTTCCCGGGCATCTTCCGTGGCGCGCTCGACGCGGGCGCCAAGCGCATCACCGAGGATATGAAGCTCGCGGCCGCCACGGCGATCGCCGAAATCGTCGCCGGTGACCTGCGTCCCGATGCGATCGTGCCCAGTCCGCTCGACCCACGCGTGGCTCCGGCCGTGGCGGCGGCGGTCGCCGACACGGCGCGGCGCGAGGGGGTCTGCCGCTAGGGCAGGCGATCCTCCACAATGGACCATGCCTGCTCGGCGGTGATGGCCCCGACCAGCAACGGTCCCTGTAGCCCGCTGATGAGCGCATAGAGCGACACCGCGCCGGCCTTGCCCAGCCTGGTGGCGAAGAAGGCGTGGGCGCCCGCGTAGGCCGACCGCATGATCTCGCCGCATGCCGGGTCGATCGCGCTGTGGGCCAGCAGCGCGAGGGTGGTCGCCGACTCCAGGCGGCGTTCGGCGTCGAGTGGGAGCATCTCGTCGATGACGATGCGCAGGCCCGCGTCGGTGTCGGCCGGATCGGTCACGCGGGCAAGCACCCGCGCCTTGAACCTCTCATTCACGTGCCGCAGCACGAACCGCAGCAGGTCGTCTTTTGTCGCGAAACAGCGCTGCACGGCGCCCGCGGACACGCCCGCTTCGGTCGCGACATTGCGCACCGACGCGGCCTCAAGCCCGCGCGTGCCGATGATGCGCACCACCGTGTCGGCGATGAGCCGGCGCCGGGCTTCCTGGTCGACGAGCTTGGGCACTCGCATATGATACAGTCGTATCGGAAAAACGGAGGTGTGGCATGCCGGTGAAAATGGCCCGCAACGGCGACGTGGAGCTGGCTTATGAGACGTTCGGCGCGCCGGGCGGTCAGCCGCTGCTGCTCATCATGGGTCTGGGCCATCAGATGCTGTGGTGGCCAGACGGTTTCTGCGAGCACCTCGTGCGGGCCGGATTCTTCGTGGCACGCTTCGACAATCGCGACTCGGGCCTGTCCACCCACTTCGACCACACGGCGACGGACGACAAATGGTGGAAGAGTCTGCTCGGCCGCGGTGCACCGCCACCCTATGGTGGGGACGATTTCGTGCGCGATGCGCTTGCCGTGATGGATGCACTCGGCTGGGTGTCGGCACACATCGCGGGCGGGTCGATGGGTGGAGGCATCTGCCAGGCGCTGGCCGCCGACCACCCCTCGCGCGTGCGGAGCATGACCACACTGGTGTGCATGCCCGCCTCGACGAGCCTCGGCGGGCTGCGGCACCTGCGGTTCGGTCCGATCCTGGCGATGGCGCGCAAGCGCTACGCCGCCGACGCCGAGTCGCAGCAGCAACGCCTGGTCGACCTCTTCAGGGCGCTGGCTTCTCCCGGACGCCCGTTCGACGAACGGTGGGCGCGCGATGTGGCGCGGCGCAGCCATGCCCGGCGGCCGTTCGACCCACGAGCCGAGCGGCGCCAGCTCGCGGCGGGCCGGCGCCGGGGCCGGAGCGTCGATTTCGGGCGGATCACCGCGCCGGCACTCGTCGTGTATGGCGAGGACGACCCTCTGGTCAGGCCCAGCGGCTCCAAGGCGCTGGCCCGCAAAATCAAGGGCGCCAAACTCATCGGCTATCCCGGCATGGGCCACGAACTCCCCGCACACGTCTGGGCCGACCTCGCCGGCGAGATGGCCCGGCTCGCCACGATCAGGTCTTGACTCGCGGACCTGGCAGGGAAGGGGCCGCTGTGGTTCCTTGCTCCTGCTAAAGCAAGTCGCCGGCGGATCGTCCCGGAAGGCGACGTCATCCATGCCCGATCTTGACCACTTCGTGGATCGGAGATCGTCAGGACAACGCCGCCGGCGATCCGCCGGCCCGACCGGTTCTCCGCGGGAGCACCGGCGGGTGAGTTCCGCGGCGCGGGGTAAATGAAAGGCCTTCAAAGAAGCCCGGACCTTGTCCACAGTAGACGGCCAGGGCCGCCGATCAGGCCGAGTTCGTGAAGCGTGGCAACGATTTTGGCGGCGGACCAGCGCAGAGTCGACTGGAAGTGGGGGTTGGCGCGGGCGGTGGCGCGGCCGAGCTTGGGCGGGATGCCGACGGCCGCGTAGACGTGCGGGTGCACGAGCCGGTTGACGATCGAGCGTGCGGCCCGCGCGATGACCAGGCGCGAGTAGGCGAGCTCTATCCGTCCACTGGACGATACCTGGCGCGCGAGCTCGTCCCGGGCAAACCTGATGTGCCGCGACTCCTCGATGACGTGCACGCGCGAAACCATGCGGATCAACGGTTGCAGTGTCTCGTCGCCCATGATTTCGCGCTGGAACGCGTCGAGGATCTCCTCGGCGAGCAGGATCGAAGCGTACATGTGTGCGCCGGTGGCGGTCGTCTTCAGGAACCGGCCCAGCGCATGGTCGAACGCGCTCGGCGGATAGACGGGGCATCCGGCCGCGATGATCAGTCGGCCGAACATGAGGTGGCCCACGTCCGGGAGGAGCGGGAGCTGATCGCCGCGACCATCGATGCCTATCTCGGGGCGATCGAGGCGCAGGCGGAGCTCTACACGTTCCTGATGCGGGCCGACATCGCTGGCGTGCATCACCTCATCAACGGCGCCATGCAGACCGTCTCAAGCGGACTGTCGCGGGTGATCGGTGACCGGCTGCGCGCGCTGGGCCTGGACGCCGGGCCGGCCGAGCCGTGGGCGGTCGGCATCGTCGGTCTGGTGCAGGCGACCGGTGACTGGTGGATGCGCCATCAACGCCCGATGAGCCGCGAGGCGCTGACCGGCTATCTGACCACGTTGCTGTGGCAGGGGATCGAAGGAGTGAAGCGCAGCGCGGACCTGCCGCCGTTGGGGGTGCTGCATGATGCTTGAGACGGTCGAGGGAAGCTTCACGGTCGAGGTGAAGGCGAGTGCGTGCGTCGAGCCGATCGACGGGCGGTTGCACATCACGGGCCGGATCGCGCCGCACGCCGACGTTGCTGCTCTGGTCAGGAAGGGCGTGCGTGAGGCGCGCCTCGAAGGGGTGTCCGTGCGGCTGATGGAGATCGATCCATGGGGCGGGGTGCTGATCCGTTATTGACCAGAATTCTAATAAGTGTTACCACTGAGTAATGGACGACATCGACATCGCCGTCATCGGGTCCGGATTCAGCGGGCTCGGGGCCGGGATTCGGTTGCTCCAGAAGGGTTTCACCGACTTCCTGATCTTCGAGCGGGCGGATGACATCGGCGGTACCTGGCGCGACAACAGCTACCCCGGCTGCGCCTGCGATGTGCCGTCCCACCTGTACTCGTTTTCGTTCGCGCTCAACCCTGGATGGACCGACACGTTCTCCGGCCAACGAGAGATTTGGCGGTACCTTCAAGAATGTGTGGAAAAATTCGGGCTGCGGCGGCATTTGCGGCTCGGGCACGCTGTCGAGGAGGCGGCCTGGGATGAGGCCGCCCGGCGCTGGGTGCTGACCACGTCGCGGGGCATGTGGCGGGCGCGGGTGCTGATCAGCGCGGCCGGACCGCTGTCCGAACCGTCCATTCCCGACGTTCGCGGGCTGGAATCCTTTGCGGGCGAGGTGTTCCACTCGGCGCGCTGGCGGCACGATCTGGACCTGACCGGACGCGAGGTGGCGGTGATCGGCACTGGCGCGTCGGCGGTGCAGTTCGTGCCGGAGATCCAGCCCATCGTGCGCAGGCTGACGCTGTTTCAGCGCACCCCGGCGTGGATCATGCCGCGGTTCACCCGCCGGATCGGCCGGCTCGAACGGGCGATCTACCGGAATGTGCCTGGCGCGCAATGGCTTGTGCGGGCCGGCAGCTACTGGGTGCGGGAGTCGATGGGCATCGGCTTCATGCACCCCGCCGTGAACCGCTTCGGCCAGCGGATCGCCGAACGCAACCTGCGTCGCCAGGTCTGCGACCCGGTGCTGCGCGAGAAACTGCGCCCAAAGTATGTGATGGGCTGCAAACGTGTGCTCATCTCCAACGACTTCTGGCCGGCTGTCAGCCGGGCCAATGTAGATGTGGTGACGAGCGCCATCACCGCGGTCCGTCCAAACGGGATTGCCACCGGCGATGGGGCATTCTACAAAGCGGAAGCCATTATTTTCGGTACCGGGTTCCGCGTCACCGACACGCCGATCAAAGACCATGTCCGGGGTCGTGACGGGCGCACGCTCGCCCAGGCCTGGGATCCGACGATGCGCGCCTATCTGGGCACCACCGTCGCGGGATTTCCCAACCTGTTCCTGCTGCTCGGCCCGAACACCGGGCTCGGCCACACCTCGGTCGTGCTGATGCTGGAAAGCCAGCTCAAGCAGGTGCTCAAGGCGCTGGAACACATGCGCCGCAACGGCATCGAGGCGATCGAGCCGCGCGTGGAGGCACAGCGGCGCGACAGCGCACGGGTCGACCGCAAGATGTCCGGCACGGTGTGGGCCACCGGCGGCTGTAGGAGTTGGTATCTCGACTCGACCGGGCGCAACTCGACCCTGTGGCCCGGCTTCGCCACGACCTTCCGGCTCAGGCTGTCGCGCTTCCGGCCGGACGACTACCTTCTCGTTGAAGTGGGAGCAAGCCGTGCAGGGTAAGACGATCCTCATCACCGGCGCGGCCCGTGGCATCGGCGCCGAGCTGGCGCGGCTGGCGCATGCCAAGGGCGCCAACGTGTCACTGGTCGGGCTCGAACCGGATCTGCTCAAGGAGCTCGCGGCGCGACTGGACGCGCACTGGGTCGAGTGCGACGTGACCGATCAGGCCGCGCTGGACGCGGCAGCGGCGTCCACTGTGGAGCGGTTCGGCGGCATCGACGTGGTCGTGGCGAACGCGGGCATAGCCAACATCGGCACGGTCAACACCGGCCCGGTCGACGCGCTCATCCGGACCGTCGACGTGAATCTGAGCGGCGTCATCCGTACCATGTCTGCGACGCTGCCTTTTCTCAGGGAGAGCAAGGGCTACGCGCTGCTGGTGTCGAGCGCGGCCGCCTTCGCCGCGATGCCCGGCATGGCCGCCTATTGCGCCGCCAAGGCGGGTGTGGAGCAGTTCGGCAATGTGATGCGGCTGGAGGTCGCGCATCATGGGGTGGGCGTGGGGACAGCGCATCCAATTTGGATCGACACGGACCTGGTGCGCGGGTTCAAGGCCGATCTGCCGAGCTATCGCGAGGCGCGCAAGAAGCTGCCCTGGCCCATGTCCGTCGAGCTGACCGTCGCGCAGTGCGCTTTGTCCCTCATGAAGGGGATCGAGAAGCGCAAGCGCAAGGTGTATGTGCCACGCTCCATCGGCCTGGCGCAGGCCGCGCGCTCCATCGTCCTATCTGGACTTGGGGACTTTGTCGTCAAACGCGTAATGAAGAACGGTGCGCTCGTCGAGCGGATGGAGGCCGATGTCCGAGCGGTCGGCCGATCCTTTGGGAGGCACAGTGTTGGTTAACTCGGAGCGGCGCGGCAGCGGGTCGCCGCTCGTGCTCATCCACGGCATCGGGCACCGCTGGCAGGCCTGGGAACCGGTGCTCGACCGGCTGGCCGAGCACCACCGCGTGATCGCCATCGACCTGCCGGGCTTCGGTGGCTCGCCGGTCCCGGATGGCGGCATGCCGGCGAGCATGCCCGCGGTCGTCGGCCTGATGGAGAAGTTCTTCCGCGCGGAGGGGCTCGACCGGCCGCACGTGGCGGGCAACAGCCTGGGCGGGGCGATCGCGCTGGAGCTTGCCGCGGCCGATCTCGTGTCGTCGGCGACCGCGCTGTCGCCGGGCGGCTTCTTCACCGACGCCGAGCGCAGGCGCGCGCTGGGCATCCTGAGCGCGCTGCGGTTCAACTCGTTCCTGCCGGGCCCGGTGATGAAGGCCGGGCTGCGGCTGGGCGCGGTCAAGTCGCTGTGCTACGTGCCGCTGCTGGCGCAGCCGCGCAACCTCAGCGCGCAGCGCGCCTATGAAGACGCGCTGGCGCTGCGAAAGGGCAAGGGCTTCCGCCCGGTGGTCAAGGCGGCTCGGGCATATGCCTTCGCAGGCGCCCCGACCGTGCCGGTCTGCGTGGGTTGGGGGGAGCGGGACCGCATCTTCCGGCCGCATCAGCTGGAGCGGGCGCGGGAGCGGCTGCCGGGCGCGACCCACGAGCTGCTGCCCGCGTGCGGGCACGTGCCCATGAGCGACGCGCCGGACCTCGTGGCCGGTCTCATCCTGCGCACGACCGGCGCACTGTCCACATGACACGCTCCGGCTGCGGCCGGAACAGGTCGAGCTCCGGTCGCGGCGGCCAGCCGTTCCAGCTGGTCGACCGGAGCAGGGAGCCGCGGGTGTTCACCATGACGGTGCCGTGCGCGCCGAGGATGATGCCGGCGGCCATGGGAAACCTTCCATACACCTGGCGGACATCGGCGGCTGGCAGCGTGCGGGCGTGATCGGATCGCGGTTGCTGGGGCTGGCCGGCTCGGTCGCCATCGCGGTGGGCGGCTTCGCGGCGGGCGCGCTGCCCATGGCGGCGGTCACCGACCGCTGGCGGGAGTACGCGGGACCGGGCCTGCTGCTTACCTACATGGGCTTGGTGCTGCTGTGCGCTGCCTGGTGGTGGCTGGCCCGTGAAATTCCGGTGGCGAGCGGGCGGGAGCTTCTGGTTACCTGTGCGCTGTGGGCAGGCCCACTCGTGGTGTGCCCCCCGCTGTTCAGCCGTGATGTTTACAGTTATGTCGCGCAGGGAAGCATGGTGCTCACCGATATCGATGTGTACCAGTACGGTGTGTCGCGTTTGGGGGGTCAACTTGCCGCGGAGGTGCCCGAGGTCTGGCAGCACACGCCGGCGCCCTATGGGCCGGCGTTTCTTGGCGTCGCCGCCGTCGTGGTGAGCGCCGCCGGGAGCGACCTGGTCACGGGCCTGATCGGCATGCGCTTGGCGGCGCTGGCCGGGCTTGCCGCCCTGCTGGCGTGCCTGCCCGCGCTCGCGCGGCGGTGCGGCGCCGACCCGGCCGAGGCGCTGTGGCTGGGCGCG
>NZ_QJUG01000150.1 GCF_003426775.1 Allorhizocola rhizosphaerae | reverse complement strand
GCCCGACCCGCCGACCTCACCCGGATACAACACTGGTCCGCCTGGCGCCGACACCACCAAGCCCGAGCACGCGCCAGCCACTACAAACGCCGGCACCAACTCGAATCAACCTGGTCAAGCCATAACCCGTGACTGCCGTACTAACGAAACTGCTGGTGGCTACCGAAAGTATGTCCACGCCGACGGCAGTGAAGTTTGGATTAGACCCAATGGTGAGGTAATGAGACTGGGTCCCAAGGTCGATCGTGGGCCGAATACACCAAACTATCGTGACCGATACGGCCCCGACGGGCTACCGACAGATTCGCATTCGACGGGAGAGATAATACTCAGATGAGCGTTTTCGACGAAGTGCGTCGGCTGATTACGTCCTGCGAGGGATATACGATTCATCTACTGGATCTCTCGCTCGTCGATGGATCTGACGCGCTTGAGCTTGGGCTGCACTGGGGCATCTCCAAGCCCGACATGGTCATCTCTTTCCGGCGAATTTACTACATGGCAATTGGGAGATCGCCCAACGATGACATACCGCTTCTTGACAAAATAGAAGCCACAGAGCTGGCTCCGGATGACAGCGCCTGGCCAGATGACCTTGACAAAAAAATGAATCTTGTCAGAACCACCGATCTCCCGAATATGCTCTGGCTCCGAACGGAAGGCCCAGTGAGGCTCGAAGTTGTGGCCGCGATGGTCTCGATTCATCAAGAAGTGGGTAGTTCGAAAATGATTCGATAACTGAGCTAGCAAGCAAGCGGATGCGGCTCCCCGGTGAGCGCAGCGAGTGCCGCAGCAACCTCCTGTGTATCCGCCCTAACGTAGGTGGCGGTACTCCCCACATCGTTTCCTCGATCGTTGTGACCCGCGTAGGCGCGGGCAACGGCATATCCGAAGTTGCGCTCCACCCATGTGAGGATGGTGTGCCGGATCCAGTGCGTGCTGATCCATTGCACCGCAACCCATGGAAGTACCTCGCCGAGGCGTTCCCACAGCCCGTCGTACCTGCGGTAGGTGATCTGACGCCCATTGCGGTACCGCAACAGACGACCGGCAAGAGGCGCGTTTCGTTCGATGACGTGTTGTTTGAGATGGCCCATGAGCGTCGGCGACACCGGCTGCCAGCGTTCCGTCTCGCCCTTCTCGCGCAGGCGGATCAGGCACTGTTCCTCGTCGAGATCCATCGGGCGCAGGTTGAGCGCTCCGCCGCGGCGGCAGGCGGTCTCTTCGTGGAGGCGCAGGATAAGTGAGTCAAGTTCTGGGTCGTCGCCGGTTGTTGCTGCTGCATGGTTGATCTCGGCAAGACGGTCGTCCTTGATCGCACGGCGATTGCTTGCTTGCCGCTTCGGCTTGGCCACCTTTGCCGCGGGGTTCTGAGCAGCGCTTATGTAGCCTTCAGCTACCGCCCGTCGATAGAGGCAGCGCATGGCGGCCACGAAGTTCTCCTCAGAACCCGCACCGCCGCGGCCATTGCGGCGTTCCACCCGGCCAGCACGGACCTGCTTGCCCAGCGTCTCGATCTCCAGCGGGCTGGGTTCGTCCAACCGCCGTTGCCCCCACTTATCAACGACCCGATTCCAATAGCTCCCATACGCCTTGAGCGTCCCCGCAGTCGTCGCAGAGGCGACTCGCGGGACGAACTCGGCGAAGGTCGGCACGTCCGGCCGGCTCGAGGCTGCTCCGGCGATCAGGTCCTCGGGAGCCACACCTAGCTTGGACAGCAGCAGAAGAGCGGCCTCCAGTTCCGGCTGGCCAACCTTGGCCACGGCCTGAACCGTCATGCCGAATCACCTCCCAATGCGTCCGCATGCGCTCGGGAGATCATCTCGTCGAGAGCACTGGGAAGGTGTATGACGAGCCTTTGGCCTTCAGGATCACCAACCACAAGCAGCCGTGTGCCCGCGTCGAGGCCATGCCACTGACGTAGCGGGAACGGGAGCCGTAGATGTCCTTGGTCGCTGACGGTGAAGGCCCCTTCCTCGTCGCTAACGACGAGGATCATGCCTGCAATCACCCGGTAGCTGATGCGGGTTCCTGACTGCCACCCGACCACCTTCATGGCGGTACGCGCGATGACGCGACCCCACTGATCAATTGCGGCCAAGTCGTAGGCCATCGTCCGAGTAGGCCGATCGGGCAGGCTGGGCATCGCAAGCCGCCGGTTGCCGAGCCCTGCTGCCCGGCGCCCCTCAATCGGCATCTTCGGCAGGGTGAGTGCGGAGACGAGAGAGCTAGTCATCTCGGCCGCCTCCCCTCGCTGGCGGAGAGAAGCAGTTTGCGGAAGGCGAGATAGAAGGGTGCTTGAGTGGGCTTGAACCCATGTACGTCGTGACTAGCACGCATGCTGGGGAAAAGTGTCCGAGGATCGACACAAACCAATACCCAACAGGGTCCGATCCTGTCGGCGTTGATCCCGTTGGTCTAAAGCCTTCGTTCTTGCGGCGTTCCTGCTCGACCCGGTTTGGGAAGGAATGGAACGCCGCCCTTTGGGTTCAACGCCTTGCTGGGTGCTGCTACGCAACGACTATTCCCGGGACCTGCAACAGTCCATCTTGTCACCCTACAGTGGATGCCGCCGTATCGCTGAATCGGTCCGACACAACGGTTGCAGGAATGGGATCGATGGACAAAGCACCTGGCGTGTGAGTCGCACTAGATCTTGGCTGCGTGTCCGGCGGCTTGTCGACCACGGTATGCGCGTTCGATGACCTCCTCGGGGGTCAACGGCGAGCTCGGATGATGGCTAAGACAAAGTGGGGTCTTGACCTTTTCGAAGCCGCTGCCTTCACCGGCGACATAGAATTCGCCGCGTGACAGTGCGCCAATGTCAGTCATGGAACTGCCTCTGGCCTGTGCGACCTCGCGGGCTGCTGCAATTTGGACCTGTGCGCCAAGTTGTCCGTAAAACTGTGTCGTCGCGTTGCCGGGGATGCGGTTGTGCAACCCTTTCGGAGCCTGCGTCGCGAAGACCATTCCGAGGCCATACTTGCGGGCCTGCGAAACCAGCTGAAGTGTGCTCTCTGTGCACGGGGTATTCCCGCTGGAGGGTGCAAAGTTCTGCGCCTCATCCATCACGAGCAGCCCACCGAGCGGACGGTTGCCGGCCGGGTGTCGCTTGATCCAGGCGAACAATGCGGTCTGTAGCTGGTTGACGAAAGCCTGCTGCTGGTCAGGGCTATGCAGACCGACGAAGCTGATCACCGAAATGCGGGCCTGCTTTCCGTTCGACGGAGTGAGTAGGACGCCCGGGTCCATCGCAGTGCCACCGCCGCCGAACAACGGATCATTGATGCGTACTGCGCTCAGGGTCTCGCTCATTTCCCCGGCGAGTTTCGGTCCGCTGATCATGTCGGTCGATAGTTCGGGGAGGTCGTTCAGGAGCTGGATGAACGTGTTCAGGTCGGACGTACCGTTTCGCTGCGCGAAATGGTACAGCGCAGAGCGCAGTACCGCCTGACCGCGTACCGCCTTCGCGGTCGCACCATTCATCCGCGCTCGGGGAGCCAGCGCCGCGACCGCGATGTCGACGGCCGCCCGCAGCTCGTCCGGATCATGCCGGACCGCTTCGAAGTTCGGCAGCGGTTGGAACGTCACCGGATTACCGCGCGTGATCATCGGCGTCCAGATGACCACCTCGGTGCCAGCGAGGTAGCGGGCCGCCTTCTCCGCGTCGTCTGGTCCCCAAGCGTCTGGGGGAGCGGGCCACGGGTCGCCGAGCCGGGCGAGGTCGTTGTTCGGGTCGAGCACGATCGACGACACGCCGCCGAGCGCGCACTCTTCAATGATGCGACGGATTAGTACGGTCTTACCCGAGCCCGACCCGGCGAAGATTGCGGTGTGCTTACGCAGTGACTCCAATGGGATCGTCTGAGTTGATCCATCTGCGAACCTGGTCCCGATTGGGAAGGACCGGATCGTCTCAACGGTCTCCCAGGGCCGGGGAATGTCGGATGCGGACTTCGGCGTGTCCTTTGCCGCAGTGAGTTCTGCGGTCGAGATTGTCGGCTCTTGCTGACTCTCGACCTCTTCGATGCGTGGCTCGGCTGAGGCAGTCGTACCGGCGAAGATTTCCCTCAGTAACCGTGTCGTGCTCGCGGGCCGCGACGCGGCGAGCCATTCGTCGAGACCGGCCGGCTGCTCGTCGAAGAGCTGGCGCAGTGCGGCGAACACCTTGAGGTCCTGATCGTCCACGGTGAGCGAGATACCGCCCTTGCTCCAGAATTCCTGGACCATCCTGAACGTCTTGTCGCCCAGGTTCCAGGTGTCGTTCCGTAACAACACGACGCGCCGATCGTCGACTCCCGCCGTCAGCCCGGCCGCGCTGCAAGCCTTTTTGAGGCGCGCGCGCACAGCTCCGTGGTGCTTCGACGAGATCCCTCGAATGGCCCAGTGACGCTCCTCCTCGGTCTCCTCGTTCAGCACCTCGCGGAGACGGGCGTGGAGGGGCGGCCCATCGCCGGCTACAGGGTCAAGCTGGTACACCGCACTGTGCGGCTGCTCCAGAATCCACGCCCGCAGTCCTGCGTCAAGCAACGCCGAGAGTTCGACGTCTTCTGTTGCCTGCTGGAGCGCGCCATCGACCTGCGCGTTGCTCACCAGCTTGTCGAAGCGGGCGTCGAGTGTTTCGTTGTCTACCTGGATCTTGGGCGGAATGGAGTCCGGCCATGCCTCGATCTCTTCGAGCGTTGCCGTTCCCGGCACCTGCCCTGTGGCGAGGCAATGCCTTACCTGTTTGGTGACCAATCGGAGCAGGAGGCGAGCTGTGTAGTTGCCCGCCGCGTCGAGGGCGCTCTTTTCCATCGGCCAGACGTCGTAGGGCGGTGCGAAGCCGACATTCGCCCAATGGGCATGTAGATGCTTCTCAACGATGGCCCGACCGATCGTGGCGCTGGCGATCCGACCGATCGCGGCAGACTCTCGGAAGCGGTCGCCGAAAGGGTTCGCTGTATTACCGAGCAGGAGCTGCCACGTTGCGGGGATGCAGGCCACAATGATGAGAGCCCGGGTGGCGACCTGGCGTAGACCGACTAGGCCGTCGCCGATCTGGGCGATCATGACCTTTTGGTCGAGAGGAATCTCGCCACCGGATCCGGCCCATGGGCCAAGCGCCTTCGCGAACAACATGTCGAGCTGGTCGAACGCAATTACGGCGGGGCCGGTCACAGCAAGCAAACGGAAGACGTCTTCAACGAGGAGTCGCGGAGGCCGAGCGGTAGCTGGCATTCCCCAGTGGGTCCACTCGGGCCAGTCAGTACCGTCCAGTGATGCCATGTATCCGTCGGCCACATCCTGCGCTGCGTAGTTGGAGGAGGCCATTAGGACGAGCGCTCGGGCGGTGTGCTGGGTCTCGCGACCGAGTGTGTCGTCGTAGTCGCGCAACGCGCGCACGAACCGATCCAGCACCTCCCGGGTCAATATCCCGTCGCCGCAGATCACATCGCGGTCTTCGGTTGACATGGCAACCTCGGACGTAATGCAGCGAAGGAACTTCACGAGCTGCGACCGCCAGCCATAGCTTGTGCGTCGGAGACCGCTGGTCACCGCCATGGCGACGGTTTGCCAGAACTCGATCTCGCTGTAAAGACTGACCAGGAAGAAGTATCCGCTTTCGTCGTTCTGCGTCCGCTCCCTCACCATGCCGAGCATGTGCGTCTTTCCCGAGCCGGCCGGTCCCTGAACGATCACACCCTGCGGCGTACCCGAATTTCGTCGAGCCATCGACACGCCATCGAAGATGCTGTCCACTATCGCCTGGTGAAGCGTGGCGACGTGGCTGTCGGATTTGCGCCAGACATCGTTCGGTACAGGGAGGAGGTTGAAGGCCAGCGTCGAAAGGGCATGGCGTTCAGCTTCGTTCATGCTTCCTCGATCCGAATCGCGTGGTTTTCCTCACCGCCGAATCGAAGCGCCATTTCATGGTCACGGGCATCCAAAGCATTGCGGTTGTCCCATGGAATGAGCTGCACCCCGGGCTGCATGGCAAGCGACTTTAAGGCGTTGTCTATCTCGGTGCGGTCCTGACCGCGGAGTTGATCATGGATGTCGACCAGCCGGACCCATTCGCCTGGCCTCGTGGACAACGTCCGGTAGGCCTTCCGAACGAGGTCCTGAACGGATGTGGAATCGGGCATTGCTGAGGCAGTCTCGGAGGTCGAGGATTCCTCGGCATCGGAGGGACGGAAGAAGCTGTCCGGCTGTAACCCGTTTGCCTCCAGCGCGCGGTTGACGCCGGCCAGTACGGCAAACAGCGCCGGTGCGGCCAATCCAGTGGTCGCAGGCCGTGCAGTCATGATCTCTCGCGCGCGGCTCCATCCAGCCTTGTTGATCACATATGTCTCGCGGGGCCGTTTGGTCACGGGGTGGCGGGTGCTCCCCACATCGACCAACTTCTCCTGTTTCAGCCAGCCGATTGCGTCACTCAGGCTGGTGGATCCCAGAATCTCTTCCAGCTCCCATCGGGCGAGCGTTTGCCGTTCCACCATGAGAACCGCGAAGATCGCGATCGCGCCGGCGGTCAGCTTCTTCTGCCCAGTCGCCTTCTTATCTTTGGTCGGCTTTTCTTTGGTTGGCATAGCTGGTCGGGCCTCTCGGACTAAGGATTGCGGCGCTTCTGGAGCAGATCGCGAATCGTGTGTAGGACGTGCGACAGGTCGTGGTCGATCTGCTCGTTGGTGAAGCGTAGGACTGCATAGTCGTGCAAGAGAAGTGTCGCGTCGCGGCGGCGGTCAGACTCGTACATGGCGGCGCCCCGATGTTCCGGACCGTCTACCTCGACGATCACCTGTTCGGCCGGCCAGCGGACGTCGGGAAAGACGGCCGGATACAGGGCGCCGAGATCGAGGCTCCGGTTCCAGATATGAAGACCCGCCCAGTTCACCACTGCAAGTCGCTGAGCCAGTTTCGCCTCGCGGCCGGGCTTCGGCTGTCCTTCGATGGCTAACCGGATCGGTGCCGCGTCTGCGTTCGGTGGACTGTTGACGAGGGCCGTGGGCGGTGCCCCCATGTTGACTGGCCAGGTGGTGATCCAGTCGACCGACGACAGGGGGTTGCCCACCAACCAGACAGCTAGGGCGCTGTGCTCAGTAAGCCACCTGCCGACGCCAGCCAACACTTGCTGCTCGTGGGCGGCGAGATTCGGCGGTACGGTCAACACCAGTGCTGCCCGCGACCGGTCGAGGCTGCGTGCGATCACGCGGGCAAGTCCGGCCGCACGATGCTGATTAAGGATCGCCGAACCATTCGTCGGGCGACCTCGCAACGCATGCACCGCTAGCTCCGCGAGGAACGGGCCAAAGTCCTCACCTGCCGCTGCGAGTGAACTTGCGGCGGCACGAACAGCTGCTTCGTTAGCGCCCTGCGCTCCGACGATTCCGACCGCGCCCGGCAACCATGCAGGAAAGAGTTCGATTGCCGCGCGTTCGAGCGAAGTGAGGACGTCTGATATGCAAGCAGCGGCGCTCGTCACATCGACCGGCGGCGAGAAGATGACTGCGGGCGCCTGGACAGGAAGCGGATCGAGAATCGAAGCAAGATCGTCGGCGGATACGCCCGTCAAGGCCACGACCGGAAGGCCGCGAATCTGTTCCCACCATTGAGAACCGGAAAGGGTGGCGGGAGTCATTCCGGCACTCTATCGAATGGATGACAAGTTATCTTCCACCGTTCGTCCCAGCGCTCTGACACGGCTGGCGCATATGGATCACTCCGCGGTTCATTGGACTGTCTGTCCGCTGGCAGCTCGTTTCGAGGCTGGTGATAAAGGTCGATTCAGGTACATGGTTTGTTGCCATGGCGGTTGTTCGGTTGCCGGGAGACGTGTGTCAGATTCCGGCCCTTTCCTCGACTCCCGGGCATGCCTTTCGTGACCGTTGTAGGAGGCGAGTTGGCCGAGGCTCCGGACTGCTCGTCCAACACTGCGGCGTCGATGCCGAGCTTACGGTATCGGTGAGGAGTCCGGTACAGCGATCACGGTCTACACGTTGTAGTGTCGGCGGCCGTGGGGTCAGACGAATCGGAATCGTTTGCTGGCCGTGTGGAGACGATGCGTCGTATCGAGCGCGGTGAGGAGCGTTATGGCGACGGTAGCCCGGCTCTGCAGGCGACCGCGTACTACCTCGATCATCTGCTGTCTGAGGCGGTGGAGAGAGCCCGGGCGGCCAGCGAGTTGCCCAAACGGAATGTTGATGTGCTGATCAGCTTGTGCGGATTCGCGGCCACGCCCACGGTGTTGACCTATGAGTTGCTGCGCCCGCGTCGGCTGGTGGTGATCACGTCGCGCGACGCGCCGGACAGCGTTGATCTGATCGGTCAGCGGTTAGTAGCGCCGGGTCGGCTGCGGTTTCAGGACTTCCGGCACGTGCCGGTCGATGCCAGTGATCCGCTGGACATGTATCAGAACATTGCCAGGGAGCTGTCAGGGCGTGATGGTCGGCATGCGGTCATCGATATTACCGGTGGCCGGAAGGTGATGAGCGCGGCGGCGGCGCTGGCCGCTTGGCAGCTCAATCTCGGGCTGACCTATATCGAGAACCAGTTCGACCCGGTGACTCGCCAACTGCGTCACGGTGAGGTCCGGTTGATCGCGCTGGACAACCCGACGACGTTGTTCGGGGAGCAGGAGTTGGCGCGGGCGCTGGAGACGTTTCGGTCCGGTGCTTTCGAGGCTGCTCGAAGTCGCTATGACGAGATCGCCGAGCGTATCGCGATGCCTGGCAAGGCTCGCCTGATGCGTGCGCTTGCGGAGCTGTACCGCACCTGGTGTGATCTGGATCTGGCCGCGCTGCCGGCGGTGGTGGCCGGTGTGGAGGCCAGCCTGAGTCAGGGGCGTCGCGAGGTGACTCCGGCGACGGCCGCGGTGATCGACCGGCAGTTGGCATTCGTACGGCAATTGGCCGCCGGGGACCATACCGCATTCGTGGTGTGTTTTTACGTGCTCGGGCTGCACTATCAGCGGCTTGGTCGGCACGACTTCGCCGCGCTGCTGTTCTACCGCACCATCGAGGCGTGCCTGACCACTCGGCTGCGGAACCGGTATCCGGGCTTCGATCCGGACAACTGCGATTGGGCGTTGCTGGGCGGTACGGAGGCCGTCCGGGCCAATTACGCGAAGGTGTCCCGCTCACTGACCCCGCCCGCTCCAGCCGGGTTGCCCGCGAGGTTGACGCTGTTCAACGCCGCTATCCTGCTGGCTTCACTGGACGACGATGTCGCCAAGCGTACCGGCCTGATCGCCGCGCAGCGCCTGAACGATCTGCGGGACCGCACCTGGGCGCGGAACAAGTCGGTGCTGGCACACGGCACCGAGACGATCTCCGACGTACACACCGAGTCGCTACGACAAGAGGCAGTCGGACTACTCGCTGCCTACTGGCATCTGCACGGTGACGGCGAAGATATCGACGAGCTCTGTCGGGGCCTGCGCTTTCTGCGGGACGACAAATGACCGGGTTGCGGATCCCCGAGTCCTGGATTGAGGAGCACTGCCGCACTCTGGAACCGGGCCTGTTCTCAGCCTGCCGGGCCGAACAGCTCCAGGTGTGCCTCTCTTACGGGCCGAAGGCGAAGTGGCTGGCCGAGTACGGCCCCGACGAGGTCGCCCGCGAACTCGCCACCGGCATGCTGGTGGAAGGCATCGACGGAAACGACGGCACATACTACCGGCTGACCGGGCCGACACTGGATGTTTTCGCGCAGCCGCGGGTGGCTCGGGACAGCGGCGTGTGGCAAGGGTATGTGACGTCAGTGAAGCCAGCCCGCGGGCTTGGCCGCGGCGAGACGGTCCGACCGCGGGGCGTGAGGCTGGCGGTGGTGTGGGACGAGGAACCCTGCGACCTGGCCGAGCTGGAGAAGTTCTTCGCCGAAGGACTACGGGTTGTGCAGCGGCGGCGGTCAGCGCGGGACCGGGCGCGGCGGGGGCTCGCTCGCACCGGTCTCGCCGCACGACCGCGCAGCGACCTGCATGCCATGGTGCGCCGCCACTACCAGCCGCTGTTGCAGATGCTGGAGCTGCTCGAACAGCGCAGTAAGGAGGAGGGCACGGTCCGCGGCCGCGGCGTGGTGGTCGGCGAGGACGAGGTGCAGGGCCAGCCGGTGCTGTGGCTACGGCTTGAAACCAAAGCCGGCTTCGCCGAAGGGCGGACGGTCGCGGTGACCGGGCCAGGAATCAAGAGCAACTTGCGGGTGCGCGGCGTCGAGTTCGACGACGGCAACCAGCTGCTGGCACTCGCGGCGCCACGGCAAAACGTCGCCGCGGATACGCGGCTACGGCTGGAACAGCAGGGCCGATTCGCGCTCGGCAAGCACAGCGGCGCCATGCGGAGCTTCCTCGATGAGCGGATCGAGGGCGATTGGGAGCACCTTGCATTGCTACTCTGTGACCCGGAACAGCTGCCGGTCGTCGACATTCCCCGGGGCCGGTGGTACTTCGACGATCGGCTCAATGACGAGCAGCGGGCGGCCGTTGACGGCGCGGTCGGCAGCCCGCACGTCTTCCATGTGCAGGGCCCGCCGGGGACCGGGAAGAGCACGGTCATCACCGAGGTCGTCCGCCAACTCGTCGCGCGCGGTGAGCGGGTGTTGCTGCTGGCGCCAATGCACGTGGCCGTCGACGAAGTGCTACGTCGGCTGGTCGGCAAGCCAGGCATCCTGGCGTTGCGGATCTCGTGGGATCAGTCGCGGGTCGCTCCGGAGCTGCGGGAGTACCTTCCCGAACAGGTCGCCCGCACCTACCTGAAACAGGTCCGCCGGCCAGCAACATCCCAGGCCGGTCGATGGCGAGCCGAGATCGACCAGCTGCGTGGCCAGCACGAGGCAGTCGATGGTTTCCTGTCGGCGACGGCGCGGCACCGGCAGGCCATCGACGCGTGGCATGAGGCCAGGGCCGCGCATGGCCGGTGGCGTACCCAGTTGGCCGAATCGCTGGACGCCGCGCGAGCCGACCATGGCGAGGCGGAGCACGCATTGGCGTACTTCGCCAGCGCTATCCCGCCAGCGGCGGACAATGCCCAGGCACTGCTGGCCAAGCTGCAAGCGGTGCCGGTCGGCCGCCGCATTTGGGCCCGGGTCCAGGGGGTGTTCGGCGCGACCAACGAGATCGCGCAGTTGTCGGCCGCGTCGCGCCAGGCCGACGCGGAGTACCGGCGGCTCTCGCACGACCAGCGAGCGTGGGCCGGGCGGCATGTTGCGACGTCGGCCCGGATTCACGGGCTCGAGGCCGAACGGGCCACCGCCGAGCAAACCCATCAGGCAACGATCGACCGCTGCCGAGCGGCGGTCGAGCAGGCACAGGCCGACACGGATGCGGCCGTCGGTCGGCTGCGCGCGTTGACCGGCCACGACCCCACCGGCGTCGCCGAGGCCGACCTTGCCCGTTGGCGGGACCAACTCGTTGGTGAGATGACCCGTCGCGAGCACCGGATCCGCCTCGAGCAGCGGTGGTTCGAGCTGTCCGGCCTGGTCGGTGGCTCCGAGGAGGCGATGGCCGAACAGGTCGACGCGGACCTGCGGCGATCGGCCAACCTGATCGCTTGCACGACGACGGGCGTCACCAAGGACCTCGGCGACTCGGACTTCGACACGCTGATCGTGGACGAGGCCAGCCGGGTCGTGGACAGCGAGTTCCTGATCGGCGCGGTCCGGGCCCGGCGGTGGGTCCTGGTAGGCGACGAGCATCAGCTCCCACCGTATGTCGAACCGGATGACGAGCACCATCTGCACGCGCTGTCCGCGCTACAGATGGTCGAACGCCGTGCAACGCAAGACATATCGATTGCGGTGGACCACCTTGCCAAGCTGTGGACCGAGGATGAGGACCTGCACCAGTTCCGCACCGATGTGGTACGGCGGACTGCGGAGAACCTAGGTGACAGCGGCGCGTGGCAGCGGGTCTACCGCAGCACGTTCGACGCGGCCTGGCGGCGACTACGGGAACTGAACGACGACGCCGAACAGACCCTGCTGTCGGCGATGCTCGCCCACCTCGTGCGTAGCCTGTTCGAACGATCCGTCGTCACGGCACCGCCACAGCTGCGGCAGCGGCTGGTGGTCCAGCGTCGCATGATCGAGCCGATCGCGGCGCTTGTCAAAGAGCCGGTCTACCACGGCGCCTACGAAACACCGGAGGTCCCGGAGGTCACACCGCTACCGTACGGCGGCACCAACACTCCGGTGGTGTTCGTCGACACCTCCGTGTACGGCGCAAAGGCCAGGGATCGCCAGGTGGGCACCGGCGTGGTCAACGACTTGGAAGCAAAGCTGATCGCTCAGATGTGCCGCTCATGGGAGCAACGGCTACGTCAGTCCGGCGGTGAAAAGGTCAGCGTGAGTGTGCTGACTTTCTACCGGCGGCAGGCGACCGAAATCCGTGCCCAGCTCGGCAGACCACCCAATCGCAGCTTCCGCGCATTGGACTTCGGGGTCATCGACGCGATCGACAAAATCCAGGGGCAGGAAAGCGATCTGGTCTTCGTGTCGTTCTGCCGGACGTTCCCGGGCAACGGCCGCCCCTCAGCCCGGTATGGCCGATGGCTGCAGGACATCCGCCGGCTCAACGTCGCGTGCACCCGGGCCCGCCGCGCTTTGGTCCTCGTCGGTCACGCGCCGACGCTACGCAAACTCAACGGCGTACCAGCGGCGGAGGAGTTCTACCGCAACCTGTTCAGCCTTCTCGCCGAGCGCTCCGACATGGAGATCGCGAAAGGCGTCGGATGACCGAGTTCACCGTTGTCGACCGGCCGGTTGATCCCCCGCCCGGGGCGGTCGCCGTCCTACCCGAGGTCCTAATTGCCATGCGTTGGTGGCGCGGGGTGGCGATGCGACGCGCGGAGCCGGTCGCCATGACGCCGCTGGAACGGTTCACGTTGGAGCTCGCGTTGACCACCGGCCGGGCGGACCCGAACGAGTTCTTCGAGATCACCGGCCTTCCGGGTGCGCTGTTGCCGATCGCAGCCCGACGACTGGTGACCTCCCGCGCGCTGACCCCCGCCGACGGCGGGTATCTGCCCCAGCCGCAGGTCGCCGAACATGCCGCGCGCATTCAAACCGTGTACGAACAACGGCACGCCAGCCTCGACTTCATCTTGCTACCACGCACCGGGGACCTGCTCGCCCTTGATCCGCGATCCTCCGGCCTGAGGGCGGTCGAGGCGCTGCGCCCGCGTTCGGCCGGCAACGCCCCGGTGTCCGCAGGCCTGGTCGGCACCAGCCTTGCCGCCTACCTCCGCACGCGGCTTCAGGACCGCACGGTTGCCGGGATCGGTGACGACATCGTCGAGGTGGGGCAGCTCGCCGCCGAGTCACCACCGATGATCCCCAACGGACTGTGCCCGGTATACCGGTGCCAGGGCGAGCTGCGAGCCGAAGGTGAGCGGTACCTGCCGGTGATCACCCTGCCCGGCAACGGCAACAACGAGCCGGTCTCGCTGGTACTAACCGGTGCCGATGGACTGGCCCGACACTGGCTGGCCCTGGCCGACACCATCAGCGACCCCGCCGTCCTGGCCCGCGCGTGGGCCGTGGTCACCGGCCGCAACACGCACACCGCGCCTCGCGCGCAACGCACCGCGCCAGCCCGATGGACCTGCCGACTGTCGGCCGCCGACGCCAGCCATCTCGCCGGCCGAGGTCGAAACCTGGCGCTGCCGGTCGGAATCGCCATCCACGAGGAGGACGCCGTCATCGAGGTAACCATCGACATTGCCGGAGCGGACCAGGCGGCCGATGCATTGATCGACACCGACCGGATGCTGACCGCGGCCGCCGCGCCCGGCGTCGATACCAGCGCTGTGCCACGCACCCGTGCGGCATGGCAACGGGCTTGGCAGCTGGGTTTCCCTGGCCTGGCCTACGCACTGCGGGAGGCGGAGGACTTCAGCTATGCCTGACGAACTCGACCTGGGGGCATTGACCACCGATGAGGGCTTCTTCCTGCTGAGCCAAACGCCGTCCAAGCCATTCGTCGCCGAGCCCGACGCGGACACGGAGTACCGGCATCGCTTCACCTACCGCGGCTCGGACACGTCAATCAAACAAGCGGCGATCGACCTGATCAACGGTGCTCAACGCAAGATCTTCCTGGCGAGTTTCCGGATCGGCGACCGCGACCTACTCGACGCGCTCTTCGCGGCCGTGGACAGGCTGCACGGCGGGGTGTACGTCATCACCTCATGGACAGAGGACAAACTGCGAAAGGACCTGTCCAGTCTCGAGGATGTCGACGACATCGACGTCCAGGCACAAAAGAAGCGGTTCGACGAGCTTACCCGCCGCGGCATTGCGTTGCGAGGTCACGAGGCCTGTCACGCCAAGTTTCTGGTCGTCGACGACAGCGTCGCGCTGGTGTCCAGTGCCAACCTGGAAACCAGCGCTCTGGCTGACACATCGCGTAAGAAAGCCACCGGCGAGAACGGCGTCGTCATCGCCGATCCCGCTGAGGCAGAGCGGCTGGCCCGGTTCTTCACTCGGCTGTGGTACTCCGGTTGCACCTGGGCTGCGCTACCCGGCGCCGAGTACGCATTGCATGAACGCAGGCCGACCCCCAACCCGGTAACGGCGACGCCGCTCGCCGACGGTCCAGGTGTGATCTGGACACACGCAGACGCCGCCGACAGCGAGCGCGGCATCCTCGGTGCGCTGCACGACGTCATCGGTCGCGCTCGATGCGAGCTGTTGCTCGCCACCTTCAGCCTCGTCGGTATTCGTGACCGCCCAGAACTTCTGCTGAATCCACTACGCCGGGCGATAGCTAACCACCATGTCGACGTGCGGTTGCTTGTCCGGGCCCGCAACAACATCGCCGCCCACCGAGCGGACACCGCCGCGCTCGCCGATCTGGGCGTGACGATCTACGGTGACTCCGACACCCACGCCAAAGGCGTGATCGCCGACGGCCGATACGGTGCGTTGTTCTCCGCCAACTTCGACGCCGAACACGGCCTTTTCGACGGGGTCGAGGTCGGCGTACGACTCGACGGACGGCCGGCCCTGATGGAGGCACACCGTTATTTCCAGCACGCCATGGCCCACGCAGATCTCACATTCGCCGCACGACCGGCACAGCGCGAACTCGACCGTGGACTCGGCGCCCGCTGGCGGCGACGCTGGCCGTTCGACCAGCGAATCACCGTATCGTGCACCGATGCCGACTGGCACAGGCTAGTCGCGACCGCCACCGCCGGACCGGTGCTCTGGGAGGACGACGGCGACAACATCCGCGTGTACGTCGGCGCTATCGCCGTCACACTCAAACCGGTTGCGCCAGCCCGTTTCCACCTGGCCTCGCAGCCAGTGACAACTGAGGCCGCAGCTCGGCTGCGAAGCTGGTTCGACGAACGGCAGACACCCGGCGACACCAAGCCAAGGCGCGGCTGCTGCCCGGCGGTATTGCAGCGCATACGATCCGGTCGATAGCTGAACAAGGCATCGATAGTGGGCCAGCCAGCAGCACCAACGCGGCCTGTATCGCCGACCTGCCACTGACAACCCCACACATTCCGCGAATGCTCCACCGCATTCGGCCGTACGCGACGTTGAGACGGCTCGGGAAGGCGAGGCCACACGCGATGTTGACGCTTCGAGTTACCGGACGCAGTAGCCCGATCGTGTGAGCCAGGACGAACCATGTAATAGCGGACACCCGCGGTCGTCTGATCGGTAACTCGCTCCATCACGATAGGTGGCTCCATGACAGTCGGGATTCCTCACACCGCAACCGGCCTTGCCGCTTGGGCGGCGCAGCAGCAGAAGCTTGTCCCACGCCAGTTCCGGCCGCAGCTTGACGGGATTCGATTCGCGTTCTACGGCCGTATGTCCACGACGGACTTCCAGGACAAGGCATCATCGTGGCGATGGCAACGCAGCTACGCCGAAGAGCTGATCGCCGATCACGGCCGGATTGTAGCCGAGTTCTTCGACGAGGGCGTGTCGCGGCGGGTCGCATGGCCAGATCGCCCTCAAGCGGGTTCGCTCCTCGCGGCACTCGCCGACCCGAACCGCGGGTTCGAAGCGATCGTCGTGGGCGAGTTCGAGCGGGCGTTCCACGGCCAGCAGCTCTCTGAGCTCGCGCCTTTGATGCGACGGCACGAGGTCCAGCTGTGGCTGCCAGAAACTTATGGGCCCGTTGACTTTGGCAATCCGCGTCATCTCGCATTGCTGGATCTGCTCGGCGTCCATTCTCGGCGGGAGATCTCCCGGGCTCGCTATCGGACGACCGCGGCTATGACCGCGCAGGCGCAGCTTCAGGGAAGGCATCTCGGAGGCCGGCCGCCCTACGGGTACATGCTGGTCGACGCGGGCCCGCATCCGAACCGTGCGCATGCCCGCTGGGGACGTCGGCTGCACCGGCTCGAACCCGATCCGGTGACTGCGCCCACCGTTCGTCAGATCTTCGCTCAGCGGCTCGAAGGCCGCAGCGTTGCCAGCATCGCCAGGCAGCTCAACGATGACGGTGTGCCGTGTCCATCTAATGTGGACCGTGAACGTAACCAGCATCGCAGTGGCGAGGCGTGGATGCTGACCACCGTGCTGGCGATCCTGTCCAACCCGCGGTACACCGGGCGGCAGGTGTGGAACCGGCAGCGCACGGAACGCGCCGGGCTTTACCCTTACGGCGCGATCACCAGGCATGAGGAGGTACAGCGGTGGAATCCCTCGCAGCAGTGGGCGATCTCGGAAATGGTCGTGCACCCTCCGCTGGTCAGCGAGGAGGATTTCGTCGCCGTCCAGGACGTCCACACCGCTCCCGTTGCGGCCGACGGGACCACGCGCAGCTACGCGCTGGCTGGTTTGGTGTTCTGTGGGATCTGCGGCCGGGTGATGGACTCGCACTGGGTACACCAGCGGGCCGCCTACCGGTGCCGGCACGGCCACAACAGCACCCGCTCAGCGAACGCCGCCCGTCGCAAGATTCTCTACCTGCGTGAGGACCAGCTGGTCTCGCGTATCCAGCACGAGCGGAACCTTCACCTCGACCATCGGCAGCTACGCGACGCCGATCCGGAGGTTGTCGCCGAGTACTTGGCCACCCACAACATGATCATCGTGTGCGATCACGACAACTGGGTGATCGAGACAGAGGCCGCCACCATCCGGCTCGCACCGAATGTGACGGCGCTGTTTGGGATACCGGCAGTCGGCACAATGGCGGAGAAGTGCCCGAAACGTGAAGGCAAGTCGTGACTTGTGTGGAAATTACGTGTCCGAATCCCAACAGGGTCCGACACTGGCGGCCATGATTCCGTTGATATAGACGTCATTCGCCGCAGATGCGGCAGGGCCAACCCGGCGACGCGACTCGATACGGAGTTGCGTCGTCTTTCGCTTCCACCGCTGGCTGATTCGAGCCGCGAATATTTCAGATCGGCGTAATAGCGATCGGTCCGCTGGGTCTCAACCGCAGAACCCCTATCTCTGCGGAGGTCGAACGTCATGTCGTTGAGCACCTCATCGCCCAGTCACGATGTGCTGACTGACTGGGCCTCACAACGTTGGCTGCCGGTGGCGCGCTCGGGCTCGCACGACACTGTCCCTGCCGGGATACGGTTCGCGTTCTACGGCCGCATGTCCACTGAGGAGTGGCAAGATCCAGCGACGTCGCGGCGGTGGCAATACGACAGCGCCAACGCGCTCGTGGCTGGGCACGGCGCGATCGTGACCGAGTTCTTCGACATCGGTTACACCCGCCGCCGCGGCTGGCACCACCGTCCTCAAGCCGCCGCTCTGCTGAAGCTGCTTGCTGATCGGTGTCGCGGGTTCGATGCGGTCGTGGTCGGCGAGTCCGACCGGGTATTCTACGGCAAGCAGCTGATTCTGCTGGCACCCGTGTTCGCCGAGCATGGTGTCGGGTTGTGGCTGCCGGACATGCACGGCCCGCTCGATATAGGCGATGCGGCCCATCAGGCGGTGCTGCTGGAGATCGGGAAGCACTCGCGCCGGGAGGTCCTGCGCGCCCGGTATCGCACCACGGCGGCGATGCAGGCCCAAGCCCGAGAGGAGGGCCGCTATCTCGGTGGCCGGCCACCTTACGGTTACCGCCTGGCCGATGCCGGTCCGCACCCGAACCGGGCATTCGCCAAGTGGGGACGGCGGCGGCACCGGTTCGAGCCCGATCCAGACACCGCACCCTGGGTGCGGTGGATGTTTGCCCGGCGGCTGGAAGGCTGCAGCTACGCCGGTATCGCCCGTGCGCTCAACGAGGCCGGGGTGCCGTGCCCGTCGGAGGCCGACCCGCAACGCAACCGGCACCGGCACAACCACGCCTGGGCGTTGCGCTCCGTGGCGTCCATTTTGGGTAACCCGCGTTACACCGGCCGCCAGGTCTGGAACCGGCAGAACAAGCAGCACCCCGCAGAAGACGACATCAAGGCACAGCTCGCCGGGCGGCAGCCGCCGCGGCACTGGAACCTTCCCGACGGGTGGGTGATCTCGAAGACGCAGGCGCATCCGGCTCTGGTCAGCGAGCAGGACTTCGTTGCCGCCCAATGCATCCGTGCAGTCCCGCAGCCGGCAGACGGCACAACCCGCACCTACCTGCTCACCGGGCTGCTGCGCTGCGGCGGGTGCGGCCGGAAGATGGAAGGCCACTGGGCACACGGCCGCCCCGGATACCGCTGCCGCCACGGACGCAACAGCGCCAACCCTGCCGCTGGGCAACGGAGCCGCAACCTGTACCGGCGCGAGGACGACCTAATCGGATGCCTCATGGCAGCCGCCCGGCCAAGCGGCCCGCTATCCATGCTCGTCGACAAACTCCTGCCGCCGTCAACCGGCCAGCAGCTCGCCGAGGCGCTTCGCCGGCACCAAGTCTCCATCGTCTGTCGACTCGATGGCCTGACGATCGAACCCGGCGGCCACCGCATCCCGCAGATGTTCACAACCCGACAGCGCGGTACCCGCCTCGACCTGGACTACGCGACGTCCACAGTGGTCGAGTAGGCCGCCTCACCCTGGCATCTGCGGTTTGCGACAATAGTTGGCTATGGCGGCGATGCTCAGCGCGGATGCGTACGCACAGCTCGACTGGCTGTACGAACTCGACACAGCCGGTCACGAACTCAACCCATGGAATCAGGGTCCGGTTCGAGTGCCCGGGAATGTGGAGCGACGGGTATATGAGGAGATCAAGGCAAGCGGGTTCGCGGCTCCATATGGGCAAGAAATGGCCAACGGGTACGCCAATCTGATCAAGCTGACGGCGCTCGGACGCCAGCACATGCAGGACGTTACGCAGTTACGTTCCAACCGGCGTGCCCGCGCTAGCGCCTGCCGCGACCAATTGCTGCGCTGGTACGACCAGCTAACAGAACCGAACGCTTCACCGGCCGACTACGTGGGCAGCAGTGCTGCACACTTCTACGGCACGCCATTCACCCATGAAGAGGCCATGCGAGCCGGTCAGCATCTGGAAGCCGATGGTTATCTTGAGAACACGGGCGCAAGCCTGGCCGGGCCGTCCTACCAGATAACCCTCAAAGGAGAGCGCGTGGCCGAAGAACGGGACGGCAACATCAGTGCCTGGGAGCAGAACCAACGCCCGGCCGGGAACACGACCATTCTCAACGTCAATGCGGGCACCATCAACGGGATGACCACCACCCAGCTCACCAACAGCACCATCGAGGGCAACCTCACCGTCAGCAGCAACAGCAACGCCCAAGTAGACAGGGTGAAGATCACGGAGTGGCTCGACGGCATCCAGCAACTGCTGCCGATGCTTCAGCTGCCATCGGCAGGGGTTGCCCGCATCGAAAATGCAGTCGCGGAACTCCGGACCCAGCTCACAACCGCGCAGGCCGAACCCTCACTTCTGCGCAAGCTGGGCAATCTGGTGATCGAAGCCCTCACCTCAGAGATCGCTGGATCGGCGATTGCCGCAGCACCCCAATGGATCGCAGGTGTAATCGCCACCGGCCAGCAGCTACTTAGCTAACTATATAAGGTGGTCAGCCCGCCGTCGGCGCTTTACATCCGGCCTAACTGGGAAACCAGCCCAGCGAACGAGCGGATAGTGGCTCATCCCAATCGAGGGTGTAGGTGGGGTCTGAAGCCGCCGGTCTCGAGCACGTCGTCGTAGGCCGCGCGCCAGCCCCGCAGCCGGGCCGCCGGCACCCCCGGGGGGAGGCTGAGCAGCTGGTGGTGGATCCGACGTACGTCGGCCGCGATCCGCTCGATCGGAGGGCCGGCTGGTCACCCCACCCTTCGCGGCCCTCGCGGCGAGTCGCCTCCGTCCGGGGGGCGTGTGGCGGCTGGCCACCGACTGGGCCGACTACGCCGAGCAGATGGTGCGGGTGCTCGATGCCGAGCCGGGCCTTCGAGGGTGGCGTGGTCGATCGCTGGGCCGAGCGGCCGGTGACGAGGTTCGAGCGCAAGGGGACTGCCGCCCGGCCGCGGCATCGCCGACCGGGCGCAGCGCGGATCGGGTAGGTCAGCCGCCTCCGGCGATGTTGACCAGCCACGAGGTCCCGAACCGGTCGACGCACATCCCGAACTCGTCGCCCCACGGCTGGGTGGCCAGCTCGACCGTCACGGTCCCTCCGTCCGACAGCGCCTGCCAGTAGCCGCGCAGTTCCTCGGTGTCGTCCCCGCCGAGGCTGACCGCGAGGTTGTTCCCGGGCCGCAACGTCTCGCCCGGCAGCATGTCGGCGGCCATCAGCGTGAGGCCAGACGCTGTTTCCAGCTGGCCGTGCATGACCTGGTCGCCCATGCCGTGGTCGTCGGTGCCAAAGTCGCCGAAGTGGTTGATCGTGAGATCGCCGCCGAACACGTCCTGGTAGAACGCCAGGGCGGCCGAGGCATCACCCGCGAAGCTGAGGTAGGGGTTCAGTCGAGTGGTCATGGACCGACGATAGTCCACCCGTTCGCAGCACCATTGCAACTCGGACCTACGCCCTGAACCGTGACACCATCCCCGCCGTTGTAGGCGGCTGGGCGTTGGTAGGCCAAGGTTTGGCTGCGTTTCTCTTGTTGCAGAAGGAGATCCAGGCGAACACGCCTAGCTTGTTCTTTAAGGTTCGAGAGACCCCGCTGTCGTATGTGGACAGCCCTTGGTCGATCATTCTTCTTGTCGAGGGAAGAACATCAATCATCCAAGGGCTGTCGGTGATAAGTGTGCACGATCCGGTTGTGGGCAAGGC
>NZ_QJUG01000015.1 GCF_003426775.1 Allorhizocola rhizosphaerae | reverse complement strand
ATCCGACCGGTACCGGCAAGACCCGATGGGCGGTGCGTTGGAAGCCAGTCCTCAACGCTTTCGCCATCACGTTCGGTGACCGGTTCCCGGCCGCCGAGAACTACTGAAGATCCGCCGGAAACACCGTTACTGAAACAGACCCTCGAGGCACTGGGACGGTACTTACCGGGCAGCAGCATTCTCGACGTCTGGGCTATTCGGTGATGTCCTCGCTGAGGCGGGGTCACACGGTAGCGCAGAGCAGTATGTGTGTCCCGCCGTCCAGAGCTCCCGGCGTGCGGCATGACTCCTCTTCAATGTCGATAAAACGTTGCCATGCATGCGGGTCGGCTTCAATAGCGGCAAATGCTTCTGCGGGATGGTGCACTGACCAGCCGCTGGCCAGGATTTCTGACACGGTGGCACCGGCAGCTTCGAACATCGCGGCGGCTTCGTGGGCACGGAACAGTTTACAGACGTGAACCTGGCCGGGCTGGTGTCTGGTATCGCCTGTGCGCCAAACGGTCTCGATGTCGTCGATGGAGATGCTGCCTTCGGCGTACAGCCGCAGCAGGCTCGGTGCGTAGATCCGAAATGATCCGAGCAGGCTCATGACGGAGGCCAGCACGATCGCGCCCGGCTCCAGCAGCCGGAGCAGTCCGGCGGTGGCACGCTGGGCATCATCGAACGCGTAGGAGATGGGGCCACCGAAGGCCACGACCGCGTCGAAGTCGCCGCGCCGCCATCGGGTCACATCCCGCACGTCACACAATGTCCACTCGGTGATCGCGTCGGCGCACCCGATGTCGTGCATGGTCTGCCTGTTGAGGTCAAGTTGCACGGGTGAGATGTCGGCGACGGTGATACGCGCCCCTGCGTGCGCCATTACCGTCGTGAATCGTCCCGGGCCAGCGCCGATCTCCAGGACTCGATCGCCTTTTTTGATGTGGCGCAGCAGCAGTCGTCGGTGAAGCTCATATGACACCCTGCCGACGACGTCCTTGGCGAGCCGGTCCATCTCTTGTGCGGCGAAGTCGTCGAAGTATCCGGTCATGATCCGGACGGAGGCATCGGTGTCGAACGTGGACATGAGCTGAAGGTAGGGCTGGCGGTGTCCGCGGCGCTACCTGATTTCGTGGCACTTGCCCGTCATGGCGCTGGGATCTCCCGACTGGCGTGATCGTGCGGCTCAGTCACCGCCAAGGGTTGCACCTACGGCATCCTCACCCATGGCTGGCCACGACGACTGCTGATATTGGTTTGTGCTGTGGGGCCTTCATGTCCCCGCGGGCGCTTTGGGCGCGAGTTGTCGGAAGTGTTTAGAGGACAGGAAATCGAGGAGGACGGGTGCGGTATCGCCGGCAAACTCAAGGCCGGACACTTTGCCCGCAGGCACAAATTGTATGGCTTGACCTTCGCCGATCACGATGTCTTCTGGGCGGGCGTCGGTGGCGGCGCAGTACACGTAGGCGGTGATCTTACCGTCGGCGGTGGTGCCGGACCAGAAGAGCGTGAGTTCGGCGTCGATGGTGAGCCCGGTTCCTCGTGGATCTCGCGCCGTGCGGCATCTTTTGGTCGCTCACCGGAGTTGACCAGCCCGCCGGGGATCGCCCACCGGTTCGCGTCGGTTGGGGCTTGGTCGTCGCGTAGCTGCAACAACACTGATCCGTCTGGGCGTACGAGCAGAATGCCTGCTGCCCGCATTCTTCGATCTTTCCACGTCACAAGCGGAATTGCGTGAGAGGACACTTCCCGTAGGCAACCGGTGCCGAACGAAGGGCTATTCGATGATCACAAAGTGCCGGTACGCCTTGCGCCCGGCATGCCCGGACGCATCGCCATCCATGTCATCCGATGTCATCTCGACCGCGCCAGACCGATTCGTGTGGTCTGAGTTGGCAGCTTTCCGCGCTTACGCGGCTCAGCGTTGCGCCGCAGTGGGGTTGGGCCTTAGCGGAACAGGGCCCGCACCGCTGGTGGGCGAATTTGGCTGTGCGGCAAGGGGTTTGTGCCGCTGTGGTCCGCCCGATCACCCGATACTGGGGTGCAAGGTCGCAACCCATTGTGGCCAGACCGCGCGGCAAGATGCCGTCGGCCCGGATTGCGCTCACACTTCCCAGCGGGAGGACCCGCGATTCCCACGCGGCAGGCACCGATTGCGTCGTTGCTTGGCCTTCCTGCAAGTGCCGGGTGGCTGGCCTGCTAGTTGCTGAACAGGCCGCTGGCGTCCAACCTGGCGATGCGGTCGCGAAGCTGGTTGCCGCTCATGCGTTTGGCGGCGGCGGCCTCGGGGGTTTCGGTCGCGGCTCCGTGTTGCCACCAGGCTTTACCGGTGGCGCGGTCGGTGACGACGAATCGGTCTTTGACGGCTGGTCCGCGCACGATGAGCGTGACGGCTTCGCCGTGTGCGGTCACTGAGTGGATCATGCTGTGGTGCAGCGTGTAGGTGTCGCCGGGTTCCTCGGTGCGGACGAGGCGAGGCGTCAAGGCAGAGACCTCGATGGCGTCGGTGAAGTCGTGGTCGGTGCCGTAGAGGGTATGGGTGTATGAGCCGGTGAGGATGTGGCTGGTGTAGGTCCAGCGGTGGTTGTGTGGCCGGTCGAAGTAGCCGTCGAGGAACACGTGTAGGCGCAGCCGCCATCCGTCTGGGTCGTCGTGGAGCACGATCTTGTCGAGGATGTCGTAGTGCTCGCACAGCCCGGCCAGGTGGGGATCGTTGAGGACGGCGGCGGTCAGGTTGCCGAGCAGGCGGCGGTTGGTGGCCAGGTGGTCGAGGACGCCGGTGGATGCGGCGGTGACGGCGGCGAGGTCGTTCCAGTCCAGGGCTTTGAGCGGGGTGAACAGACCGGGTAGGCCGGTCGTGGTGGCGGTGGTGGTCACGGCTGGGTCTCCTTGATCGGCTGGGAGTCGAGGCGCTGTCGCGGAATGTGCACCGTGGTGGTGGCGCAGTGGGCGGTGCCGACCAGGCAGGCGGCGTGGATGGCCTGCCAGGCGGTGGCTCCGGTCAGGTAGGCGTGGGCTAGACCGCCGGAGAAGGCGGCTCCGGCTCCGTGGGTGTGGCGTACGGGCACCTGCGGTGCGCTGGTGCGGAAGGTGGCGGTGGCGGTGTGTCCGAGCGCGCCCAGCCGTCCGAGGGTGATTACGACCGCTTCGGGGTTGAGTCGGTCGAACAGTTGTGCGGCAAGGGTTTCGGCGTGGTCGGCGGCGTGTTCGTCAAGGTTGGTTTGGACGAAGGCGATGTGCCGCTGTGCGGCGGCGTTGGCGATGGCGTCCGAGAGCGGGTCGCCGCCGAGGTTGAGCAGCAGTGGCGCCCGGCTGGCGGTGATCGCGGCAGCGGCGGCGGAGTCCATGAGCCGGTAGCAGTCGATGTAGGCCAGCCGCGCCGCCGTGAGCGGGGTGAGGTCGACGGTGGCGAGCTGGTCGACGGCGTTGCCGAGCCACGCGAACCATGTCCGGGTTCCGGCTTGGTCGGTGATGATGGTCAGCTGCGGTGTGCCGAGGCCGCCGGTCTCGGTGGGCACCGCGTGGTGGGTGACGCCAGCCGTGTCGAGAGCATCGAGGACGGCTTGGCCGGCGGGGTCGAGGCTGACCCGGTTGCTGATCAGGTGCGCCGAGACGCCGAGGCGGCGGGCGGTCAAGGCGCACAGCGGTGCGTCGCCCGCCAGCGACGGGAAGACCTGGTCCACCTGTGCTCCGCTGTTGGCGGCCGGGTAGGCGGCCACGGCGGTGACCTGCGCGTAGGCGAGATAGCCGAAGCAGGCCAGGTCGGTTCCCATCGCTGTGCTCGTCATGGCTAAGACCAGCCGCCTTCGCTGTAGAACTCGCCGGAGGCGATGTGCTGCAACGCTTTGCCGATGTACGGCACGATCTGGGCATCGAGTTGGGACGGGTCGTGGAAGGCCCATCCGGCGCACTTGTCCGGCTCGGTGTTGGTGATCTCACCGGACCAATCGGACGCTTCGAAGAACAGGGCCATGCGCCCGGAGTCGGTGCGGTGGTGCATCACGTGCACGAGCCGCAGATTGCCGGTCTTGATCAGTACCCCGGTCTCCTCCTCGCCCTCGCGCACCGTCCCAGTGGTGGCGGATTCGCCGTCTTCCAGGTGCCCGGACGGCAGCCCATACAGGCCGTCGGCCCAGCCGGTGTTCTGCCGCTGACCGAGCAGCACGCGGCCTTGCGGGTCGCGCAGGATTAGGTGCAGGTCGATGCATGAGGTATAGCGGGCCATCATAGCTCCTTGTTGATGAACATCTTTCGTTTGGGGCGAGCGCTCCCAGCCGTTCCACATTCTCGGCAGTTCGATCCTGGTTGGTCAGTTCGGCAGGCCGGTGGGCACGTCGGCTTTCCACAACCGGCACACGGGCACGATGTCCGGCTCGGCCGTGCACGAGGCTTGGCCCATGATCAGTTCTTCGGCCGGGCAACCGCCCATGCACGCGCTGGCGACCTTGCACGATCCGCAGGACGCGTCGCGAAGCACCTTCGTGAACAGGTCGAACTCGTTGGCCTCCTTGTTGAGGACCACCTGGCCATCGACCATGTTCGCGAAATGCAGGTCGGTATCGAACAGGAACGAGCACACGTAGGCCCGCCCGTCCGGGAAGATCGAGATCCGGTCCAGGGTCCGTCCGATGCAGCCCCGGTAACCGTCGGCGGCGTATCCGGCCATGCGCTCGCGGCGGGCGTAGGTGGGCTGGTACCAGATCCGCGTCTTGTGGCCCGGCCCGACCTGTTCCAGGTGCTCGTAGAAGCCGATCCATTCAGCCGGTTGGATGCCCCACTCTGCCGCGCCGTGCCCGGAGCCGATGACCGAGAACACGTGGAACTTGACCAGCGACACACCGAGCTCGTCGGCGATATCGAGCAGGTTCAAGCAATCGCCGAGGTTGGCTTTGTTCACAGTGCAGATGATGCGGGTGTCGAATCCGCGCCGGCACAACGCGGCGACTGTGTCGAGCGCTTGCTCGAAGGTGCCTTCGCCGCGCACTTGGTCGTGGCTGGCCGGGCTGCCACCGTCGAGGCTGATCTGCACATAGGAGAAGTCCTCAGGCTGCATTTGCGCGAACTTCTTGGCCGCCGGGCCGAGCCCGTTGCTGGTGGTGATGACGTGCTCGTAGCCCAGCGCTTTGGCGTTGCGGATGATCGGGATGTAGTCCGGGTGCAGGGTGGGTTCGCCGCCGAGGATGGTCAGCTTCGAGCCGCCCATCTGCCGCCACGTGGTCAGCGTGTTCATCACTGCCTCGTAGGGCATCTTCAAAGCGCGTTCCAGGCGTTCGCCCATGTAGCAGTGCTCGCAGCGCAGTTGGCAGGCTTCGGTGATGTAGAGGTAGACGTTGCGGAACCGTCCATACGGGATCTTGTCCACTCGTTCGGGAGCGGCGTCGTGGGCGGAGGCGGGCAGGCGGGCGTTGCCGTACGCGTCGGTGAGCGCTTGGCGGTCACGGCGCAGCGTCGGCATCGGCAAGGCGACGGCGGTCACGGTCGGCTCCAAAGGGATCGGTGGAATCGGTTGAGGCACAAGCAGATAGCAGGCTGAAGGCACGTTTGGCGGCGGCGAGCACGTCGGGCATGGCAAGGTCGGCGTCCACCCGCTGGTGCGGGATGCCGCGTTCGGCGGCAAGCTCGGTGATCTCAGGCAGGTTGGCGCTGTATCGGGCCAGGCGCAGCCCGTGCAGCCGGGGGACATCGCTGAACCGGCGGGAAAGCGTTGCGCCGCAAGAGGCACACCGCTTGCTGTCGGTTTCGCTGGCGACCGCTGGAGCATGCGAGTCGGGGCTACATGCCAGGCACACCCGCCGCTGCGCCACACGCAGGACAAGCGTTGTCGCCGAAGCCCGCAGCTCCAGCAGCGCCACCTGTGCACCCACGGCGTCAGCGATCTCGGCGAGAAGCTCCAGCTGGCCGGCCGTGCCGGGAAAGTTGTCCAGTACCACCGGCCCCCTTCCGACATCAAAGAGACCGTCTACGAAAGCAGCGTGCAAGACCCGCCACACGGCCTGAAGACCCACCCAGCCCAGCGGGTCAGGGCTCGGGGCGAAGTCGGCCAGCAATTGCGGGTGAGAACGGATCATCTCGCGTAGCCGGAACACGGGTACACCCCCCGGCTTGGTCAGGTGGGAGACGACCGTGCTTTTGCCCGCGCCCGGCGGACCGATGACCGCGACGAGTACCGGCCCTTCTGCACAGCGCATCCGTTGCGCTCTGAGGGTGAGGCTAGCGATCACGCCTGGCATCTATTGCCTCCCTTGCGATTACGGTGGTGTGTGCTGCCCGCGCGGTACGCAGCTCCGTGCGGGCAGTTACCCGGCATCCCACCCCGCGTGTGTGTTAAGAGCTCGGGACGGCCGATAGGGTCGTTCAGGTTGGGTCGCCGAAGGCGTTGAACGTGGGACGCTCGTCGAGCAGAGCCATCGGTTCCCGACGGGGTAACACGTTGGTGCCTACCAGCCCGGCATAGCAGAGGTTGAGCTGCGGGCACGGCGACATCGAGCCGCAGGTGACGCACCTGCCGCCGGAGTCCGAACGCAGGTGCGCCTCGATGGTCCGCAATGCTGCACGCGGATTGCGCAGCGCCTCCGTCGAAGCCACCCCGCGGGCTGTCAATGTTGTTGCTGTCATTGCGCATTCCGTCCTCCCGCTGGCACCGACGCGGCCTGGCATGTGCTGTCAGTCGCCCAGTCGTGCAGGATGGCGCCCAGTGTTTGCTCGCCCTCACCAGTCAGCCGCAGCGTCAGCGACCATTGCCCGGCAACAGGTTCGATGTCTACGAGGCCGTCGCCTAGCAACAGGTGCAGGATTGTGCGTACGTCGTTGACGGCGACGTCGGGCAGCCGTTCGACCATGATCGCGACTGTCCAGTCACGGCCTGCCTCGGCAAGCAGCGCTTGGTAAACCCGTTGCCGTGCAATGTCATAAGTCGTCAACACTGGCGAGACCTGGAGTTTCATACCTGCCTACCTTCGTTCTCGGCGCTGATCAGCGCTTGCGCCCAGCGCACCTGGGGACATGGCCACCATGCGAAGTGACACGCGAACTCGTAACAACCTCGGCACAATCCGCCGTCGGCGCCTTCTGGTTGATGTACCAGCAAGATCGAGCGGGCCTCGGACAGTTCGTCGGGCCGGTCATCCTTCATCATGATGGTCATGACCATGGTCCTGTCCGGAGATCGAGTTGCAGGATTTCTTGCTGTGTCCGCCCAGGCGGTATCAAGACTTCGTGCGCCCACCCGTTGCTGTGGCAGGGAAACTCGTTGTGGCAGTTGAGACTGCGGCTGCCACCTGGCCACTCGATCGGGCAATGCGTCTGGACAAGGTGCTCGACCATGGAGACGTCCGACGCGGCAGGTTCCTCCATGTCCTCGACCTCCTCTCGCATCCCGGTGAGCACCCGGCCAGGCGGAGACCCACTCTCGCCCAGCCGGGGCGGCTGTGCGGCATCCCACGTGCGAGTCCGAGTCATTGACCGGCGCAAGTGACATGCCGGAAACTGAACGTAAGGGCACTGCGATCGATGGACCGGGAAATTCTGTACCGGGGTGCACGCGGCCGATTCGGGTGCGTTGATTGGCGCTGAATGCGAAAACACTTGCGATGCTCACTGCTGCACCTCCTTCCAGGCCCTTCCGGCACTTTCGTCGGCCACGCAACCGGGACTGAAAGGTGATCATGTCCGGGTGTCGTAACTCTTCGCGGCCATCCCTGTATCCGGCCAGATCCATCACGTGGTGATGGCGGGGCTTCGATGTGCCATGACACATCGAAGTTCGGTATGGTCACTCAGGACTACCCCTGAGAGAACCATGCGTGACCGGGTACCGGAACGCTGTCAAGGGCATCTATGCGGTGAAAGCGGTGAAAGATCGTTTCGGACTGGCGGGAGATGTGGCATGACCAGGAAAAGGGGGGTCAACACCAAGCTGGCGGCGGTTATCGCCGAGGCGGGACTGTCACATGCCCAGGTAGCTCGCGCGGTGGTCCGGGTTGCCGCCGAGAACGGTGCCCGTGAGCACGCGGCGATCGGCCGCTCGCATGTGTCGCATTGGGTGGCAGGCTCCAGCCCGTCCGATCAGGCACCGTTCTTCCTTGCCGAAGCGCTATCGCGGCAGCTCAAGAGGGTCGTCACCCTAGACGAGATCGGCCTGTCGCAGCCGGCTTCCACTGTCGAGGCGTTTGATTGGGGTACCGATACTCTGATCGAGCTGGTCGATCTCGGAAGGATGGACATCGACGTGAACCGCCGCACGGCGCTGGGAGCTGCCACCTTTTCGGCCGCAGCGCTGATCTTGCCAGAGGGAGACTGGTGGCGTGACCTTCCCATCCGAGGCCGACACCGCAACCCCAAGCACTCACGTGTAATCGGCGCCGGTGATGTCGAGGCCGTCCGCGAGATGACCCAGATCTTCTCCAAACTGGATCAGCGGCGCGGCGGCGGACACGCCCGTAGCGCGCTGATTCAATACCTCTCCTCGGATGTCGCCAGCAATCTCACGAGTACGTTCGCCACCGAGCGAATTCGCCAGCAGATGTTCAGTGCCGCAAGCGAACTCGCCTACTTGGCTGGCTGGACCGCGTTCGACAACGACGAGCACGCCATTGCGCAGCATCATTTCAGGGCAGCCGTGAAGCTGGCCGCCGAGGCCAACGACGCGCCGATGGCCGGTCACGTCCTCAGAGCGATGGCGCACCAAGCCGTCGACCTCGGTCACGTCAAGGCCGGCCTGGACTTGGCCACCGCGTCACTGGACGCTCATCGCTACCAACGAGCCTGCCCGCGAGAACGCGCGCTTCTCGGCGTCGTCTACGCCAAGGCCCTGGGCGCAAACGGACATAAGGCCAGCGCCGCGGCAGCGCTTCTACGAGCCGAAGACGACCTAGCAGCGGCCTCACCCGGCGATGACGAGCCCAGCCGGGTCTTCTTCTTCGGCGAAGCCAGCCTTGCCCACGAAACGGCCTGCACGCTTCGCGACACGGGCGATCTCGCGGGATCAATCCGCGAATTCCGCCGCAGCGTCCGCACCCGCAAAGCAAGCTCGTTCACCCGCACCCACGCCGTCACGCTGGGATATCTCGGATCGGTTCAAGCGCAGAGCCGCCACATCGAGCAAGCCTGCGCCACCTGGTCGAAAGCCCTCGACGCCATGGACGGCATCAACTCCGGACGCACCCGCAAAGTCCTCAAGGACATGCGCACTGCCCTCTCACCGTTCCGCAAGCGGGGTCTGGCCCAAGCCAACGAGCTGGATGCGCGAGCGGCTGACTATCTTGCCACCACACGTTAGAGCCGTCGTGCACACGATTGCTGTTGGAGGACAACAAGAATGACCAAACAGAGGTTCGAGGTTGAAGCGCTCGCTCACGTCGTAGGCGGCCGGATAGAACCAACGGACGACTACTGGGGCGGCACTCAGGCAATCATCCGCCTCGACGCCTCCCGGTTCACGCCAGAGGCAACCAAAGGCTTAGCCGACTTCTCCCACCTAGAGATCATCTTTCGCTTCCATCTCACCGACCCCACCGACCTCAACCTCGGCGCACGGCGGCCACGCGACAACCCGGACTGGCCCGAGGTGGGCATCTTCGGGCACCGCAACATGCGACGTCTCAACTGGCTCGGCGTATCCCGCTGCCGCTTGCTCAAAGTCGATGGCCTCGACCTGCACGTCGAAGACCTCGATGCAGTCGATGGAACGCCAATCCTCGATATCAAACCCTGGTTTGAAGAGTTCGGTCCTCGCGGCGAAGTTCACCAAGCGGCCTGGACAACGGAGATGCTAGGCAACTACTTCGCGCCACAAGATCAGCGAGGCTAGTCGATTGCACCTGCGCCCATATGATCGATCTTGGATGTGCGTAGGGACGGTCTCTCATCGATGCTCTACGATCAATAGGGTGGCGCCCAACAGGACCGGGAATTTCCGTACCGGGTAGCGGTGGCCGAGTCGGGCATGGTGGTGGCGTGCGTGGAATGACGGACGAGTTGACGATCGGGCAGCGGGTGGCGTTCTACCGCCGCCGCCGTGGCCTGTCTCAGGAGGTTCTTGCCGGCCTTGTGGGTAGGACCGTCGAGTGGCTACGCAAGGTCGAAAACAACCGCGCCGAGCTTGACCGCCTGTCCGTCATCAGGAACCTGGCCACCGCGCTCGACGTATCGCTTGGCGACATCATCGGCGAACCGAGCCTGTTCGACTGGTCCGAAGATTCGGGACGCCAGACCATCCCCGCGCTGCGTGCGGCGTTGCGCGACTACCGCCATCTCAGCCCAGTCCTAGCCCGCGACCAGCAACCCGACCCTCCGACCCTCGGCGACCTCGAACGGGACGTTTCCGATATCTGGGCTCGCTACCAGCAATCGCGTTACGGCGATCTGGCGCGACGGCTGCCCCTGCTCATCGATGAATGCCTCACCGCCGAGCGGGCCTACGACGGCGAACAAGCCAGACGCGCCAACGCCTTGACCGCCTACGTACACCATGTGGCCACGCTGTTCTTGACCAAGCTCGGGGAAACTGACCTGGCGTGGATCGCCGCCAGCCGCGGACTGACCGCCGCCAACGCCAGTGGAGATCACGTCGTCATCGGCGCGCTAAGTCGCGCCGCTGCGCATGCCTTGACCTCCAATGGTGAATACCGGCAAGCCCGCCAGATCGGGGCGGCAGCAGCCGAATACCTCCAACCGCTGCTCTCGGCCCCGACGCCGCAGCTGCTGTCGGTCTACGGCAGCCTGCACCTGATGTGCGCCCTGTCCGCCGCCCGAAACGACGACCGGCAGACGGCACGGACACATTTGGCCGAGGCCGGTGACTCTGCCAAACGGCTCGGCAGCGACGCCAACCACGTCTGGACAGCGTTCGGGCCGACCAACGTCACGATCCACCAAGTATGCGTTGCCTTGGAATTCGGCGATGTGCAACGAGCTATAGCGATCGGACCGGGCCTGGACACGACCCGGTTGCCGGTCGAGCGGCGCGTACGACATTCCATCGAAGTAGCCCGTGCTTTCGTCCGCTACAACCAGGTGGACGAAGGACTCTTTGAGCTTCTCAACGCCGAGCAGATCGCACCGGACCAAGTGCGTTATCACGCCCTGTCGCGCATGCTGGTGCGCGACATCGTGACCCGTCCACGACCGCCGAGGCTGGCCGTCGATCTCGCCTACCGGATGGGCGTCGGATCGTCCTCGCCCCTGTGAGCTACACCAGGCGGCTGACATATCCGGCCGCGACCAGCCGCTCGAATGCAGCCCGCACCTTGTCCGGCATCTCTTGTGGGATAGCGAATCCGCGTTCGGCGTAGATGTCGATGCGTTGCGTGTCGCCCACCAGCATGTCCACGACCTTCTTTGTGTCTCCAATGCTGGCCAGGTAGTCGTCCAGCGACAACGGTCGCGAGTAGCAGATGACATCGACCTCGGGCCACACCTTCCGGCAGGTGGCGAAAGCGCGGCGCTGCTGGTACGGGCGTGACATCAACAGCACGGAGCGGACCTCTATGCCGTGCTCGTCCAGCAGGGCACGGGAGAACTTGAGGTTCTGCTCGGTGTTCGCGGCTGTCGTGTCGATCAGGATCGCCTCGGCCGGCACACCGTGCTCGATGGCGTACTCGCGATAGGCCACAGCCTCGCCTTGCGGGAAGCGCTCGATTGTGGTCGGCGCGTTCGCCCCAGTGAAGATGAGATGTGGAAACATCCCACGGTGATAGAGGTCCGTGGCCACGATCGCCACACCAAGATCGTGACTGCCCAGCCCGATTCCAGCGTCGCACGGCCTGAGTGCGTGGCCCATGTTGTGATATGACCACAGGACTTCGACGTCCGACCTGATCGCTTCGGGCAGCATCACAACAGCGTACTTGCACTGCCCCAACGCGAGCCGCGCCGTCGCCGAAGCCATGCTCACCTCAGCCAGACACAGGTCGACCGTGCAGGTCCGCTACGCGTCCAGCGAAACGCCGTCCTCCAGGTAGATGCCGCCGCGGCCCCGCATCGGCAAACACGTGAGCACTCGCCTGGCCAGGCGCGGCACCAGCACAGACTCGAGGTCATCGGTGGCCACGAACTCGAAACGATCCAACTCGTCAGGACGTAGCCGGATGCCGGCGATCTGAGAGGCTGACAACGTGCCACCGTCGAACAAGAACATCAATCCGCCGTCCCACGGCGGGCTCGGCGGTACCCAGTCCACACACAACAGCCCCCCAATCGGGGGCACGAAGCCGAGCTCCTCTTTCAGCTCCCGCTCGCAGGCAAGCAGCGGAGACTCGCCCGGTTCCAGCGATCCGCCCGGCAACTCGCAGGAATCCTTGTAAGTCGGGTAGACCACCATCACCCGTCCCTGCTGGTCGAACAACAGCACCCCAGCAGCCGCTCTTACCCGAGTAAGGCTCGCAATGTAGGCCAGATCCGGGCCATCAGACGCACCAGTCACCGCACCGAAGATACCCACAGCGACGGCACCACGAGCCTTGAAGGGGCGTGCACACGGCCGAAAATTCACGCCACGACGGGTTCATCTTCCGCCGGGTGACACTTCAACCGGAGGGCGGGTGCGGCATCGAACTCGGGGTCCGCCCGGCTCCGGCCGTCGGTCGAGCAGCGGACTTGCGGTCCGCGGGTGACTCCACGCGGGGCTGAGCGTCAAGCCAGCGGATTTTGGCTGCGGACTTCGGTCGATCTGCGTGATCGACGCGTGATCGACGGCCCCGCGTAGCGCCTGACACTGGCCGACACGACCCGGCACGCCGTCCCCGCATAGGCCGACACCCGCTGTCAGTCATCAACACGGGTCAGTTTCACCTGGTCAAAGCCGGTGCCTGTGCCGCGGTGACCCCTCAGTGGCCGATTTGTCCGGCTCGCTTTAGTGCGCTGAACTGGGAAAACAGGTGATAGGCATTCGCTGGGACCGATTTGCAGCCGGAACCATTGCGATCTTGATGATGCCAGATTGGTGCGCTGTTGTCCGAAATTTGCTTAGCGTTCGTCACATTTGTGAACGTCGGCGGATACCGATTGGTGATCCGCCGGGCGTGCATGCTAAGGTTTCTGCCGTTGCCATGAGCGCCGCTAGCTCAACTGGCAGAGCAGCGGACTCTTAATCCGCGGGTTCGGGGTTCGAGTCCCTGGCGGCGCACAAGATCAAATCCCCCCTGATTCAGGTCAGAGGGGATTTTCATTTGCGGGCTTCTATCGCCTGATCGGAATCACGTCGGCGATCTTGGCCGTGGTAGCAGAGCCGGTAGCAAAATTACCAGAATCCATATAGGGGCTCTTAAGTATGCGCAGCTCGGTGACCAACTCGGCATTGCTAATCTTCAATGCTGTGTTCTCGCTGGCCAGCTCCTCGATCTTGGTCGCAAGTTCCCTGACCCGTTGCCACGCCTCGCTGTCGTCGGCCGCGCTCGCGGGCTCGCCATAGATAGCGAGTTGAGCCGCTGGGCAGCTTCGAGGCGCAGCTCGTCAACGACGTGCTGATAGCGCTTGTGGCGTGACCGGGTGCAGTGACCGCGTGCAGGGTGAAAACCGGGTGCAGGGTGACCGGGCGCAGTGACCGCGTGCAGGGTGAGACCGGGTGCAGGGTGACCAGGCCGTGCCGGGTCGCTTGTCGGCGAGCGGAGGAGCGGAGACGATGCCGACCGTCACGCCCGGTGTAAGAATCCGCGGCGGGCGCACATTACTGGTGACGGCGTACCTCCCGACGGTCGCGTTCGCCGCTCGGCGCTCGGCGCTTGCGCAACTGTTCATCCAGGCCTTCCGCGACGAAGGAGCACAACCAGTGAGACCACCCGACCCCTCCGCCCGGTTCACGGACATCTACCGGCGACATCATCGTCAGGTCCATGCCTATGCCGTGAGCCGCGCCGGGCGCCAGCTCGCCGACGACATTGTGAGCGAGACGTTCCTGGTGGCCTGGCGGCGGCTCGCCGCCGTGCTGGCCGATCCGCTGCCGTGGTTGCTGGGCGTGGCCCGAAACGTGACGCACGAGCGTTACCGGGTGGAGGTTCGTCAAACCAGCCTGGCGACGGAGATGCGGGCCTGGATCGACGAAGCCGGTTTGGATATCGCCGAGGGTGTCGCCGAGCGAGCGGCCACGCTGGCCGCGCTGGCCGGGCTCAACGATGCCGACCGGGAGATCCTCACGTTGACGGCGTGGCACGGGCTGTCGACCGGAGATTCGGCGAAGGTGCTCGGTTGTTCGCGCGCCACGTTCTTCGTCCGGTTGCATCGTGCCCGCAAGCGATTCGAGCAGGCCCTTTCCGCGCAGGACGCCGTCACACCCGCACATCAATCCGACCAGAGGAGGGTCACCGATGAGTCGTGTGTTGCGACGGCTCGCTGAGGCACGCCCGGCACAGCTTGACCAGCCTGCGCCGAAACCGTTGGATCTAGACACCATCACCGTTGTGCCGATGGAGAGCGCACGCCGGCCGAGCCCGGCCCGGCGCCGCGTGGCGCTCGCGGCCACCGCCTTCACTGCGGTCGCGTCGATGATCGCGGTCGGCAACCTGGTCCCCGGCGATGGCAGACAATCGCCGATCGCCGGGAGGCAGTCGTTGCTCGTGGCCGCGCAACTCGCCTCCGCCCAAAGCGAGCCGATGGGCGCCTATTGGGTGTCCCGGAGCGAGCAAGGCACGCGCTACGCCGTCACCGGCGGCTACAACGTGTTCGGCCGCACCGATCAGCACAGCTGGATGCCGCTGACGGCAGAAGGAGGCAATGCCTATTGTGTCCAATGGCTCGGCGCGGCACCCGTTACCGACGCCGACCGGGAGGCTTGGCAGCGCGCGGGTTCGCCGGCCACCTGGGCCGCGTCCGGTCCCGGGGGTGAGCCGACGCCCGGGCGCACGCTGACCGCGCAACCCGGTGAGAAGGGCTGCAAGCGCCTCCCCGACCGTGGGCCCGGCGTGAACGTCGGCGGCACGACGCTCACGCTCGACCAGCTGCGCGCCCTGCCTACCGATCCGGACCAGCTGGCGGAGCTCCTGCTGCGCAACGAGACCGATGCGCGCGGCACATGGCAGCCGGACGACCTTGCCGAGCACCAGACCGAGATGCTGTTCATCGCGGCCACCGACCTGCTGCTGCGTCTGCCATCCAGCGGGGCGGTGCGGTCCGCGGCCTACCTCATGCTGGCCGATCTGCCCGGCATCACCTACCTGGGCGAGGTCACAGATCCGTTGGGGCGCAGGGGAAGCGCTGTCGAGCACACCTTTCGCAGCGCCGACGGTTCTTCGCAGCGCCATCGGCTTGTCATCGACGTGGTCACTGGGCAAACAATGGCGAGCGAAATCCGCGACGGCCAAAGCGGCGCGCTCATCTCCTGCACGGCCGTGACCGAGTCCACCTATTCCGACCAGGCGCCCGCCACCTGACCACTTGTCTGCAAAGGACTGTCTCATGAGGAAGGCTACCGGGCTGCTCGCTGCCCTGATTCTGCTGCTGCCCACGACGACGGCGGCGGCCACGCCGTCCCGCCTCCATCCTCCGGGCGAGGCGACCATCCTGGTCACCGGTGACCGGGTCATGGCGCGGGGCAACAGCTTCAGCATCGAGCCGGGCAAAGGACGTGACCGCGTCACTTTCACGACCAAGCGCGTCCGTGGGCACCTGCACGTCATCCCGAGTGATGCGCTCATCCCGCTGGCCGAGGGCAGGCTTGATCCGCGGCTGTTCGACGTGACGGCCCAGGCGGGCCGGGACCTGTCGCTGATCGTCCGTCCGGCCGGCGGCAGGCAGTTGCGTGGTGCGAAGCTCACGCGCAGCCTGCCACATCTGGGCCTGGTTTCCGTGCAGCCGCACGACAGGCAGGCCCTGTGGGCGGACGTGCTCACGTCGAAGACCAAGGTGTGGCTGGACGGCGTGCTGCGGCCGGTGCTCGACACGAGCGTGCCGCAGATCGGTGCCCCGGCAGCGTGGCAGGCGGGCCTGACCGGCGCGGGCGTGACCATGGCCGTGCTCGATACAAGCATCGACGACACGCACCCGCATCTGGCGGGAAGGGTCGCCGGGCGGATGAACTTCACCGAGGGCACCGAGGACGATCGCGATACCAACGGCCATGGCACGCATGTGGCTTCCATCATGGCGGGGGCGAAGGGCGTCGCACCGGGAGCGAACCTGCTGGACGCCAAGGTCTGTGTCGAGTGGGGCTGCCCGGAGTCGTGGGTGCTCGCCGCGATGCACTGGGCAGTGGCGCAGCAGCGCGCGAAGGTGGTCAACCTGAGCCTGAGCGGCTGGGACACTCCAGGCATCGACCCGCTCGAAGAAGCGGTCGACACTCTGAGCGCGCAGTTCGGCACCCTGGTCGTGATAGCGGCCGGCAACGAGGGCCCCTTTCCGTCCTCGGTCGGTACGCCAGGCAGCGCGGATGCCGCGCTGACCGTCGGTGCGATCGACGATGCGGGCGAGCCGGCCTCGTTCTCCAGCCGCGGTCCACGGCTCGGCGACGACGGCCTCAAGCCCGACATCACCGCGCCCGGCGTCGACATCACGGCGGCCCGCAGCAAGGACTCGCCCGGAGCCAGCAGCCACGTGGCGCTGTCGGGCACGTCGATGGCCACGCCACATGTTGCGGGAGCAGCGGCCTTGCTCGCGCAACGGCATCCACAGTGGACGGGCGGACAGCTCAAGGCGACGCTGATGGCCTCGGCCCGGCCGCATGCCACGGCATCGGTGTTCACGCAGGGGGCCGGGCGTGTGGATGTGGCAGCGGCACTTACCCAGCGGGTGTATGCGGATCCGGCGAGCATCGGCTTCGGCATGCAGTTGTGGCCGCACGGCGATGACGAGCCATAGACCCGCCAGGTCACCTATAACAACACCACGACAGAGGCGGTCACGCTCGACGTGTCGGCCACGGGCGGAGTGTTCGCGGTGAGCCCGGCCCGGGTGACGGTTCCGGCGGGGAGCACGGCAAGCGTGCACGTCACCGCGGACACACGGGCCGACGTGCCGGACGGGCTGATCACGGGGTCGGTGACGGCGACCGCGCCGGACGGGACGGCCGCGCGCACGGCGCTGGCGGTGCACAAGGAGGTCGAAAGCTACACCCTCACGCTGGAGGGCCTCGACCGTGGCGGGCAGGCGTCCGTGTTCGCGGCGGACATGTTCTCGCACGACAGTTTTCGCGGTCTCAACCTGCACAGCGAGGACGGCACGGCGACTGCGCGCGTGGCCAAGGCCGATATGTGCTGACCTCCTGGGTCGCCAGCCGTGTGGTGCCGGAGATTACGCTGCTGGTGCACCCGGCGTTGGACGTGACCGGTGACGCGACGGTCCGGCTCGACGCGCGGCTCGGCCGGACGAGTTCGCTTACCGTGCCACGGGTTTCGGCCAAGACGCTGTTCACCGACATCGCGTTCACGCTGAGCACGCCCGACGGGCCCATCAGCGCGGGGCAGGGCGGGCGGTCGTTCGCCGACTTCTACACGGCGGACCTGAGCGGTGGCGCGGCCGTGCCGGGGTTCATCTCATACATCAGCGCGGTGTTCGGGACGTCCAATGCGGACAGCCCATGGACCTATACGGTCGGGCATCGCGAGCCCAGGTTCATCAGCGGGTACCAACGAGCGTTCGCCGAGCAGGAGTTCGCCGCCATCCACACGAGCTACTCCGGCGGCGACGCTGACGGGATGCTCGCCCTGTGGGAGGCGGCCAGCAGCAGCCTGCCCGACCGATCCGACACGACGCCTGGGTGACCTACCGCCTGCCCGGCCGGGCCGTTCACCACGTCAACGTGGAGCCGGGCATGCAATGGCGCACGACGTTGCGGCGAGCGTGGACCGATCCGGACACGGGGACCATTATCGGTTCGGGCCGATACACGGCGAATGGGTCTCCTACCGGGCCGGGCAGTCCTATCACGACACATGGAACCGTGGCTTTGCGTGCCGCCACCCGCACCGGCGATACGATCTCGGTGGATGCCGCACTCTACGCGGATGGCGCCGGCCGGCTCGACCCGATGGAGGGCACGGGCAGCACGACCCTGTGGCGCAATGGCATACGGGTGGGGTCGTCGGCCACTCCCGGATCGGGTGACTTCCGTGTGACCGGGGCTGACGCGCGGTACACGATGAAAATCGAAAGCCAACGGGGAGAACCACACCGGCTCTCGACGAGGACGACGGTCGACTGGACCTTCCGGTCGGCTCACGTGGCAGGGAGCCGGCCTTTGCCCCTGCCGCTGGTGCGGTTCTCGCCACCACTCGACACGCACAACAGCGCACCGGCCGGGAGCACCCTGCCGATTCCGCTCAGCGTGACGGGTCCGGCACGGGTCAACCGAATCGAAGTGTCCTTCGACGACGGCGCAACTTGGACTCGCGCCGTCGTCTGGGCCACCACACTGATCGTGCGCCACCCACCCGGCACCGGATTCGTCTCGCTGCGCGCGACCGCCTCCGACAATGACGGCAACACCGTGGACCAGACCATAATCCGCGCCTACCGTTACGCCTGATCTCATGGCCAACGGGCCCGCCGCGCACCAGCGGGCCCGTTGCCCGCTCGGCGTCGTGAAACGCTGCCGGTCAGACGTCGCTGTAGCGAGTCCGGGATGGCAGGGCATCCGGCAGCGGCGGTCAGCTTCCCGGTGGGGCCGCGATTGGGGTCGGATGGCGTGGCGCTCGGCTTTCGCGGCAACGTGGTAGGTGATGAAGGCGGGCGCCGCCCGACACGTCGGTGATGAATTCCAGGAACTGTGGGACCGCATCCAGCACCGCACCGAGTACCGCGTCGAGGTCGATGAAGCCGACCTGCGTGCCGCGATGGTCAAGGCGCTGCGCGGCATGCTTCCAGTGCCCAAGCGTCGGGGCGAGTGGGTCACACACCGTGTGGAGCGCATCGACCAGGGTGGGCTGACCGCGGAAGCCGCCGCAACGCGCCGTGCGGACGTCACCTACGCCGACAGCGAGGACCTGCCCGACATTCTGTCTGTCCTGGCGGACCGAACCCAACTGACCCGTGCCACGCTCGCTCACATCCTCACCGAGTCCGGAACGCTTGGACAGTTCCGCCACAACCCGCAGGCCTACATCGCCCAGGTAGCCCGCCAACTCAACATCACCAAGGCTGACTTCCTGGTTAAGGGACTGCGCTACGAATTGGTGGACCCCTCCCGCCCCGAAGCAGACCGCCGATATGCGCTCAGCCTGCTTCGCGAAGCCGAAGTTGCCGGGTACACCGGCCCCGCCGGAAACATCGTTTCCGACGCGGAGGGCAACGCGATCTCGTTCGAGAAGAAGTCCGTCTATAAGTACCTCGTCGTCGACTCCGGTCCTGAGAAGGACTTCGCGCTTGCGCTGCTGCAACGCCCCGAGGTCAAGACCTTCGTGAAGCTCCCATCCTCATTCACGATCCCGACGCCCCTGGGACGCTACAACCCTGACTGGGCACTGACAGTTGAACGCACCGATGGCAGCCGCTACATCGTCTTCGAGACCAAGCACGTCAACGAGATCGGACTGCTCCGCCCCGTGGAGCAGGGCAAGATCGCCTCCGCCCGCATCCACTTCGACACGGTCAAGCGTGGCATCGGGGTTAATAACCTCGAGTACGAAGTCGTCAACGGCATCGAGGCGGCGACCGCCGTAATGGAACGAGACGCTCAGCCGTAACCCCATCGAGTTCATTCTTGGAGTGTTGGTCAGCAGCCTTCGCGGTCAGTGAGCGCCCAGCCGAGCACCGCGCCGACGTACGCCCGGAGGACCGATCCGCATGGTCACGAGGCACTACTGCGGCCCCGCCGAACCGGGGTCACTGGCAGCGGATTACCTGTGACCAGCAAAAACCGGTTCGCGTTTCGCTGACCACGGCGCACTTTTACTCTATCTAGGCTGGGCAAACAGTCTCACAAGCTGAGGGCCAGAATAGGATCCAGTCACGACTGTTGATCTATCGAAGCCGGTTGTGCACAACGGGTAGGACGACGACCGGCCGGATCTTAAAGTGGTCGATGTGTTGCGATTACGGCAGGTGTCTCAGCTGGACGCCCCAATCAGACACCCGCCTGACCGTCTCCCCGCAATGGAACCGTTATTGGCAGACGTGCCTGGCACGGCGGTGGGAAGCGGTCTACGCCGGCAGCTATCGTCGGCTGGTGGCGGCTGGGCCGTGGCTCGGCGCCCGAGGCGGAGGAGGCGGTGCAAGGTTCCTTTGCCAGAGCTTCGGGATGACCGGGCACCGGCCGGTCGAGTCAGTCGAGCAGTGGCGGTTCGAGCAGGGCTGCGGCACAGTTTTCCACCAAGTGCTCCACGCTCGACGTGCCCGGAATGGGAGTCACGACGGGCGAGCGCTGCAGGAGCCACGCCAGGGCAACCTGAGCCGGTGTCGCGGAGAGGTCCTTGGCTGCCTGCTTGATCCGGTAGTCGCGGAAGGTCTCATCGATGGGGCGCCAAGGCAGGAAGGCGATGCCGTGCCGCTCGCAGTAGTCGATGACGTTGTCGTGGCGGCGATCCAAGTAGTTGTAACGATTCTGCACGCTGGCTATCTCGACGATGGAACGCGCCCGCTCGAGCTGCTCCACGTCGACTTCGGACAGTCCAATGTGGTTTATGACACCGGCGTCGCGCAGTTCGCGCAGGCAACCGATCTGGTCCTCGAACGGTACGCTGGGATCCACACGGTGCAGCTGAAACAGGTCGATGCGGTCGACCCGCAGCCGTCGCCGAGACAATTCCGCCTGCTGTTTGACGTAATCGGGCCGACCGAGCACGCCCCACTCGCCTGGGCTGGGACGCGTCCTGCCGGTCTTGGTCGCTATCAGCAGCCCATCCGGGTAGGGATGCAGCGCCTCGGCTATGAGCTCCTCGTTGGCGCCGAGCCCGTACGAGTCCGCGGTATCGATTAGCGCCACTCCGAGGTCCACGGCCCGCCGCAGCACCTTGATGGCACCCTCCCGATCGGACGGTGGGCCCCAAGCGTCTTGCCCGGTAAGCGGCAAGGCGCCATAGCCAATGCGAAAATCAATCTTGATCATACGGTACAGCGTGCTAGCCCGCCGACGGGTGGACAACATTTTAGTTACTCCTAAATGGGCATGCTCGCATGGGTGGGTAGTGGAGGCTGACCGACTGGACGAGGGTCGATACGCTCCGTAGGTATGACGGCATCAACGGGCAGGTCTCAGGAACGTCGACGGCGAGGCGCGGGCATCGCCGACCTTGTGAGGTATTTCGAACCGTTGACGCTCGCCGGCATCGTCGTGTCCATCGGCTTGGCCATTGCGCTGGATGTCACCAATGTTGCCAGTCCCGGCGAATCGTTGCTGGCCGGACTGATGGGAACGACATTGTCGTTGGTGCTCGACTCGTCAGCCCGCGCCGAACGGCGGTTTGAGCTGCGTGGCTTGGTACAGGACATGCCATGGCTGGGCCAGACGTTGACCTCGATAGCGCACTCGACGCGCGAGATCATGCACAGGTATCCGGGCGGCGAAATCGAGGCCGATGCGCGTCGACGTCTGGAGCGGATCTGCGACGAACTGGACGAGCTAGGCCGTGGACGGATCCTACGATCGCGCACCGACTATGCCGATCTCATCATGGCCACTGAGTCATGCCAGGAACGCATCGAGGCGGTCACCAACATTACCGACGAGCCGGCCTGGTGGTACAGCCCGGTCGGGCAGCAGTACTGGCAGGCCAATCTCGCCGCGATCGCCCGCGGGGTCACCGTGACCCGTGTGTTCGTGTGCGACCGCGCCACCGCGGACCTGACCGCCCTGGTGGAGCTGCAACGCAAGGCCGGGGTCACCGTCGCCGTCGTTGACCGTAGCGACATCGACCCAGCGCTGCACCTCAACATCGTCGTGTGGGACCGGCACCGCGCGTGGGAGGGAAGGATGAACGCCCGAGGCGAAATCGTCGCCAACGTGTTCGTGGTCAACCAGGCAGAAGTCGAGCGCATCCGCGGCGTCTATCGAACCTGTGCGGCCGCCAACCGGCTGCCCAAAATCTGAAAGCGGCAGGCCGGATGACTCTATTGTCGGCTGCCGTGGTGGCGGCAACCGTCCTCGCGATCGGCGCTATCCGCTCGATCCGGTGGCGCGCACTGATTTACGCTATTCCACTACCCATCACGCTGGTCCTTGTCACCACCGCCACCCGCGTGGATGGCAGTCAACTGCTCGGCGTGCTGCTGCTCAACGTGTTCGTCGCGGTCGTGGCACTGCTGCATGCCCGCGCCGGCTGGCACATCCTGCTGGCCGACGCCGCCGGGGTCGCGGTGTATGCGGGTCTTGCCTGGCCAATCGCGGCTCTTGCGCCTGTCCCGTTCGTACCCACCCTGACCGCTGTGCTTCTGCTGTGGCTGCTTGGGCAGGCGATCCTGCGTCGCTGCGACCGCGCTGATGGCCATGGCATGGCAGCGCCAACGGCAGCGTCGCCCGACGTTCTCGCCAAGATCGCTACCGTGGCCGGGTCATCACTGCTCGTCGTGGCGGTCGGCCGCCTGATCAATGGGCTTGCGGTCACATTTCCTTACGCGGGCGTCCTGGTCGTCATTGAAACACGCCAGCACCTGGGCGCGTTCGCCCGGCAGTTCGCCACCAACAGCATCGCCCTGGTCGCCTTCTTCATCGCATACTGGGCACTGCAGGATCGTGACCGGCTACTTGCCCTGGGCAGCGCCTGGCTGGCCTTTGTCACCGTCGCGGCAATATTGCACCTCGCCCGCAAACCCAGCATTCGGACACAACTGCCGGCAAATTCGAGGAACGGCGGATAGCCGATCGCCTCGACCAGGGGCGAGCCGATCAGCAGGTAGGCCCCGACGATCAACACACCCGGGAAACAGGTGCAGCCCAACCGAAAGCGATAGCGAATGCCGGCCGTCCAAAAGCGAGCGGGTCGGCCGCGTGCCGGTCAGCGCGTCCATGTCAGGCCCGCCCGCCGGCGAGGGTCTGCTCCACACGTGTGGTGAGCGCGGCCCGGTCGACCCCCGCCAGGGCGAGCGCCCGCGGCACCGTGCCGACCTGGGCGGACAGGATGCCCAGCAGGAGATGCGCCGGCCGCACCTCCGCCTGGCGCGCAACGGATGCGAGCCCGCGCTCGATCGCGAGCCGGACCGACTCCCCGGGCTGCGGGTCGCGCGTCCCCACGGGGCCCGTGCGGGGCAGGTCGAAGGCTGCCAGGGACACGCCCGCCGCGGCCAGGCTCTGTTCGAACTCGCGGTCCAGCGCCGCGCGGATCGCGCGATGGTCCAGCCCGGCCTCGGCCAGGATGTCGCGTGTGGACGGTTCCGCATCGCCGGCGATGGCCAGCAGCAGGTGCTGTGCCTCCACCGTGGCCGACCCCTCCTCGCGCGCCTCGCGTCGCCCCCGGTGCGGTGGAACGCGGCGGTTTCACAGTGCGCGTAGCAGCTGACCAAACCCCGGGACGGAGACTCTGGTGCGGGCCGCGCGCAGGCAGGACCACAGGGACGCCTGATTGGCCGTGATGACGGGGACTCCCAAATCGTGCTCAAGGGATTCGATTGCCGCCAGGGTGCGCATCGCACTGCCCGGGATGAGGACCCCGTCGGCCTCGCCGGGGAACGACTGCCGGACCTGGCGATAGAGGTCTTCGGGACGCACCGTCCAATGTGCGCCGCGATCGTAGGTCTCGTATGTGGGCATGTGGCGCCAGCCCTCGCCCAGGTCGAACCGGGCCGGCCCGAGCGGGTCGACGCCGGATGCGCGAAGGTAGTCCACCGCCGCTTCGACCACCGCCGGCGGGAACCATGGCGGCATCACGACCATGGGCCTGGTGACGCCGAGTGCCGCCATGGCGCCGGTCATTGCCGTGGCAGCGAGCAGCACGGGGATTCCGCCCGCTGCCACGGTGGCCTGGCGAGAGAAGCTGTCGTCGAATGACGTACCACCAAAAAAGCTCCCAGAGGTCCAGCACACGCAGATGGCATCCAGCGGCATCGAACCGAGCTGTTGCAGCCCTCTGGCCACGTCGGGCGAGCCTTCCAGCGCGGCGGCCGCGTCGCCGGCGTAATCGGCTCCCGGCTTGCGCGGGCTCTCAAAGCGCGCGGTGTGAAAGGTGACGCCCGGCGGTGCCATCGCCCAAAGCTCGGTCTCGGGAACCGGATCGTTGTGGATGACCAGGATCCCGAATCTGGCCCGCCACCCCAAACCGTCCATCGCCGTGGAACCTCCTCCTAGCCATCGCGCTGAACGTTGCCGACAAGGGCCGCCAGGACGCCGAGTCCAATGAGGACGATGCCGCTTGCCACATCGAGGCGGCGGCGTCCTTTGGGAGTCCGCCGCAGCCGCCCGGACAGCTTGCCGGCCAGCAGCGCATAGGTGCCGTCGCTGATGACACCCAGCACGATGAACCCCAGACCGAAGATCAGGATCTGCAGCCACATCGGACCGTTGCCAGGTTGTGCGAATTGCGGCAGGAAGGCCAGGAAGAAGATCGCGGTTTTGGGATTGAGCACATTGACCACGATCCCCTGGCGGAACAGCCTCCCCGCCGATTCCGGTGGTGCGTCGAAGACTTCCTCGGTGCCGCCGCGGCGGCGAATCTGCATGACGCCGAGATAGATCAGGTAGGCGACTCCGGCGTATTTCACAATCATGAACAGCGTGGTCGAAGCCGCGATGATGGCGGTGATGCCCAGCACCGCGGCGATCACATGAACCAGCGATCCGACATGGATGCCCAGCACCGACACCAGCCCGGCGACGTGACCGTGTGCGACGCTGCGACTGACGATATAGACCACCGCCGGCCCCGGCACGATGAGCAGTGCCATGGTTGCCGCCGCGAACAGAAGAAGCGTCGAAATATCAGGCATGGACTCTACTCTATGCCCTGGGTCGCGCCGACCGGTGTGGGGATGTCGGCCAGGGACCGCTGCAGCATCTCCTCGTCGAGCGCGTCGTCGGTCAGCGCGCCGGCGAAGTACTGCTGGTAGGCCGACAGATCGAAGTGGCCGTGTCCTGACAGTCCGAACAGGATGGTCTGTGACGTGCCCTCCTCCCGGCAGCGGATCGCCTCGTCGATCGTCGCGGCGATGGCGTGGGACGACTCGGGAGCCGGCAGAATGCCCTCGGCGCGGGCGAAGGTGACGGCGGCGTCGAAGCATTTCGTCTGCGCCATGGCAATGGGCTTCATCAGCCCGTCCTCCACGGCACGCGAGATCAGGGGTGCGATGCCGTGCGCGCGCAGGCCGCCCGCGTGCACCGGGGGCGGCATGAAGGTGTGGCCCAGTGTGTGCATGCGGAACAGTGGGGTGAGCCCGCTGGTGTCGCCGAAGTCGTAGGCGATGCGCCCGCGGGTCAGCGTGGGGCAGGCGGCCGGCTCGACCGCGATGATTTCCACCCGCGGTCCACCGCGCAGCCGGCTGCCGAGGAACGGGAATGACAATCCGGCCAGATTACTGCCTCCTCCTGCGCAGCCGATGATGATGTCAGGATAGTCTCCGGCCTTTTCCAACTGCAGCATGGCCTCCTGGCCGATCACCGTCTGATGGGCCAGCACGTGATTCAGGGCGCTGCCCATCGTGTATCCCACGTTGGGGTTCTTCATGGCGTACTCGAGCGCCTCGGAGGTGGCGATGCCGAGGCTGCCCGGACAGTCGGGGTCCTGGGCCAGCACGGCCCTTCCCGCCTCGGTCTCGGTGCTGGGGCTCGGCACGCAGACGGTGCCGAAAGTCTCCATGAGAATTTTTCGGTACGGCTTCTGTTCCGCGCTGACCCTGACCATGAACACTTTTGCGCTCATGTCGAACAACGCGGCCGCGAACGCCAACGCACTGCCCCACTGACCCGCCCCGGTCTCGGTGACCAGCAGCTTCTTGCCCGCCTCGCGGTGGAAGAATGCCTGTGGGATGGCGGTGTTGGGCTTGTGGCTGCCTGTGGGTGCCACACCCTCGTACTTGTAATAAATCTTTGCTGTGGTACCGAGCGCCTTCTCCAGCCGTCTCGCGCGATACAGCGGAGCGGGCCGCCATTGGGCGTAGATCTGGCGCACCGGCTCAGGGATCTCGAAGTAGCGCTCGGTGCTCGTCTCCTGGGCCGCGATGGGGGCCGGCATGGTGGCGAGGAGCTCGTCGGGTTCGAGCGGCAGGCCGGTCTGCGGATTCAGCACGGGAGCCATCGGGGGCAGGTCCGCGGCCAGGTTGTACCACGTGCGAGGGATCTCGGCCTCGGTGAGCGTGATCTTGACTGGGTCAATCATGGGAACCTCCGGTGTGGACCTCGCGCACCAAACTGCCCTGCGTCAGGGTGTCTTCCTGCTCGAACAGGCGTGGGTGCGCGGTGCGCAGGCCGTTGATGACAGTGGAGTAGGGGAAGTCGTCGAATTCGCCGTGCATGTGCAGGAATTCCATGTGCCGGCGGCCGTCCTGGTCGAACGGGTGATACATGCTGTCGGCGGCTCCGTCGAAGTCGAGGGGCGCGATGCGGTACAGCCGGCACAGCAGCTTGTTGAAGACCGGCGTCGCCTTCAGCCACCGGCCCTCCAGAAAGACGGAGGTGAGGCTGTGAAAACAGAACACGTCGCCGCCGACCAGGCGCCTGAGCCGGTCCGAGGCCAGATGGTTGCGCACGTCTCCGAAGATGAGCCGGCTGGGAATGCCGACCGCACGCAACGCGGCGGCATAGACCAGCGACTTGTGCACGCAGAACCCGGTCCCGGCGGAGATGATGGCGCTGGCGCGCAACCCGGAGCGGGACAGATCGGCCCCGTACACCTCATACAACAGTCCGTCGCGCACCGCGTAGTACAGCCGCACGGCGCGCTGGACGTCGGTGGTGTCCTCGTCTCGCAGCGCGTCGTGGACGAACCGGCGAACGACCGGTGAGTCGTGGTCGAGGAATTCCGTTGGCTGTCGAAGCTTGTCGAGATCTGCTTGGTGCACGTCCTGGTCCCTCACAATCCAAGCATTCTGGCTATGCGTTCCCGCTGTATCTCGGAGGTTCCGGAATAGATGGTGCCGGCCACCGCGTCCCGCAGTTCACCCTCCACTCCCGACTCCGTCAGGTAACCTCGCCCACCGAAGATCTGGACCGCGGCAAGCGCCGAGGCCAGATTGCTTTCGCTGGCGATGAGCTTGGCGATGGCGAGCTCCTCGGTCACCCGGTGGTGCCGGCCGAAGCGATAGGCGGTCTCGTAGAGCCAGCGGCGTGAATTCTCCAATCCGATCTTCATCTCGACGATGCGATGGGAGATCGACTGAAAACTCGCGATCGGCTGTCCGAACTGGACTCGTTCCCGCGCGTGGGCGATGCAGCGGTCCAAGCGTTGCTGCATCCGTCCCACGGTGACGATGAAGGAACACAGAATCTCCCACGTCATGACGTGGTCAATGATCAGGAATCCCGTACCGGGCCGGCCGATCAGGTTTGCCGCCGGCACGCGGCAATCGCGCAGTTCCAGCTCGCACAGGGGCGAGCTGAGCAGACCCATCTTCGGCAGCGCGGGCCCGACGGTGAACCCGGGCGTGTCCCGCTCCACGAGGAACGCGCTGAGGCCGAACGGTCCGGGCCCGGTATCGGTGCGCGCATACACCACGAACAGGTCGGCGACCGGACCGTTGGTGATGAACGACTTCTGTCCATTGAGGACATATGAGTCGTTTTCGCGTACGGCGGTGGTCCGCATGTTGGTCGCGTCCGAGCCACCGGTCGGTTCGGTGATCGCATGCGCGCCGATGACCGAGCCTTCACAGACCTTCTTCAAATGTGTCTGCCGCAGTTCCGCGGAGCCGAAGCGCTGCAGCGGAATGCCCGTGCTGACCACATGGGTGACCGCGCTGAACAGCAGCCCGGTGTCGTGGCATCCGGTACCGAGCCCCTCCAGCACGAACATCGTGGTCAAGAGGTCCAGGCCGAGCCCGCCCCAGGCCGCGTCGAACGGCATGCGCAACACGTTGGAGCGGCGGACCAGATCCCAGTCGGGCACCCCGAACGTGCCGTTGCGCTCCCGCAGTTCCCGGCCGGCGTTCCACTGGTCGCACCATCGACCGATGTCACGCCGCCATCGCTGCTGCTCCTCGGTCCACTCGATGGGCATATCAATATTGCGAGTGCTCGTCGTTGTCGAAGTTGTGGCGTTCATCGCCGCGCAGGGCCGGTGCGAAGACGCAGACCAGGCGCAGGTCCTGATCCGGATCGGCGATCAGATAGTGCGCGTCGCGCTGATCGAGGGCATACATCGTCCCGGGCTCGATGACATAGGAATTGTTCTCGGAGTCGATCACCTCGCCACGACCCTCGATGCAATAGCACGCTTCCAGGTGTGCCCGGTATTGCAGAGCCGACTTCGTGCCGGCCCGCACGATCGTGTCGGTGATGGTGTATCCCATACCGTCAGCCTCAAGCAGGAATCGCCGGCTCAGGCCGTTGCCCCACTCGACGGTTTTGACCTCGGAAAGTCGGCGAACAATCATCGTGACCTCTCTTTGATGAACTTGCAGATGGTGCCCACCGTGCGAAAGTCCGACGGGGCCAGGTCGGCCTCCCCGACCGCGATGTCGAATGTCCGGTCCAGCCAGTCGACAAGGCGCAACAGCCCGAGGCTGTCGATGATGCCGTTGGCCAGCAGGTCGTAATCGGCGTCCAGTTCGTCGGCGGTGACGCCCGGCTGGAACTGATGCACGATGTATTCGGTGACTTGGCGTTCAGGACTCACTGCGTCCCCTAGAGATGAGGAGTTGGCGGTCGATCTTGCCCGTCGCGGTCCGGGGCAACGGCTCGTCGGCGACGACGACCACACTGGGAATGGCGGGCCGGGATAGTCGCATCGCGCAGTGCTCGCGCAGGCTCAGACCGGTCAACTCGGCGCCGGAGTAGCGTCGGACGGTGGCCAGCAACCGGTGTCCCGCCAGGTCATCGGGGACGGCGACCACGGCGACCTCGGCCACGGCGGGGTGTGCGGCCATCACGGCCTCGATCTCCTGCGGGTTGACCCGTACCCCGCGCACCTTCACCTGGAAGTCGATGCGCCCGTCGAGGGCGAAGATCCCGTCGGCGCGCCGGGTCACCCGATCACCGCTGCGGAAGAAGATCCGGCCGTCGTGGCGGACGAACCTGTCGTCCCGCTCGCCGCCGCGCAGGTATCCGTTGGCCTGGAACGGTGTGGACACCCACAGCTCGCCGTGGGAGGCGCCGGACGTGAGATCCCCATGGTCGTCCGCGATGAGGGCGAGCACACCGGGCAGCGGCGAACCGATGGGCACGGGGCCGGACTCGGTACCGTCCAATTCGTACATGAAGCTGTCGTTGGTTTCCGTACAGCCGTAGATGTTGTAAAAGCGTGCGTTGTCGAACATGCGCGGCAGTGCGGTGAGGACCCGGCCGGGCATGACGTCACCGGTGAACATGACGTGCCGCACGGAGGAGTTGCCGTGGCATCCCGCGTCGTTGAGCAGGGTGTAGAGCATCGGCACGGACTGAACGACGTCCACCCGATGTGTGTTGATCAGCCGGGCGACGTACTCCGGTTGTGTGGCATGTTGCGGGTCCACCAGCACGACGCACCCGCCCGCCTTCAGCGTCGCCCAGACATCCAGCAGGCACAGGTCGAAGTTGAGCGGTGCGTAGTTGAGCACGCTCGTCTGCGGGCCGATCTGGAACGTGGCGATCGCCCAGTCGGTGAAGCGATCCACCGCGGCCGCGGGCAGCGGCACGACCTTCGGTTTCCCGGTCGATCCCGAGGTGGTCAGCATGAAGGCGATGCCCGCGGTTTCCGGGGCGGCGAGCTCGGTCACGAGATCGCCGAGTGCGGGTGCGCTCTGGTCATCCGGGGCGAGCAGCGCCGCGCGCCGCCGCAGCAGGCAGCCGAGGATCCGCGCGATGGTTCGAGGCGCCTTCTCGGCCCGCACGAACACCGCGGAGTCGGCATATGCCGCTGCTTCGGTGCGGGCCATCGCGGTCAGTTCACCGTAGCTGATGTAGCGCTCGCGCCAGGCCAGGGCCGGCGCGCTCGGGTCGCGTACTGCATGCTCCTGGATGCACTCGGCAAGCGACCGGGCAGTCACGGCGTGACGACCTCCCATCCAACTGAGTCGGTTTCAACCCGTCACAGCATTCCCACGGGGCATGAAGGATCGATGAAAGGTCGATGAAACGCCCGGTCATTCGGGGCTGCGGTGGCGAGTGTGTCTACTGTGGAGCGATGGAATTTGCTCTTGTGGATGTTTTTGCCGACCGGCCGCTGACGGGGAATCCGCTGGCGGTTGTCGCCGACGCCGACGCCTTACCGGACAGCGTGCTGGCTCGGGTCGCGGGGGAGTTCAACCAGTCGGAGACCACTTTCTTGATGCGCCCGACCGTGGCCGGTGCCGCGTGGCGGCTGCGTTCCTTCACCGCCGCCGGGGTCGAGGTCTTCGGTGCCGGGCACAACGCGCTGGGGGCCTGGTGGTGGCTGGCCGCGACCGATCGCCTCGGCGCGCCGGCCAGCGGCAGCACGTGGTATCAGCAACTCGGAGACCGGGTCCTGCCGGTGACGGTGACGAGCGCGGACGGCGGCGTCACGGTCGCCATGCGGCAGGCGGAGGTCCGGTACGGTGAGACGGTGGCCGACACGGATCGGCTCGCTCGCGCTTTGGGGTTGCGAGCCGAAGAGCTCGGGGCGGCGCCGGCGCTTCCCGTGGCGCAGGTCGTGGATACCGGTGCGCCGCATCTACTGGTCGGATGCCGGGACCGGGCGGCGGTCGACAAGGCCCGCCCCGATGCCGGCGTGCTGCGCGGCCTGGTGCGCGAGGTCGAAGGCGAAGGGGTTTACCTGTACGCGACCGATCCCGCCGGGAATGACGTCGACGCCTATGCCCGGTTTTTCAACCCGACAGCCGGCATCGCGGAGGACCCGGCTACAGGAAGCGCGGCCGGGCCGTTGGCCTGCCTGCTGCATCGGCATGGAGCCGCCGGGCGGCTCGTCGTCGTCGGTCAGGGCCACGCGATGGCACGGCCCTCGCGAATCAGGGTCGAGGTGGACACCGCGCCAATCATCACCGGCACGGCCACCGTCTTCGCGTCCGGCAAGCTCTTTATTTCAGGCGAAAACGCCGAACAATAGAGGGGTATGGAAATCATGAATTGATAGGTATGATTGAATGGTGATGAGCTTATCCGCTCACGCCCGAAACTTGCCGCGGGATCTCGACCAGTTTCCACGGGGGAAACAGCATGCTGTTCTGTGTCCTTGGACCGATGGAGATAGCGGTAAATGAAAATCGGATTCCAGTAACGTCGGTGCGGCAACGGATCGCCTTGGCGACACTGGTGGTTTTCGCCAACCAAACCGTGCTCAGCGACCGCCTCGTCGAGGCGATCTGGCCCGACCGGCCACCGGCCGCCAGCAACAACCTTCACGTGCACATTTATCAGCTCCGCCAATGGCTGCGGCGGCTCGACGCGGATGTGCCCGATGATCTGCTGCAGACCCGCCCCGGCGGCTACCTGCTCAAGACCCTTCCCGGGGAACGCGACGTGGACCGCTTCGATCAGCTGCTCGCCTCGGCGCGACAGCGAGCCGAGGTCGATCCGCTTGAGGCGGTCAAGTTCTATCAACGCGCCCTTGATGTGTGGCGTGGTCCGGCGCTGGCGGACGTCGTGGGGCACACGACCGCCTTGACCGGCGAGGCGATCTGCCTGGAGGAACGCCGCCTGCGTGCGTTGGAGGAGCTCATCGACATCGAGTTGCGTCGTGGCAGGCATGCCGAGTTACTGCCCGAACTGCTCGCCCTGGCCAGCGCCCATCCCCTGCGCGAGACGCTGTGCGGGCAACTTATGACCGCCTTGTATCGCGCCGGCCGCCGGGCGGAGGCGGTCTCCGTCTATATCGACATGAAAAAGATCCTTATGGAGGACATGGGCCTGGAGCCGAGCCCGGCACTTCGCCGGCTGTATTACCAGATCCTGAATGAGGATGCTGCGCTCGCGGGAGCACCCGCCGGCGGCTATCGGGCTTGCCAGCTGCCTGAATGAGGGGTGTTTTGCGAACTGTCAAAGGCGTGAATGCGGCGGCGCCGGACACCACTGCGGCACTCGCGGCGGCCAGGCGGCAGCACTCGCCCGTCCGCGCTGCCGACCTCGAACGAGCCGGCGGCGATTGCCGGAAGGCTGTCGCCGCTACCACCTCACGAAGCGGGGAGCGTGATCGCGGCGTAGACCGGCTTGTGGTCGGAGTCGCCGTTTTCCGTCGCCACGCGGCACACGTGGGTCGCCGACGTCGGCCCGAAAATGTAGTCGAGCTTCAAGCTGCCCGCGGTGGCCGTGCCCTTGCGCAGGCCGCCGTTGGCGGACTGGTCGCACTCCTCGTGCGCGGCATACACGGGTGCCAGCGCGTCGGGCACCGGGCCGGACGGGCTGTCGGGCGGCGTGAGGTTGAGATCGCCACCGAAGACCGCCCGATAGCCCGGCTTGGCGACGGCGCTCAACAACTCCGACACCTGCCGGACCCGGTACGTGCCGTCGGGGTCGTCATAGGACACGCCCGCGCTGAAGTGGGTCGAGCAGAAGTTCACCGCCCATGACTCGACGGTCGCGCACAACACCGTGCGCTGCTCGTAGGCCGGAGTCGAGGTCAGCTGATGTGAGGTGTACCAGACGTTCGCGTCGGGCACCGCGAGAGCCACGCCATACGAGCCGCGGTCGACCCCGTTGACGTCGGCAACGCAGATCTTCTGGGCTTTGACGGACGTGCCCGCGAGCAGGTGCTGGATCGGTGCGAACCGCACGTCCCAGCCGCGGCCGGTCGCCGACTCCAGCGCATACTCCAGCGGTTTGGCGTCCTTCTCGCAAAACTCCTGAAGGAAGAGGGCATCGGGAGCGAACGACCGGGTCGCCCACGAGGTGATCCGGCTCGCGATCGTCGCGGCCGTCGCCCGGTACAGCGGGCAGGCTCCGTTGTTGGAGCAGACGTTCCACGACATCACCGAGACGGTCCTCGCGCCCGGCGGCGAAGCGCCCGGGGGATTCGAAGCGCCACCAAGCGGCACCAACCGGTATCTTTCCCAGGTTCCGACGCTGGAGGCACGAGCCCGCAGCATTGCCTGGGAAGAGCCGGTGTGGTTCACCTCGGTGGTGACGTAGAGTCCATTGGCCTTGGACCGCAACGCGTATAGGCCCGATCCCTGCGGCACCAGCGTGAGCTGCTCCCAGCCGCCGGCGTTGCCGGAACGGGCGCGCAGCATGCCCTTGTCCGCACCGGCATCGTTGATCTCCGCGGCGACGTACAGTCCATTCGCGACGGACCGCAGCGTGGCTGTCTGACCCTTGTCGGCGGTGTGCAGGGTAAACGACTCCCATGAGCCCACCGACGCCGACCGGGCTCGCAGCATCCCGTTGTGGCTGCCGCCATCATTGATTTCCGCTGCCACGTAAAGCCCGTTGGCCACGGACAACAGGGCCCACTGCTGGCCTGTGGTCGACGGCGGTGCCGCGGCCTTTGCCGGACCGCCGAGCACACCGGCAACGACACATGCCACGACGGAGGTGATGAGGAAACGGCGCACAAAGAGCATGCTTACGGCGCGCATCATTGTTCGATCACCAATTGATCATTGAACTTGTTCACCGGAGTGCTGGACGGGGCACGAGTCCTCAGTAGCGGCGCCTCAACTCACGGCCGCGCACGAGGTTGTGCACGTGACACCGTCACGGCAGTCCTTGGCGCGTCGAGCTTTCCCGGATGTGCAGTTGAGTGGGCAAGGTGACCGTCGAGGGTGGACGGCTCGGCTTGCAGATGCGTTCCGTGAGCAGGAGAGCGGCGGTGCGGCCGAGTTCATAGGTCGGCTGAGCCACGGTGGTCAGCGAGGGCCGCACCAGATGCGCCCACGGGATGTCGTCGAAGCCCACCACACCCATCCCCGCCGGGATCTCGATGCCCCGGTCCACCAAGCATTCCACCGCGCCGACGGTCATCAGGTTGTTGGCCGCGAACACGGCGTCGGGCATCGGCCCGCGGTCGAGCAGGCTCGCCATGGCCCGATAACCACCCTCCTCGCGATAGTCCGCGTAGCGGATGAGCGCCTCGTCACCCTTGATTCCAAAACCTTTTAACGCTTTCTGGTACCCCTTGAGCCGGCGCACGGCCGTGGAAACCTCGCGCGGTCCGGTGATGCAGGCGATGCTCCGGTAGCCGGAATCCAGCAGATGACCGGTGGCGATCTCCGCGCCGTGCTCGTTGTCGACCAGCACCGTGTCGACCGTCGTCCCCTTCAGCTCACGGTCGATTGCGACCACCGGCGTGTTGGACTCCATGAGCCGCTTGACGTGAGTCGGTGCGCCGGTGGGGGAGATGATGACCCCGGCCATCTGCTCGGCCAGCGCGGCGGTCACATAGCGGGCCTCCTTGGCGGGATCCTCGTCGCTGTTGCACAGCACCACGGAATAGCCGTTGCGCTGCGCCACATCCTCGACACCGCGCACCATCGACGTGAAGAACGGGTTGCCGATGTCGGAAATGATCACTGCCCACAGCGTTGTGCGGCTCCGGCGCGGGTTTCGCGCCACGGCGTTGGGCCGGTAATCGAGTTCTCGCATCGCCTGGCGCACGCGCTCGGCCAGGGCGCCGTCGACGCTGGCCTGCCCGTTGACCACGCGGGACACCGTCGCGGCGGAGACATTGGCCCGCTGCGCGACATCGTAGATGGTCGCCATCGACTCCCTGTCCTGGCTCGGCGGCTGGAGCCTCCGATCCTCTCAGACGCCGTACGCCCGCAACCACCGACCTGCCCGCTCGCCCGCACCGCAATCGCCCCCTGCTCACGGGGCCGACCCTTGCCTCATCGGCGCCGCCTACAGGGGTTGGCCCTGCCTCATCGGCCCGGCACCCACGAGGCCTGGCCCTGCCTCATCGGCCCAGCGCCCACGGGGCCCGCCTTGGCCCCATCGACCCTGCCATCAGGCACTTTCGCGCGCTACGTCTCTGCTCCGAGTAGCCGGTGCAGAGATGTAGCGCTGCGATGAGCCCACCGACGGGGTGCCTCCCTTCGACCGACCGACGACCGTGACGCCCCCGTTGACAGACGGCCGACCGTGGCCTGGTTTCTGGTAATCGACTCCCGCCGTTCACGCAGGGCATGTCGGCGGACGCTCAACCGGTCGATCAAGCGCGATGCCGGTGAGGCGCTGGGCGGCGGCCAAGCGCGTTGGGGCCGAACATAGGGAAGCGCCGAAACATAGGGAAGCGCCGGATTCATCGCGCCCCCGCCGACCTACCTTCAAAGCATGACATGGCGGTTGTTTGCGCTGGAGCGCTACGACGACACCAGCGGCTCACCCGAGCCGCCGGCCCTGCTGTCCACTGTGGACGCCTGCCTGGTCGCGGTGGTGTATCTGCCGGCCGACGAAGTCGTGCTCGCTCTGGTCGAAGGGCCGGATGCCGAAGCCGTATCCGCCGCCGCCGCCACGGCCGCCGGCTGGCGAGTCGATCGCCTGAACCCCGCGCAATGGCTCTCTTGACCCAGGAAGGAACGACTGTGCGGGCCAGCTCGCTGCCGCAGGCTGCGGCGGCTCCAACGGCACAACCGGCGGCGGCGACCCCAACGGTGCCGGCCTCGGCGACCTCAGCACGCTCACCGCCGCCGTGCCCGCCTGCCCGTACACCGCGTCGCAGGTCTCGGAGATCCTCGGGCAGCCGATGACCGACCAGGGTGCCTGCCTGTTCGGCGACGGCAAGGGCGTGGCCGGCTTCGGCGCCACGATGCCGTCCCGGCTGGCCGGATCGTCCACTTACGACTATCAGCGTGAGCAGGCCGGGAAGCCCTACGACAGGGTTTCGACATCAAGAAGGGCGACAAGGCCCATATCGCGGCCGAGGAGCTCAAGGGCGAGGCCGTGCTGATCAGCAGCAAGGGCGGCTACATGCTCGCGATGTCGAACTTCGGTTTCGACGCAGCCAGATATGAGCAATCGTTGCGCGCCCTGCTTGACGCCATTCCGGAGTGAGCGCCATGCCCGGACGAGAGCCGCCACGCGCGGGCCGAAAGGGGGTGACTCGCAGGCGCTGCGATGCCCTGGACGGCCTGCGGACGATCATTGTTGCGCCGGCAGGATGTATTGCTCGATGTGCTGGCGCAGATGCTCAAGCTTGGAGATGGTGATCGCCAGTTGTGCGACCAGCTCGTGCACCTGTTGCTGCAACTGGTTGAACTCAATGATCTCGGCCGCCACGTCGGGCAGGGGTGGAGGGCCGTCCGGGCCGGTCGCGGATTCAGTCATGTCAATCAACCTCCCACGGCGCAATCATACGCTTCCTACGTGATCGTCCGGATGTGTGGCTATGGTGCTCCCGACGGCGCTTGGTGGCGCTATCTTTGGCGCGACGCTCGGATCGTGGGTGGCGTGGGCCGCCGATGGCGCTCCGTTGCCGAGCCAGCCGGCGGCCGACGCCATCGCGCATGCCGTGGTGGGCATGAAACCCGTGTGGCAGCAACGCTTTGACTTCGCCTTCGGCGACGACGGTTACGACGATGGTGCGCCCGGTCGCGTCGATTACCGCTATGGGCGGTCCATCGCGCTTGGGCCCGCACTGGAGGCGTTGCGCGCCGGCGGCTGGAGTGTCGCCGCGGACCGAAGCGAAGCAGTCAAGGGGGACTACCGCTTGACGATCCGCGGCGACCGGCTACGGATCGAGCGGGCCGAGCCCAGCGGTCTTGCCTGGCTGACGGCAATCGGCGCATTGCTTGGCGCATATGGTGGTTGGATGCTCACCGCGCGCATGGGACGGCTGCTGGCGCGCCAGTCGGTGGCGATCAAAGCCGCGGTCGCCGTCATCGCGGTCATTGCCATGTGGACACTGCTCCCGTCGGCGTTCTTCTCGGCGCTCCAACTCGTCCGCGGTGATGGAGCACCGTGGGCCATGCTCTATTGGGAGCCGTTCCGCATCGTCGCCCTCGTGGGAGCGACCTGTGCCCTCGTGGCGGTGGCCCTCACAGAATGGGCTTGCGGCCGGAAGGTTCTCAGTAAGAAACCCGGAAGGGTCGCGCACTAGGTTTGTCGAACCTTCGAGGTTAAGGAAGACAAAACCGTGCGCATCAGAAAGAGAGTTTTGCTGCCCGTCGCGGCCGTGGCCAGCACGGCGCTCACCGTGCTGGCCGGCAGCCCGGCGCAAGCCACGACAAGTACTCTCCGGGCCGAAGCGGCCGCGGTAGACGTCCTCGTCCACGGTTTCTTGATGACCGGGTCGCGGTTGACTCCGATTGAGGTGTACCGGGCGTGCAGGCCACCTTTACCGGGATGGCCGGGCCGCTACCGTGGACGTGCCGGACGGCGTCAACACCCAGCTCTATGACGTCAACGATCGCGGCCAGATCGTCGGCTCCTTCGAGACCGTCCCCGGTGATCCGCTGACGGCTGCGGCCAGAACGCCGGTGTTTGAATTTGGTACCGGGTGGGAAATGCCGTTGTCGTGACGACAGTTACGCCTGATGACGTGCGAGCGCTCGCCCAGGCCCGCGGGAAGGCCGGCGAGGAGCAGGTGCTGGCGCTCACCGGTGACGTGGTGAAGGTCGAGAGCGCGGACGAGGCATACGACGAGTCCCGTGGCAGCAGGGTGATCTACACCCAGGCCGAGCTGTTGCACGAGTTCGGCGAGGAGCTGACCGACGCGGAGGCGACCATGCTGGCCGCGGCGCTCACCGCCCGCATCACTGAGGCCGAAGCGTAGCACCGCGCTGCGCGCGCCGACCAGCATCGCATCAGCGCTACATCTCTGCTCCGAGTAGCCGGAGCAGAGATGTAATGCTGAACAACACCAGCTCAGACCGGCGCCCGGGCGAAAAGCATCCACACACCACCCGATGCTGGACCAGCACGGCCTGGTGCCGGTACAGACACCTATTCGAGTGGTGTCGTCACCGCTTCGGGTGAGCGGGGTTGGTTGCCGCCGACGCACCCCGCAAAATGCACGCATGTCTCTGCATCAAGTCCCGAATCGGGACCCCTCCAGTGTGCTCGTGATCGGGGCCGGGATCGCCGGGCTGGCGGCGGCGCAGGCCCTGCGCGGGCTCGGGCATCCCGTCACGATCCTGGAGGCGCGCGACCGCATCGGCGGGCGCATCTGGACCGACGAGGACGGCGTGGATCTTGGGGCGCACTGGATTCACGGCACGGATGGCAACCCGATCACGGAGCTGGTGGAGAGACTGGAGATTCCCTACAGCTACGTGGGCGGTGACAGTTCCTACACGGGCGGGTTCGACAATCTCGACCTGTTCGGGCCGGACCGGCGGATGACCAATCAGGCCACGAAGAACCGCACGCTGGAGCTGGCCGATGCCGTGCTGCACGAGCTGGAACAGCGCGCCGAGCTCGCCCGCAAGCGGGAACTGCCGGATGTCGCGCTCGCCGAGGCCATCCACGAGATTCTGGCCTCGCGAGGGTACTCCCAAGAAGACCAGGAAGCCGTCCGCTATCACCTGAACGTGATTCTGCGCGATGACGTCGCCGAGGACGCGGACAAGCTTTCACTCAAGTTCTGGGAGGACGGATACCTGGTCTACGGCTACGGCGACAGCATCCTGCACCGCGGCTATCGGTGCGTCGTCGACGCGCTCGCCGACGGGCTGGACGTCAAGCTGGGCCACGTCGTGCAGCGGGTCGAGACGGGCGAGGGTGCCGGTCCGGTGCGGGTCGTCACGGACAAGGGCGACTTCGAGGCCGACAAGGTGCTCGTGACCCTGCCGCTCGGTGTGCTCAAGGGTGGGGCGGTGACGTTCGATCCGCCGCTGCCCGAGGACAAGCGGTCGGCGATCGCCCGGCTGGGCTTCGGCACGCTGAACAAGATCGCCCTGCACTACGACGAACCGTTCTGGCCGCAGGAGCAGTATGTCTTCGGTTACCTGTGCCGCGACACCGACCGCCATCCCACGGTGGTCATCAGCATGTGGAAGTCGCACGGCAAGGCGATTCTGGTGATGCTGCTCGGGGCAACGCTTGGGCGCGCCATGGAGGGCTGGTCCGACGAGGAGGTTCACCGCTACGCGACCACCGTGGTCCGGGACCTCTTCGGGGCCGACGCGCCCGCACCCGACCGTGTCTCGCGCACGGCGTGGACGGCGGATCCGTTCGCTCGTGGGTCGTACACCTGCATAGGGGTCAACGCCACCCCAAGGGACATCGGCATGCTCGCGGAGCCGGTGGGGGAGCGGCTCTACTTCGCGGGCGAGGGCACCAACACCTACCACTGGGGCTGCGTTCACAGCGCGTATGAATCGGGCTTGCGTGAGGCCGCGCGGATCAGCGGCGACACCACGCTCTACACCCCGCCCAGCGCCGAAACCTCGCGCCGCCAACGGCGTGACATCGACCGGATGAAGCGCTTCGCGCGCCTGCGCATGAGCCACATCAGCGAGACCGACCTCAAGGAGCGGGTGGAATGCCTGCGCGAAAGCGTTGACCCGTACGGGGTCCGCATGTTCGCGCCGCTGGTCGACAACGAGCTGGAGACGCTCGCGTCGATGTTCGACGAACTGACGTACGTGCCGGGCGAGTCCATCTGCCGCGAGGACGACGTCGCCAACGGGGTGTACCTGATCGCAAGCGGGCAGGTGGAGGTCGACTTCGGTGGGATCTACGAGCGGGTTGTCATGGGCAGGGGCACCATCCTCGGGACGCACGACCTGTTCTTCAACGCCCGCACCACCACGGCCACTGCGGTGAGCGACGTCGAGCTCTACTACCTGGACCACTACCGCTACAAGACGTTCCTGTACGCGTTCCCCGACGTCATGATGCTCATGATGGCGGATCTCGTCACGCGTTGGGAGCAGCTGGAAAGTGTGCTGGGCCCGACAGCGGTCTCGGGTGCACAGCGCGGCTTCCCGGATTCATTGATAGAGCACTAATCTACGCACATGAAAATCTTGATACGGCTCGTCGTCGCGGCCATCGCGATCGGCGCGGGCGCTCCTGCCGTCGCGGCACAACCTGAACTGGTTTGGGCGGCGTGCCCCGGTGCGTCCAATCCCGACCTTCGCTGCGCGAAGGTGAAGGTGCCGTTGGACTATCGCCAGCCGCACGGCCGCACCATCGAGATAGCCATATCCCGCTTGCCCGCAACAGATCCCGCACTGCGCGACGGCGTCCTGCTGACCACGGGCGGCGGTCCGGGTGGTCCGGGCGTGCACCTGCCGGAGGACCTGGCGGGCGCGCTGCCGTCGGGTGTGCGCGCCCGGTACGACCTGATCGGTTTTGATATCCGCTTTGTCGAGCAGAGCACCCCGATCGGCTGCGGCCAGGTCGGCGAGGAGGCGGGCGGGTTTTGGGTACGCGTCCCGGGCGACCTGAACGCGTTTGCCGCGCAGGTGACCGAGGCGCGCCGGTATGCGCAGGACTGCGCCCGCGCCGCGGGTTGGGCCCTGCCGCACGCCAGCACCGCAAACGCCGCACGCGACATCGACCAGATCCGCAAGGCACTCGGCGAGCGGAAGATCTCGTATCTCGGCGGCTCGTATGCGGGCATGCTCGGTGCGACCTACTCCACGCTGTTCCCGCACCGCGTGGACCGGTTCATTTTGGACAGTCCGGTCAACGGTGACCTGATCTGGCGCCAGTTCGAACTCTCGCGCACGCCGAGCTTCGAGACCGGGTTCGACGCGTTCGCCGCCTGGATCGCCGCCAACGGTGGATACGGCTTCGGCGCCACCGCGACCGACGTCGAGGCGAACATCAACGCGCTGCTCGACCGGGCGACCGCCGCGCCGATCGAGGCCGGCGGGCACGCGTGGACAGCGGGCGAACTGGGCAACCTGGTCGTCATCGCGATCTTCTTCGAGCAGTACTTCCCCTACGTCGCGGCCGATCTGGCGGCGATCCGGGACGGTGCGCCACCGCCGGTGCCGTTCCCGCTCTACCCGTCGGCACGGCCGGGCGTGCCCGGTGTGCCCGCGGACAACCACACCGCGGTGAACATGGCCTACCGGTGTGGTGACAACGCTTGGCCCCGCGGCATCCACAGCTATCTCATCGACGTGTACCGGTATTCGGTACCGTATCCGAATTTCGGCCCGCCCAACGCGAACATCACCCCGTGTGCGTTCTGGCCGTCCAGTGTGGACAATCGGGTGCCGCTGTCAGGCAACCGCGCGCCGGGTGTGCTGGTGACGGCCGCGCTGCGGGACGTGTCGGTGCCGGTTGCCCAATCGCGTGCGGTCGCCTCGGCCATCCGCGGTTCGCGGCTGGTCACGATCGACGCGCAGACTCACGCGCCCTTCCCGCACTTCGGCAACGCCTGCCTCAACGGGGCCGTCGTCGACTACCTCGTCACCGGGGAGCTCCCAGCGACCGACATCGCCTGCTAGAAGCCGCGCCCGAGTCGTCCCAATTGCTACTGTATGAAGAGGTTGGGGGTGGCAACGGTGACGATCGTCGTTGGCGTGGATGGGTCGGAGTCGGGCCTGGCCGCGGTGCGGCTCGCGGCGCGCGAGGCCCGGTGGCGTGACCGTCCGCTGAAGTTGGTGCACGCGTTCGTGTGGCCCACGCTGCGTGTGCCCCCCGGGCAGGCCGGGGGTGGGCTGCGGGAGCAGGCCGAAGCACTGCTCAAGCAGGCCGCGGCCGTCGCGCTGGAGGCCGAACCGGCCGTGCAGATCTGGACCGAGCTGATCACGGGTGCGCCCGCGCCCGTGATCCTCGGGCAGGCGCACGAGGCCGAACTGGTCGTGCTCGGCGACCGCGGGCTGGGCGGCTTCAGCGGGCTGCTGGTCGGGTCGGTCGCGGTGCAGGTGTCCGCGCACTCGTCGACCCCGGTGCTCGTGGCCAAGGGCCGCATGGACTTCGAGGGCCCCATCGTGGTGGGCGTCGATGGATCGTCCACTTCGGAGCGTGCGGTGGGGCTCGCGTTCGAGGAGGCCTCGGTGCGCGGTGCCGAGCTGTTGGCCGTGCACTGCTGGACCAGGCCGGTGTCCACCGGGCCGGGCGACATGCTCCCGCTGGTGTACGACACCGACGAGGTGGCGGCCGAGGAGGAGCGCCTGCTGGCCGAGGCGTTGTCCGGGCACTCGGATCGCTTCCCGGATGTGACCGTGCGGCGTGAGTCGGTCCGGGACCGTCCGGGCCGGACGCTGGTCGGCTTCAGCGAACAGGCACAGCTGGTCGTGGTCGGCTCGCGCGGGCGTGGCGGCTTCACCGGCCTGCTGCTGGGCTCGGTAAGCCAGCAGGTCCTGCACCACGCCCACTGCCCGGTGCTGATGGTCCCCGGCAAGTGACGGCAAGGACCACTTCGCGCGGCGCTACAGCTCTGCCCCGGGTATCCGGAGCAGAGCTGTAGCGCCGCTTTGTGTCTGCTCCGGGTAGTCGGAGCAGAGCTGTAGCGCTCGCAAAGGCATCTGCGGCAGGCGAGAAACGGAGTAGCCGGGCAGACGCAAAGGGCGTGCGCGGCGGCCTGGGATGGGAGCCGAGCCCGGCTAGTTTTCGCGGAAGCCGTCCATGAAGCGGCGGAAGAAGCCGCCCTCGCGGGGCAGTGGCGGCGCGGGCGGCGGGGCCGTGCGGCGCTGCGTGGCGATCGGACGGTCGTAGTCGGTGCGCGCGATGGCGTCGATGGTCTGCTGCTCGGTGAAGTTTTCCGAGCCGGTGATGTGCGGCACGAAACCCACGAGCACACCGTCGCGCAGCACCTGCGCCTCCAGCCCGGCCGTGCCGTCGGTGTCCCAGATAGCCTCGCGCCCGTCCGGCAGCGCGACCCTGATCCCGAACTGGGAGACGCCGGCGCGCGGCTGCGCCAGATGCGCCGGCACGCCCAGCTCACGTAGCGCGTCCACCACGCGCCGTGCCCTCGACTCCTGCATGTGATCCACCGTAGGAGCGCGACCTGTGCGCACGCTGAACGCGCTATGCCCGCTCTCGCGAGCGCGCGGCCTGCGCTATCCGCGTGAACGCCCGCTTGAACTGGGCATAATCCTCTTCGCCCAGCTCCTTGGCGTAGCGGCGCTCGATGGCGGCCATGATGGCGTCCGAGCGCCGCATTCGCTCCAGGCCGGCCTCGGTGGGCACGATCAGCTTGGCGCGGCGGTCCTGCGGGTCGGGGCGCCGCTCGACGCAGCCGGCCTCGACCAGCTCGTCGATGAGCGTGCCGATGACCTGCTTGTGCTGACCGGACAGGGCCGCCAGGTCGGTGGCCCGTGTGCCCTCCTCGTCGAGGTAGGCCAGCACGGCGCCGTGGCGCGGGCCCAGCTTCTCGAAGCCCTCCCGCTCCATGGTCTCGAACAGCTCCCGCTGCACCGCGAACAGCAGCCAGCTGGACAGGATGCCCAGATCCGGTTCGGCCTGCTTGCGCGCGCTGCGCTTCTGTTTCTCGGGCATGAGTTTAGTCACCAAACATTATCGTCACTAATCTTGACTATCACTGAACGCTGACCTTAGCGTGATCGTATGACAATCCTCGTGACCGGCGCCAACGGCAACGTCTCCAGCGCAGTGATCCGTTCCGGCCTCGCGGCCGGGCTCGACCTCGCCGCCCTCGTGCGCAAGCCCGTGACCATCCCCGGCGTCCAGACCATCGTCGGCGACCTCGAAGAGCCCGATTCCCTCGACTTCTCGGGCATAGACACGTTGTGGCTGCTCAACGCGATGGGCCCGCAGGCGCCGCATGCCAGCTCCAACGCGGTGTGGGCGGCCCGCCGGGCGGGCGTGAAGCACGTCGTCCGCCTGTCGGCCATCGGCGCGGCGCACGACGCCCCGACCCGCAACGGCAGGCTGCACGCACTGTCCGATGTGGAGGCTCTGGCCTCGGGCATCCCCACAACGATTGTGCGGCCCGCGTTCTTCATGCAAAACCTTCTGGGAGCCATCTCAGGGGATACCCTGTTCCACGCCGTGGGTTCAGCCCGGATCGGCATGATCGACGTCCGTGACATCGCCGACTTCGCCGTGGCCGTCATGAGCGCGCCGCCACAGGCGCACGCCGGCAAGGTCTACACCATCACCGGGCCGCAAAGCCTGTCCATGGCCGAGGCGGCGACGGTCCTGGGCGTAGGAGTCCACGAGATCTCGCGGCAGGACGCGGTCGACGCCATGCTGGGTGCGGGCTTCCCGCGCTGGGTGGCCGAGGTCAGCGGGCACGAATATGGCGCGGCCTACGCGAGCGGTTGGGGCGACTACACCACGCCCGATTTCACGGCCGTCACCGGCCGTCCAGCCCGCACGCTGGCCGAGTTGGCCCGCGAACAGGTGCCGGCGGGCGCGGCGTAGCCCAATCCCGCCCGCCAATCCCGCCAACGGCACCGTGACGTTGCAGCGCATACGGTACTTGACAATAATTAGAGAAGTCATTAACTATTAGCGGGTGATTACCAGTGAGGTGGAGTCGTTCCTCGACACGCTGGCCGATCCGACCCGGCGCCGGCTGGTGCAGCTGCTCGGGGAGCGCCCATTGCGGGCCGGCGAGCTTGCCCAGGCGATCGGCGCCTCCCCGCCCGTGATCAGTCGCCACCTACGAATCCTGCTCAACGCGGGCGTGGTCAGCGACGAGCGGGTGCCGGGCGACGCGCGGCTGCGCGTGTTCCGGCTGCGGCGAGAGCCGATCGTGGCGCTGCAGGCCTGGCTGGATCAGATGCAGGCGCAGTGGGACGAGCAGCTGGGCGCGTTCGCCAAGCATGTGGAGAGGACCCGCAAATGACCCGCAAGTCGGCCTTCGCGGCCGTGGAGGTAAGTGTCGACCCGGCCACTGCGTTCCGGGCGTTCACCGAGGAGATAGACCGCTGGTGGGTGCCCGGACCCATCAACAACTGGGACACGTCCGGGTCGCTCGGCAAGCGGATCGAGCCCGGCGTCGGCGGACGGATTGTGGAGGTGTACCAGGACGACGCCCTTGAGCTCGGCCGGATCACCGTGTGGGAGCCGGGCAGCCGCCTCGTCTACCGCAGCAGCGTCGACGAGAGCGAGGTCGACATCCAGTTCGAGGCCACCGGGTCGGGCACGCGGGTCAGCGTCGAGCATTACCTGCTGCCGGGCGCCGACGAGACACGCGCCGCGCTGTTCTGGCCCAACGTCATCCGCTGGCTCGTGCCGTGGTGCGAAAACCACGACCCGTCCCGCCCACCGCACCGGCTGGCGCGCGTCAGCGTCGGCCTGCACTACGAGGACCCGCCCGCTGCGGCGCGCTGGCTCGCACGCGCGTTCGGGTTCGGCTCGTGGGACGGCATCCCCACCGAGGGCGAGCAGCGATCGTGGGTCGAGCTGCACATGGGCGACGTGGCCATCATACTGTCCCCATTGGACGGAAAGCGGGCGCCGGAGCCGGTCTCGCACACGGTTTGGGTGTACGTCGATGACCTGGACGCGCACCACGCCCACGCGGTGGCGGCGGGCGCGATCATCGTCGAGGGCATCCGCCAGCACGGTTACCGTGCCTACGTGGCCGAGGACATCGGCGGGCACCGCTGGACGTTCGTTCAGGCGTCGCCCTCGATGCGCGCCGGCGCGTGACATCGGCCCACTTCACAGTCGCACACAGTGAACGTGAACATCAACCCTGAGTGACCACATCGGACGATGGAGCACGGTTTTGCCGATGCCTCCACCGGTCCGGCTCGGCACCCGTGATGTGCCAAGCGAATCGTCAAGCATAGGTCCACAGATCGCCGGCTGCGGGCGCCATGGCCCGTCGTCGGCGATTTTATTTGTGCCCAAGCGATCTGGTCGCTACCGGCGGCGAGCAGGACGTTCTTGCCGAAGTTTGGAAGCGCTCCCGGTTCAGGTTGACTCTGAGTGACATCCCACTTGATACTCATACCGTCCGTAACCACCGGAGGTTGATGTGCAACAGATGTCCGTGTCGGCTAGATCGGTGAAGATCGAGCCGCAACCCCAGGGTGAGCGGGCGATCGTCCGGACGGTGAAGATAGTGTCCGGCCGTCGCCCGCGCATCGACGTCTTCGTCCCGACCGTCCACTGACGCTTGCTCGGCTACAAGTGGCGCGAGAGAGGTGCCGGTGTATGCGCGTGAGCCTGGTCAGCATGCCTTGGCAGGCGCTTCACTGGCCCTCCCTTGCACTGTCCGTATTGGACACGGTCCTGACCGACCTCGGTTGTGAGGTTACCCAGATCTATGGCAATTTGCAATTTGCCGAGTACCTTGCGGGCAACCACCAAACGGGCGGCGAGCTTTCCCCGGACGACTACCACATCGTGTGCGACACGGGCTTCGCCTACGGCGTGGGGGAGTGGGTGTTCAGCTCGGCGCTGTACGAGCCGGGCTGGCGGCTGACCCGGTTCCGGGAACATCTGGAGCACAAGGGATACGCGCACGCCGACGCCGCCGAGCGGATGCACCGGCTCGCCCCGCGCTTTGTCGAGCTGACCGCCGATCGCGTGCTCGCGACCCGGCCCGATCTCGTCGGGATCAGCTCGGCGTTCGAGCAGAACGTGCCCTCGCTCGCGCTCGCCGCCGCGCTCAAACGCCGCCGCCCCGACCTGCCCATCGTGATGGGCGGGGCCAACTGCGACGGTCCGATGGGAGCCGCGCTGCACCGCAACTTCCCACAGCTGGACTACGTCGTGCGCGGCGAGGGCGAGCGGCCCGTGCGCGAACTGCTGGAGGCGTTCGCGGGACAACGCGCGATGGCGGACGTGACCGGGCTGTGCTGGCGTGACGCCGACGGCCGCGCACACGAAAACCCTTATGTGGCAAGGCCCACGCCGGGTCACCTGCTGCCGGTGGCGAAGGTCGACCCGTTCTTCGAGGCGGTGCACGCCTCGCCCGCGCGCCCCTGGATCAACGGGCTCGCGCTGCGCCTGGAGACCTCGCGCGGCTGCTGGTGGGGCGAGAAGCGGCAGTGCACGTTCTGCGGGCTCAACGGCGGCGGGATCGGCTTCCGGTCCAAGCCCGCCAAGCGGGCCTTCGACGAGATCAGCAGCGCGGTGGCCAAGTTCGGTGTGCTCGACGTGATGCTGAGCGACAACATTTTGGATCCGTCCTATTTCGATACGCTGCTGCCGTGGCTGGCCGCGCTGGACTGGGATCTGAACATCTTCTACGAGGTGAAGTCCAACCTCAAGCCGGAACAGATGGCCTCCCTGGCCGCGGCCGGCGTCACCACGGTGCAGCCGGGCATCGAGAGCCTGTCCTCGCGCGTGCTCGCGCTGATGAACAAGGGCGCGACGGGCGCGGCCCAGGTGCGGGCGCTGCGGCTGTTCCGCGAGCACGGCATTCATCCGATGTGGAATTACTTGTACGGCTTCCCGGGCGAACGGTGGCTCACCGACTACGCGCACGTGGCGGAACAGATCCCCGCGCTGGTGCATCTGCCCCCGCCCAACGGGATCACGCGGGTGACGCTCGACCGGTTCTCGCCCCTGTTCGACGACCCGACGCTCGGGGTCGACGAACCGCTGCTGCCCGCTGCGTGGTACCCCCTCGTCTACGACCTCGACGGCGAGGAGCTGTTGGAGCTCGCATACACGTTCGAGTATCCACCCAAGGGCATCGATGACAACGACGCCGCCAAGCTGGCCATCGTGGTCGAGCAGTGGCGGGAGCGCTCTGCGCGTTCTTCGATGACCTGCCGTGCCGTCGACGATGTCGTGGTCATCGAGGACCGCCGGATCGGTTGGCCGGCCCGCGATCACGTGCTGCGGGGCGCGCGGGCCAGCGCCTATCTCGCGCTCGCGCGGCACCTGACGATGCCCGGATTGCTTGCCGTGCTCGGGGATCAGCCGGACCTGCGCGAGTGGCTCGGCGAGTGGAAGGCCGACGGGCTGGTGTATGAGGACGCGGGCACGTGGGTGGCCCTCGCCGTGCCGGGAGTGCGCGATGCCGCAGCGTAGGCTGCAGGCACTGCGGGCACCGTTCACCGAGTCGTCCGCGGTCCGTGCGGTGGCACGGACGTTCGGCAAATTCGTCGCCGGCCCGCGGATGCACGAGCTCACTGTCCAATGTGATGTGTCGGTGGTCGGTGAGCTGGCCTGGCTGTTGCGCGACACCGGCGTGGCGGGGCTGCGCGTCGTGGTGCGCACCAACGGGAGCGTACCGGTCCGTGCGGTGCGCGACCTGGCGCTGGCCGGGGTGGCGCGGCTGCAGATCGACGGCCACCGCGAGCTGGCCGAGGCCGAGCTGCCCGAGTGGTTCGAGATGAGCAAGGCGACCGTCGCGTTTGGACTGCCGCTGCGCTGGAACGGCACCATGCCGCCGCCCGCCCGCCCGCACGCGCGGCACCTTCCACCGCCGGGCAACGACGAGATGTGGTGCCGTGATTGGAAGTTCGGCATGCTGGGTTGGCGCCGCGGGCCCGGCTTCGTCGAGGTGCTCGACTGCCGCGACGGCCTGCAGCAGCTGACGATCGTCTCCGACACCTTGACACCGCTGTTCGGTCGCGAGCTGAACCGGCCGTCCGGTTTGGAGGGTGCGGATGCCGCGCTGCGCGAGGCCGGTCTGGTCGCGGTGTTCGCGGGCCGGGCGGTGTGGCTGCCCTACCGGCTGCGCGCGTGGCCGGTCAATCCCCTGTAGCCGCGCCTATCCGTCCAGTCGGTAGACCGAGATGTGGCGCATGGAATCGGCCGTGAACGGCTCTCCGCGCCATCCGCCCGAACGGTAGTCAAGTCGCAGCCCGGCCAGGCGCGCCATCAAGTCCATTTCGGACGGCCAGACGTGCCTGCCGTGCACTGGGAACAACTTCAGCCCGTCCTGCTGCACCAGGATATGTTGCATCTCCACCCGCTGCGTGGCGACGTCGAACGTGTAGGCGCTCGCGAGCACGTGGTCTTGTGCCATGCGGCGCAGCAGCAACCCGGACGGCTCGGACCGGCCCCGCTGCGGCATGGCGTTTTCCACGATGAGCACACCGTCGGGGGCCAGGCACCGCGCGGCCTTGCGGAAGAACGTCACCTGGTCCTCCTGCGTGGTGAACGCGACCAGCAGGTTGAACACCGCGAACACCAGGCCGAACCGCTCCTCGACCGGCTCGATGAGGAAGTCGCCCTGGATCACGCGCAACCGCTTGCCGCCGGGCTTGGTCCGCAGGCGCGCGATCATCCGAGCCGAAACCTCGATGCCCATGACGTCGACACCGCGCTCGGCGAGGGCCAGCGCGACCCGGCCGGTCCCGACGCCGACCTCGAACGCCGAGCCGCCCAGCGCATGCTTGGCCAAAAAGTCAGCGCTGTCAAGCGTTTCGCTGCGACCATAGACGGAGTGCGCCTCCGGTACGAAAAACTCGTCGTAGTAATCCGCTATGGCGTCCCCATACAGCGAGGCCGAGAAGCCCTCCACACGGGGCACTCTAGCGGAAGTCCGATGCGTGGTCGCGTGCCCACTCGGCGAACGTGCGGGGCGGGCGCCCGGTCACCATTTCCACGTCCGGCCACGTGCGCTCCAGCGCCGACCAGTCCTGGTCGGAGTAGCCGTCCTCGCCGGCGGCCGCAGCACCGTCGTAATCCGCGAAGCCGAGCATGAGATCGGCGGAGTCGGCGGCGAACCCGCCCTGCGCCTTCATCAGTTCACGTGCCCGCTCGCGGGTCACCTCCTCGTAGCGGACGTCTTCGCCGAGCGCGTCGGCGATGGCCCGCACCTGCTCGCGCACGGTGACGCCACCCGGGCCGGTAAGCGTGTAGGCCTTGCCGTGGTGGCCGTCCGCAGTGAGCGAGGCCACCGCGACCGCCGCGATGTCGGCCTCGTGGATAAGGTTCATGGGCTCGTCGGCGAACGGGTAGCGCACGACGCGTTCGGCGCGGATCGCGGGAGCCCAGATCTGCAGCATGTTGGCCATGAAACCGCCCGGTCGCACGTGCGTCCACGCCAGCCCCGACGCCTCGACGATCCGCTCGACCGGGTTGGTGTGCAGGCCCACGGTCACGGAGGCGGCAGACAGGTCGACGATGCGCGTGACGCCCGCGGCCTTGGCGCAGTCCACCCACTCCTGTGCCTGCTCTTCGATGGGGAAGAGGTACACCGCGTCGACGCCGGTGAAGTCGGCGGAGTCCACGACCTCGACCTCCGGTGCGAAGCGCGCCTTGGCCGGGGTACGGGTGAGCGCGCGCACCTGGTGGCCGGACGCGAGCAGCTGGGACACGACGTTGCGGCCGACGAAGCCCGTCGCACCTGTCACGAGAATCTTCATAAGCCGAGGCTAGAATGGATTCCGGCCAGTTTTTGACCTGAAAGGCGGCGGTGGGTTGGCGAGCACGAGCGAACGCATGCTGCGGCTGCTCTCGCTGCTGCAGACGCACCGCTACTGGCCCGGCGGCGAGTTGGCGCGGCGGCTCGCGGTCAGCGAACGCACGCTGCGGCGCGACATCGACCGGCTGCGCGAGCTGGGCTACCCGGTTGAGGCCGGGCGCGGTGTTGCGGGCGGCTATCAACTGCGCTCAGGCGCGGCCATGCCACCGCTGCTGCTCGACGACGACGAGGCGGTGGCGATCGCCGTCGCGCTGCGCGGCTCGGCCCACGAGACAGCAGCCCAGGCCCTGGCGAAGGTGGTGCAGGTGATGCCGGCGCGGCTGCAGCGGCGGGTCGACGCGGTGCGCGACTACAGCGTGCCTGCTGTCGCGAGTGGACAGTCGGTGGACGCGGCCGCGCTCGGGGTGCTCGCGCTCGCCTGCCGCGACGGTGAGCGGCTCCGCTTCGCCTATCCGAGCGGGCCGCGTCATGTGGAGCCGCACCGGCTGGTCTCGGTGCGGCACAGGTGGTATCTGGTGGCGTGGGATCTGGACCGGGGCGACTGGCGCAGTTTCCGGGTCGACCGGCTCAGGGATCCGGTCACCACCGGCGCGCGGTTCCGGCAGCGCGAGTTTGACGCGGCGGGTTATGTGCTGCGCGAGCGGCCGACGCGGCACCGCATAGAGGTGGTGGTGCACGCGGGTGCGGAGGCGGTGGAGAAGGTCACCGCGCAGACGGGTGGCCGCGTGTTTGCCATCGATGACGGGTCGTGCCGGCTGGTGCTCGACGTCGACGAGTTCGACTGGCCCGTGCTGATCCTGACCGCCATCGAGGCCGAATTCGAGGTCGTCGAGCCCGCTTCATTCCGGTCCTATCTACACAAGCTCACAGCCCGCATGGGTCGAGCGACTGCTCGTAGCCGTTGAAGAACGCCTGCGTGCGCTGCTCGGGCGAGCCGTGGGCGCCCTGCTCGAACCATGGCTGATCCGGGTCGTCGCCCACCGCGATCAGCCCGGTGCGCAGCTCATCGAGGTCACCCTCCTCCAGCGTGAGCTGGTTGGCGCGCACGGAATCGCCGATGTAGGCCCCCGCCATGCAGTCGGCCTGAAGCTCGGCCTGGATGGTGAACTGATGCCGCACGCCGAGCTGGACCTGGATGGCGTGCGCATACTCGTGTCCGAGCAGGTAGAACAGGAACGCGTCGCCGAGCTGCCGGAACGCCGCGACCGCCCAGTCGGCGTCGTAGGCGATGAAGTCACCGGCCGGGCAGTAGGCCGCGTTGTTGTCGGGCAGGCCCTGGCCGCCACAGCTCACCTCGCCGCCGCGCAGGTACGGCACGACGTCGTTGACCGGGTCGAACCCGTCCACGCGGGCACGCCAATAGCGCTCGGCGGTCGCGACCGCGCCTTCCAGGTCGCGCTGGAACTCCTCGGCGGTCATCCGGGAGCCGCTGCCGCCCCCGCCGTCGCCTCCTTGATCCCGCTCCTGGGGGCCGACGAAGCACGCCAGGACCGCGACCGTGGCGACCGCTGTGACCAGTAGGCGCGAAAACATACCTTCCCTACTACCCGTGTCATCTCAATTCGACACCCCTCGATTGGTTGGGAGTGTGCGAGATGCGCGGTAGGAAGATCGGACCGGCGGGGGTAGCAGGCCCGCCGGTCCTTCAGCGCCAAGGGCTCGCGGACCGGCGCGGCGGGCAGCCATGGCGTGTGGGCACGATCCCGGGCGCGCGTAGTGTGCGAATCAACCTGAGGCACTGGCGAAACGAAGCACGCCTGAAACGATAGGAACTCCCGCGCTATCCCTCAAGCGATTTTACGAGCAGCTCGAACTCCAGATCGTCGCGCTGTGGGAGCCCGAAACGCTCGTCGCCGTAAGGGAATGGGCTCATCTTGCCGGTGCGGGCGTAGCCACGCCGCACGTACCACCCGATGAGGTCCTCGCGCAGGGAGATGACGGTCATGTGCATTTCGCCGACGCCCCACTCGTCGCGCGCCACCCGCTCGGCCTCCGCGAGCACGGCCTTGCCGATGCCGCCCGCCTGCGACTCGGGCCGCACCGAGAACATCCCGAAATACGCGTAGCCCTCGCGCCGCTCCAGTTGGCAGCACGCCACGAGCTCGCCGTCACGCTGGGCCAGCAGCAGCACGCTGCCCGGGTCGGCCACGATGCCGGTGACGGCCTCCGCGTCGGTGCGCTGGCCTTGCAAGAGGTCGGCCTCGGTGGTCCATCCCACACGGCTGGAGTCACCGCGATAGGCCGACTCGACGAGCGCGACCACCGCCGGGACGTCGGCGGCTGTAGCCGGGCGGAACGTGAGCGCCATGTGATTGACTTTAGCGTGATGAGATTCGGGCTTTTGGGCACCGGTTATTGGGCGCGCACCGTGCACGGGGCCGCGCTGGCCGCGCATGCCGATGTCGAACTGGTGGGCGTGTGGGGCAGGGATCCGTCGAAGGCGGCCGATCTCGCGGGCGCTCTCGCGATACATCCATATGAATCAATCGATAAGCTGCTGGCCGATGTCGACGCGGTGGCGGTCGCCCTGCCGCCCGACATCCAGGCGGAGCTGGCTCTGCGCGCGGCCGAGGCGGGCCGCCACCTGCTGCTGGACAAGCCGCTCGCGCTGTCGGTCGAGGCGGCCGACGCGGTGGTGGCCGAGGTCGAAGCGCGCGGGCTGTCCTCGGTCATATTCTTCACCAACCGCTTCCAGCCGACGACCGTTGCGGCGCTTGAAAATGCTTCTAGTACCGGCGGCTGGCTCGGCGGCCGGGCGACGTTCTTCGGTTCCATCTTCGCGCCCGGAAGTCCCTATGCGGACTCGGTCTGGCGGCAGCAGCACGGCGGCCTGTGGGACCTCGGGCCGCACACGCTGTCCCTCCTGCTCCCGGTCTTGGGCCCGGTCGAGTCGGTGACGGCCACCGCAGGGCCAAGGCAGACAACATATGCGACCCTGCGCCACGAAAGCGGTGCCGTGAGCACGATGGAGCTGACCCTCGACTCGGCTTTGGAGGCGGCGCGCATCGAGACCGTGCTGCACGGCGAGCATGGCTGGCTGACCCTGCCCAGCTTCGACGGCAACACCCTCGGGTCGTACGAGCGGGCCATCTCCGAGCTCCTGGCGTCCGATGGCTCCCACCCACTCGACGTCCACTTCGGACGCGAGGTGACCGCGATCCTCGCCGCCGCTGAGGCCTCAAGCACGAGCGAGCGCGCGGTAAAGCCCTCGCGCCGATAGAGCCGTCTCGCCGTCTCGCGGTCTCGCGGTCTCGCGGTCTCGCGGTCTCGCGGTCTCGCGGTCTCGCCGTCTCGTCGGCCGCGCGCGGTCACCGAGAGCCGGATCGCGCTCGGCTCGTCCATCACCCCGGTCAGGCGCCCGACCGCGCTCGTGCCGTCGTGGCACGAGAACCAGTGGTGCCGGATCGTCCCACCCGTCGCGGAGGCCGGCCGGGGTGTGCTGTTGCGCGCTACGTCTTTGCTCCGGCTACTCGGAGCAGAGACGTAGCGCTGAACGCACATGGTCTGTGCTGGGCGCCCGCCGCTTGCCGTGCCCCACGCCGACGCCCGACGGCCGTGAAAACCGCTCGACGCCGGCTTCCCGGGAGGGTTAGGTTGGCAGCCCTACGTCTTCCGGAGGTGCGTTTCATGTGGGTCGTCGCCGTGGCCGTTGTCATCAACCCCGCAGACCCCCCACAATCCGTTCGGACGTAAGGACTTCCACCAGTGGATCTATCACGTGAGTTTGTCATCCGCGAGAGCGGCCACCGCATACACAACCCGTTCACCGAGGAGAAGTTCGCCGTGCTCGGGCGGGCCATCGGCCTGCGGCCCGGGATGACGATGCTCGACCTGGCCAGCGGCAGCGGCGAGATGCTGTGCCTGTGGGCTCGGGAGCACGGCATCACGGGCACTGGCGTCGACATCAGCACGGCGTTCACCCAGTCGGCGCGTGAGCGCGCCGTCGAGCTGGGCGTCGCCGACCGGGTGACGCTCGTGCACGGCGACGCGTCGGGCTACGCCGCGGACACTCCTGTTGACGTGGCCGCGTGCATCGGCGCGACCTGGATCGGCGCCGGCGTCGCGGGCACGCTCGACCTGCTTGAGCGCAGTTTGCGGCCGGGCGGGCTGGTGCTGATCGGCGAGCCGTACTGGCGGGCCGACCCACCCGACCAGGCGACGGTCGAAGCCTGCCACGCGTCGTCCAAAGACGACTATCGCGACCTGCCCGGGCTCGTCGAGCTGTTCCGGCAGCGGGGCTGGGATCTCGTCGAGATGGTGCTCGCCAACGAGGACGGCTGGGACAGATACTTTGCGGCGCAGTGGTTCTCCGTGCGGGCGTGGCTGGACGCCAACCCCGGCGATGAGCTGGCATCGCGGATGCGCGCCGAGCTCGACACCGCGCCACTCCAATATGTGCGCTATCTGCGCACCTATCTGGGGTGGGGGGTGTTCGCGCTCAAGCGACGCGGCACGACGGCCTTCATGGCAGCCTGATGGTGTGAGCGGTGTGGGCGACCTTCGCCGCCAGGTAGCGCAGGTTTTCGGGCGAGGCGTGCACGCCTGTCGGGTGCACCTCGCGCACATCGACACCGAGCGCGCGCAGTTGGGCCGGCTTGTCGGGGTTGTTCGTCAGCAGGTCGACCGTGCCCACACCGAGCGCGTCGAGCATCTGCGCGGCGACGGTGTAATCCCGCTCGTCGTCGGCGTGGCCGAGGGCGCGGTTGGCGGCGTAGGCGTCCATGCCCAGGTCTTGCAGGCTATAGGCGTCCAGCTTGGCATAGAGCCCGATGCCACGGCCCTCCTGGCGCAGGTAGAGCAGATAGCCACCGGTCGCCGCGATCCGCTCCACGGCCTCGCGCAATTGCGCGCCGCAGTCGCAGCGGGCCGAGCCGAACACGTCTCCCGTGAGGCACTCGGAGTGCGCCCGCACCAGTGGCACGATGGCACCGCGATGGTCCCCGAGCCCGAGCGCCAGGTGCTCCTTGCCGTCGGCGAGGTTAGTGAACGTGTACACGTCGGCCTCGGTGGTGTATCCGTCTCCGAAGCGCAGCGGCACGCGCACGCTCGTGCGGATCTGCGACGCGGGGGCGTCTGCCACGATCGTCATGTCCGACCCCTTACTTGAAGCTTCAAGTTCAGGGCTGAGCCTAGGCCCGTATTGGTTGAAGCGTCAACTGAGCGAGAGATCCGACACACCGGCGGCAACCGGGAATCAATCGCGCTCCTCGGCGTCGATCGTGCGCAGGATGCGGCGGCCGATCTCGTTGAGCTGGCGCACCTGCGCGCCGGTCAGGGGGTCGAAAACCAGGCCGCGCACGGCCTCCACGTGTCCGGGTGCGGTCTGCACGATCTTGGCCCAGCCGTCCTCGGTCAGTGTGGCAAGGGTGATCCGGCCGTCCGACGCGCACGGCTGCCGCGTTACCCAGCCGCGCTTCTGCAGCCGGTTGACCACGTGTGACAGGCGCGACAGGGAACCGTTGGCCAGCTGGGCGAGGTCGCTCATGCGCAGCGTGCGGTGTGGTGCCTCGGAAAGCATGGCCATCACCTGGTACTCGAAATGGCTCACCCCGGCATCCCGCTGCAGCTGCGCGTCGAGCGCCGCGGGCAGCCTGACCAGCACGCCGGCCAGGGCCAGCCAGGCCTGCATCTCGTCGGCGTCCAGCCAGCGCGGCTCCTGCTCCGCGGTCCCCATGCGGTCCAGGATACTTGACGCTTCAAGCAAGTGTGGTGCGGGTAGCCAACCCATACAGCGGGGACCGGCCCACGTGTGCGAGCCGGTCCCTGTCCGTGCTCGCTCGCTCAGCGCCGGAACGGCCAGTACACCGGCTGGGTCTGGACGTTGAGCTGATGCGTGCGATGGAAGTTGGCCGTGATCGTGCGCAGATCCCACAGCTCCAGGACGTCCAGCCCCTTCTGGATGTCGCTGGAGTAGATGTGGCCGTTGTAGTAGTACGCCGACCACGAACCGCCGAAGACCAGCTCGTTCTCCGACAGCGGCCCGCGCTCCCAGAAGCCGATCTCGAACGGGTGCGCCGAATCCGTGAAGTCCCACACCGAGATGCCACCCTGGTACCACGCCTGCACCATCACGTCGCCGATGATGGTCGGGACGATGGAGCCGTTGTGCGCCACGCAGTTCTCGGTGTTGGTGTTGGTCCGCGGGATCTTGAAGTAGCTGCGGAACACCAGTGTGCGGCCGTCGCCCTCGCCGACGATGTCATAGATGGCGTCCGCGCCGCGGTTGGGTCCCACGGTCGGGTTGCAGGTCGGGCCTGTGCCGCCGCCCAGCTCATCGGTGAACACGACCTTCGTGCCGGTCTGGTTGAACGTGGCGGAGTGCCAGAACGCGAAGTTCACGTTGTCGCGCACCCGGGTGATGACGCGCGGTGCTTCGGGGTCGGTGATGTCCATCAGGATCCCGTCGCCCATGCACGCGCCCGCCGCCAGTCGCTTCGCCGGGTACACGGTGATGTCATGGCATCCGGATGTGCTGCTGCCGCCCGCGCCGGGCGGGTTGCCGCCGTCCGGGAACAGGTTGGGCTTGGCGACCACGGCCGCGGCCGTGGGGTTCGCAACCGGTACCCGCACAATGGAAATCAGGTCGTGCGGCGGCTGGCAGTCGGGGAAATTGGCCCTCGGGGAGTAGGACGAGATGTAGAGGTAGACCGTCCTGCGGTCGGCCGATGGCAGGAGCGTGTGGGTGTGTGAGCCGCAGTCGGTCTCCACGGACTTGACGTAGCGCGGGTTGCGCACGTCGCTGATGTCGAAAATCTTGATGCCCTCCCACGATTCCTCCATCGACGCGGGCTGGCTGATGCTGTTGCACGAGTCGTCGCTGCGCGAGGAGTCGGTGGACAGGAACAGCAGATCGCCGAACACCGAGATGTCGTTCTGCGAGCCGGGGCACAGCACCTGCGTCACGATCGACGGACGGCGCGGGTTGCGGATGTCGTACACGACAAAGCCGTTGTAGTTGCCCACAAAGGCGTAGTGGTCCTGGAAGGCGAGGTCGGATCCGACGCCCGTGTCGAGCGGTGCCTGCTTCGGGAGGTTGGCGACCTGGCGCATGTTGCGGCTGCTGCTGACCTCGTCGACAGCCAGCGACGCGCCGGCGTCGTCCATCGCCCGCACCTGCTCCTCCGTCAGGCACAGCTCGGCGATGATGTCGTCGGGCTGTTGCGTGCAGTCGTCGTCGAGGGGGCGGGCGCGGGCGTAGCCGGGCGTGGCCGAGGCGATGGCGGTGACTACCGCGACGGCCGCTGCCAGCCCGAGGAAACCGATGCGCCGCGACCCTTGTGGGGTGTTTGCGATCATAGCGGGCCCCTTAGCTGAGTGACGGCATATGATGAAGCGTATCGATAAAATGTACGTCACTATCACTGCGATCAATGTGACATTATGGTGGCCTTTATGAGGTACCCGAGGCGGCTGCGGCCGAGCCTCATCCCTGCCCTCTGCGTGCTGGCCGCCTTCGGCCTCACCGCATCGGCCGGTGCGCCCACGGCCGGCCCAAAACCGGCGCCAGGCACAAGGGTGATCATCCCCGGCCGGCCCGGTGAACCGGCGACCGTCGGGACGTCCGACACCGTCAAGGCGCCCGCAGACACGGCATACACTGCGGCCGATGTGTGGTTCGTGCGCATGATGATCCCGCACCACACGCAAGCCCTGGAGATGGCCGCGCTGGCGCCGCAACGCGCCCGCAATCCGCAGATCGCGGCGATCGCCGAGCGCATCAAGGCCGCGCAGGTGCCGGAAATCCTGCAGTTCAGGGCGTGGCTCCAGGCGCGCGGGCTGACGGAGCGCGCACCCGACGCAGGCGATCACGACCACGCGTCCATGCCGGGCATGCAGTCACCCGAGGCGATGCGCGCCCTGGCCAACGCTCGCGGTGAGCAGTTCGACCGCATGTTCGTGGACATGATGTCCGCCCACCACGAGGGCGCGATAGCAATGGCAGAGCTGCGGCTGCGCTCCGACGGTGAAAACATGGTCGAGAAGATGGCCAACGCGGTGGCGTTCGAGCAGAGCGTCGAGATCGGACGGCTGCGCGAGATCCTCGGCTCCTGACACCGCACGTCAACAAAAAGTTGATGCCGGGGTGACTCAGGTTTCGGGCAGCACGTCGAACATGCGCCCCCAACTCAAGACTGCCGCACCTGATCTCGCTGTTTTCCGGTTTCCGGCAGCAATGCCATGATGGTCGCCGGACTGGATCCTCGACATGACCGCGCCGAGCAGCCTAGCCACGCTCGCGAGGCTTTCATTTACCTACCAAGCCTTTTCGCCCCGCTTGTGCGCGTCAAGTCGGTGCCGCCACCAGTACGCGAGAAGCTCGCCGCGCCGGTACGTTTCCTGCTCACACACAAGCGTTTGCGCGACATCGTGCTCACCAGTGCGGTCGCCGTCGCGATGTCGGGCTTCAACACCGCCGCGTCTACAGCGTGTCCACAACGGCCCGGCATGCTCATTTTCGCGCCAATCGCACTCGGTGCCACTGGCCTGAATTCGCTGCCAGCAACCAACCCACTACGAGGCCCGCGAACTGTTTCGGGCAACCATCGTATGAAGCGACCTCACCGATCGACCACGCCGATTGACCTCAATGACCGACAACCGCGATCGCCTCAGCCCTCACAAGCCATGCCAATAACCAGCGCCGAATCGCTGACCCCACACCAGCTGCCGCTGCAGCCGCGGAAGCTCTCTCACAAGTCGCCGCTTCTTGATGGCGGACCCGTGGTCCTGCCGTATTCACCGTCCTTAACGTGCCCGCCATTCGGCTGGTTCGCGCTCGGTGCCAAAACCACCGTCGCGTGGCCCACGGGCACGGGAACCCCCACGCCCACGTCACCGCGTTCGCCCTTCACCCGTCATGACCTGCCCTGTTGCCCGCTGTGTGTCCGTGGTCGGCCGGGTTGTCATCTGCCCTGTTGCCCGCTGTGTGTCCGTGGCGGGCCTGGTTGTCATCTGCCCTGTTGCCCGCTGTGTGTCCGTGGCGGGCCTGGTCGTCATCCGCCCCGTCATCACCTGAGCGCCCAGCACCCGCGCCATCGCCTTCGTGCTCACCCCCGGCCTGCTCACCAGGGCCTGTCAGGTCACCACCGCGATCATCGACGCCGTAGTGCTCCTGCTCGGCAGCGCCGCTCTCAGCTTCCTCCCCACCCGCCACGGCACGGCCAGCCTGCTCCGCCTGCTCCCGCTCCCAGGAATCGATCTGCTCCCACAGCTCGCCGACCAGCACCGCCCGCATCTCCGGACCCACATACGACGACCGCGACATGCCAGCCCGCAGCCAGTCACGCATGTCACGATTGCGGTCAAACGTATGCGGCCCATGCCGGTTGTATGGCGGCCAATCCCACAGCGGCTCGAACGGCCGCACATCGAGATGCGCCGGTAACCGCCGCCCACCCAAATCCCGGAACACTTCGACACGCGGCGCCACCACTTGCCCACGCCAATCGAGGATCGCGAGCGTGCAACCAGCCGCCGACACCAGCCGGCTCAACGTATCCAGCCGCACGTTGCGCACGACGCCCGACTCGATCCCGGCGATCGTCGACAGCGGCACCCTAGCCCTGACCGCCATCTCCCGCTGGCTCGCGTCGGCCAGCATCCGCAACTCACGCAGGTAGTCGTCGATCGCCTCCGGGACGTCAACCACCTCAGGCGCAGCAGATGCGTCAAGCACGTCCCCCATGGCGTCCATTGCTCAATCACACCAACCCAATCGCCGACACGCTAGCGGTCGGCGAAGCGAGCAACGTTACACACGTTCGAGCGACATCCCGACTTGCATACCCCGCCAGCACACGTGGGGCCCATCGGCGCACTGGTGTAAGCGCCGCGCCCTGCCAAGCGTTCCCGCAGCTTCCGGCGCTCGGGTGAAACGCGAACACGAAGATCCTCTGACACTCCCGACGCGTGCCGCGGCACGTTACATCTTTGCTCCCGAGAGAGAGGGGTCTGTTTCAGTAACGGTGTTTCCGGCGGATCTTCAGTAGTTCTCGGCGGCCGGGAACCGGTCACCGAACGTGATGGCGAAAGCGTTGAGGACTGGCTTCCAACGCACCGCCCATCGGGTCTTGCCGGTACCGGTCGGAT
>NZ_QJUG01000149.1 GCF_003426775.1 Allorhizocola rhizosphaerae | reverse complement strand
GGTGCCGACGGGCTGCGCGACGGTGGGGCCGGAGAGGCCGGGATGGCCGTGGGCGACGGGGTCGGCGGGTCCGACGTGGGCACGGCGGTGGGCCGCGAGGAGGGTGGCAGGCCGGACGAGGGCCACCACTGCCACGCGGCCGCGACCGCTGCGAGTCCAATCACGACGGTGGTGGCCGCGAGCACGGGCCCGAGCCGCGAGCGCGCCGGATGCTGAAGCGCCGCAACGACTTGGGCGGCTGTGGGGCGCTTGGCCGAATCGCGGTCGAGCATGCGGGCCACGAGCCGGGGCAGGCTCGGTGGGGCGCCCGGGATGCGCAGCGTGGGGGCCGGGCCGCGCTCGGTGGCGACGTCGTCCCAATCGCGGACCTTGAACGGTACCCGCATGGACAGCATTTCAAAGAGGACGACACCGAGCGCGTAGATGTCCGTGGCGGTCTGGGCCGGGGTGCCGTCAAGCCGTTCGGGCGCAACGTAAGCCGGGGTACCGAAGCTCGCGCCGGTGCTGTCCTCGTCGGGCTCGCCGACGCGCGCGGCGATGCCGAAGTCGAGCACGATGACGCGATCGCCGTTGATGATGATGTTGTCCGGCGTGATGTCGCGGTGGATCACCCCGCGGGCGTGCGCGTGCGCCAGCACCTGGGCCACGCGCAGTCCAATCCGGACGGCCTCGCGCCACGGGATCGGCCCGAGCGCGATCCGGTCGGCCAGCGGGTCCCCCTCGACCAGCTGCATGACGAGCACACCGAACCCGCCCGCCTGCACGAAGTCGTGCACGCCGGCCACATCGGGATGGTTGAGCCGTGCGGCCGCCCACGCCTCGCGCCGGACCAGGTCTCGCATGCGGTCGTCGCTCGACAGCGAGAGGTCGAGCACCTTGATGGCCACCAGCCGGTCGAGGGTCTCGTCCTGCGCACGCCAGATCACGGCCATGCCACCGGAGCCGATCCGGTCGATCAGCCGGTATCTGCCGGCGATCAGGTCACCTGGGCGTAACCCGTCATCTGCCATCCGAGAACCTTAGCGGGCAGACGTTAACGGGCAATCGTTTCGGCGGCAAGGATTCGGCAAAGGAGCGGGCCGGCCCGTGGAGGCCGGCCCGCGTCTGAGTAGCACTCAGGGGCTGGAGCAGGTGAGCGTTGGTGCGTTGTTGGTTCCGCTCCAGCTTCCGAGGAACCCGAAGCTGGCGCTGCCGTTGGCCCCGACGTTTCCGTTATGGCCCACATTGCGGAACGTCGACGTGCTGCCGCTGGCGCTGTGCGTGGCCTCCCATACCTGGGTGACCGACTGGCCGTTGGCCCACGTCGCTCTGACCGTCCAGCCGTTGAGCGGGCTGGAGCCGTTGTTGCGCACGGTCACCGCGCCCTGGAACCCGTTGCCCCACTCACTGTTCTTGGTGTAAGTGGCCGTACAGTTTCCGGGGTTGGAGCTGGGCGAGCTCGACGGCGAGATGCTCGGTCCGGGTGAAGGCGACTGGGTCTGGCCGGGGCCGATGCCCGTGACCTCGCCGTTGCCGCCGTCGAAGATGACGTCTGAGCAGCTGAAGAAGTTCTCCTGGCTGTCGGAGCGCACCCACCGGATGTAGATGATCGCCCGGCCGCTGCGACCGGACGGGAGCTGGGCGTTCCAGTAGTAGTAGTTCAGCGCGCCCGGCCCGCCGTTGGCCGGTGGATTGGTGACGCTGGCAAACTCCTGCAGGTCACTCCAGTTCAGGGGCGAACTGGGGTTCCAGCCCTGGCGAGTGATCGCCAGGTAGAACGTGCCCGGGTGATGCGCCCAGTTGCTGTGCCGGAACTGGATGTTGGCACCCGAGGTGAGGTGGGTCAGCGGCCAGTCGGTGCGCGTCGCGTTGTAGGGCCGGAAATCGTACGGCCCGCCGGTACCGCCGCTGCACAGCTGCCCGTCGGGGATGAAGCCCGTGGTGCGGCCGCCCGCGTCGGAGCGCAGGACCGCGAACCAGTTGTACAGCGGAGTGGTGCCACTCTGGTTGATGGCTGCGGCACACGCGGGGTTGTACGCGATGATCGCACCGTTGTCCCGCAGGCCGTCCTGGTAACACAGCCACGTGCGGCTGCCGGGGAACATGGTGGCGCCGTGTGCCTGCGCCGAAGGGGTCTGAACGACAACGAAGCCCACGCTCGCGGCGAATACCGCTGCGGCCAGGCTTGCCAATAGCTGGCGTCTGCGTTTCACCCTCTGTCCTTCCTAGTTACGGATGGGCCGACAGCGCGCACGGAACAGTCCGGCATGTCGGCCTTCAGGGGTTGACACGCGTGCCAAACGAGGTGCTTTTACCCTTGGCTCCCGTTGTCTGGCAAGCCAGACATCGACAGTGTGTCATGAGAACGCTCCCATGACAACGCTGCCGCAATCACCGTTAACCGGCCGCCTGCCGGTACCGCAGCAGCAGTTCGCTTGGCCTGCCCCGATCCTTGAAGCCGGCCAGCGCCCTGCCCTCGAGGTCGTCTGGAATTATCGCTTGCACCCGGTCGCGGTAGCCCAGGCCGGAGGCCGCGATCTGCACGGCGGGCGGGTCACCGAGCGTGATGACGGCCGGCCCGGAGCTGCGGCTCGCGTAGTCCCACGGGGTGCCCTTCTGCACCAGCGCACACAGGAACTGGGCATAGATCACCTTGACATCCTCGATGCGTTTGGCCCCGGCCGGTTCGGTGCCGAACGACTCCGCCGTGCAGACCACCTTGGCCTGCCCACCTCCCGCATGCGCATGCTGCATGTCATACAGCTCCAGCTGGGCGGGTGTCAGCCGCTCCAGCTCCACCTGCGCCCGATTGGACAGTTGATCCTGGAAGGCGTTGCCCGACAGGTAGGCCGCCACGGTCGCGAGCACCGCGACCACGATCAGCTCCGGCAGCAGCCACCAGCCATGACGTCGAATAAAACCCACGAGCCACATGTTTGCATCCCACGATGGCACCACACAATCGTTGCGGGACAGGGCAATCGCGTGATGCAATCGTGCGGGGAGTCAGGCCGAGGGCGCGATTCCGCACGCCCGTCGGTCCATGGCCAACGTCACGCGATTCATGTGTTTGATTCACGCGACCTTGGGGTATTCCGCTGCGCCCGGGGCTCATGCCCCGTGTTTTGATCACGCCTGACCAGGGAATTCACCAGCCGTGCAGCGAAAGCTCAAACACATCGGGTTGTTCTACGCGGACCCCGATGATCTGTTGCACCGCTCGCGGCAATTCATCCGCGAGGGGCAGCAGCGCAATGAGCCCGTGTTGGTGGCACAGCCGCCGGCGCAGCTGCACCGGCTGGCACAATCCCTGGGCGACGCCGGCGACGGCGTCGCCCTCGTCGACATGAGTGTCGCCGGGCGCAACCCCGGGCGCATCCTGCCGTGGGTGCTGCACGACTTCGTGATGCGCCACCCCGGGCGCAGTGTGCGGGTCATCGGCGAACCGGTGTGGCCCGGGCGGTCGTCCACCGCGTACCCGGCGTGCGTGCAGTATGAGGCGCTGGTCAACGTGGTGCTGGGCAACCTGGACCTGACCGTGCTGTGCCCGTATGACGCGTCCCGGCTGCCGCCCGAGACGCTCGACGACGCGAGCCGGACCCACCCGCTGATCGCGTACGGCACCGGGCCGATCGAGCCGAGCGGTGAGTTCAACCACGCCCGGCTGGCCCGGCTGCTCAACCAGCCGCTGGAGCGTGCGCCCGCAGACGCGTTCAAGCAGGTGTTCGGCTGGACCGACCTGTCGTGGCTGCGGCAGATCGTCACGGCCGAGGCGCGGCGGGCCGGGCTGACCGCAGCGCAGGTGGCGGGGCTGCAGCTCGCGGTCACGGAGGCCGCGACCAACGCGGTCCGGCACGGCGGCGGCGCCGGGACGCTGCGCATGTGGCACGACGGCGGGCATCTCGTGCTGGATGTGAACTCCCCCAAGGCTTTTCCCGACCTGAGCGCGGGCCGGCTGCGCCCGGCACCGGATGCCCCCAGCGGTCGCGGGCTCGCCCTGATCAATCACGTCTGCGATCTGGTGCGCTGGAGTTACCAGCCGGGCCAGGGCACGAGCGTGCGGATGTGGATGCGGTCTAGCTGACCGCGCTTCGGAGATCGAGCTCGCGCAGAACCTCGTCCACTGCCTCGGGTTCCTTGGGGCGCAGGCGCAGCGCCGCGGCGCGGGCACGCGCGAGCATGTCGGCGTGGATCGCCTTGACGTGGTGGCGCTCGGGATAGCGCTGGGCTAGCTCGTCCTCCTCGCCGGACTCGAGCAGCGTCGCCCGCCAGCGGATGGTCAGCCAGTCCGCCTGCGCGTCGGTGATCTCGCCACGCCTGCGCAGTTCATCGAGGTGACCGGTGGCGGCCACGTTGATGGCCGCGATGACCTCACGCCGGGCGGCCCGGCGGCGGTCGGCACCCGTGTTCAGGCCCAGCGCGCTCACCAGGGCGGGCAGGGTCACACCCGGTACCAGAAGAGTTAAAAGAGCGACCACGACGGCGACGAAGATGATCTGGTCTCGGGCGGGAAACATGGCTGGCAGCGCCAGCGCGGTCGCGACGGTGACGACGGCTCGCATCCCGGCCCAAGCGACCAGGAGCGTCTCGCGCCAGTTACCCGGGATGTCGGCCTCTTCGGAGTGGCGGTGCCGGAACCTGACGATGCCGCCGACGACAAACATCCAAAAGAATCTTGCCAGTACCAGGACGAGACAGATGATCAACGAGAACGTGACGTAGGACCAGGCCTGCCCGCCCAGCCGGTCGGTCACGGTCACGAACTCCAGCCCGACCAGGCCGAACGTGAACCCGGTCACGAGCACCTCGACCACCTCCCAGAACGACCGGCCGTAGAGGCGCTCCTCCACGTCGTCCGGGTCGCGACGGCTGTGCCCGATCCAGAAGCCCGCGACGAGGACAGCGAGCACGCCGGAGGCTTTCGCCAGGTCGGCGGCAAGATAGGCGGAGTATGGGATGAGCAGGCTAAGGCCGGCCCGCAGCTCCGCACCGCCCAGCCGGTTGGACAGGCGGTCGAAGACAAACGCGTTGGCCAGTCCGATCACGACACCCGCGACGGCGGCGTAGACGAAGTTGCCCGCCGCGTGCCACCAGGTGAACGAGCCGGTGAGCACGCCGACGACCGCGACCTGGTAAATCGTGAGCGCTGTGACGTCGTTGAACAACCCTTCGCCCTCAAGGATCGTGACGATGCGGCGTGACACGCCCAGCCGTTTGGCGACGTTGGAAATCGCGGCCGGATCGGGCGGGGCACAGATCGCGCCCAGCACGACGGCCGCGCCGAGGGGCAGCGCCGGATGGATCCGGCTGGCCACGAACGCCACCGCGGCCGTGGTGGCGAAGACCAGCGCGACGGCGAGGGTCAAAATCGGGCTCCACCCCTTGAGGAAGCGTTGCCATGAGCTCTTCCACGCGGCGGTGAACAGTAGTGGTGGCAGGACCAGGGGCAGGATCAGGCCGGGTGGGAAGGCGATGTTGTCGCCGCCCGGGAGCAGCGCGACCAGCACACCGAACAGGGCCGCCACGACGGGCGCGGGCAGGCGCAGTCGCTCCCCGATGGGCACGGCGAGCAGACCCAGCACCACCAAGAGCAACATGAGCCCCATTCGGTTCATTCTGCTGGCAATGCACTAGGCAATCCGGGTTTTGCGTGGCAATCTTGTCGAGGTCGGTGCGTGGACAGTGTCCCCGGGCCTCATCAACAACAGCCGTTAGGGAATACCGGTGCTCCGCGAGGAGCAACGCAGGAGCCCTATCGCGCCACTCGCCGCGAGGCGACCGCACGCGCCGACCAATAACCGCCCCTGCTTGCCGCCTTGGGCGGCTTCGCTGGGGCGGCCAGCTTCAATACCAACCGCGGGGCCGAGCCCCGGGAAACCCCACGCCACAAACCCAGGCCAACAACCACCCCTGCTCACCGCCCTAGGCGGCTTCACTGGGGCAGCCCCGGGGCCGAGCCCGCGCACCGTGGTGGCGTGCGCGCTGTCTGATTTGTTCACCCCGCTTGATCTAAGGCGGGGTTGCCGCCAGGATGTCCTGGTGTCAAGCGACAACCCCTCTGCTGCTGTTGCTGCCTCAGGACAGACGCCCTATACCGCGCCCGACGGCGCGCCCATACGCATCGGCCGCGACCCGCGAAACACCGTGGTGCTGGTCGACCTCCAGGTTTCCCGCTTCCACGCCGAGGTGCGCCAAACCGGCGACACCTATCAGGTCGTGGACCAGGGCAGCCGCAACGGCACCTACCTCAACGGACGGCTGGTGCAGAAGCCGACCGTCATCCACGCGGGCGACGTCATCTCGATCGGGCGACACGAGCTGCTGTTCGACGGGCACCGGCTGCACGACCATGTCGACACCGGACCCGCGTCGCTGATCGCCGACGACCTCACCGTGCGCATCGGCGACAAGGTGCTGCTCGATGACGTGAGCTTCGCGCTGTCCGAGGGCAGCCTGCTGGCTGTGATCGGCCCCAGCGGGTGTGGCAAGTCGACGCTGGTGAAGGCGCTGACCGGGCTGCGCCCGGCGACGCAGGGGCGGATCTGGTATGGCGGGCGCGACCTGTACACCGACTACGCCCAGCTGCGCTACCGGCTCGGCATGGTCCCGCAGGACGACGTGCTGCACAAGCAGTTGAAGGTGCGCACGGCTCTGCGTTACGCGGCCGCGCTGCGCTTCGCCGACGACGTGCCGCGCAAGGTGCGGTGGGCCAAGGTTAACGAGGTCATGCAGACCATGCGCCTGACCGAGCGGGCCAAGCAGCGCATCGACACGCTGTCGGGCGGGCAGCGCAAGCGCGCTTCGGTCGCGATGGAGCTGCTGACCGAGCCATCGCTGTTCTGCCTCGACGAGCCGACGTCCGGTTTGGACCCCGCGCTCGACAAGGAGGTCATGCAGGAGCTGCGGGAGCTGGCCGACAAGGGCAAGACCGTGATCGTGGTGACGCACAGCGTGCTGCACCTGAATTATTGTGATCGCATACTGGTCATGTGCGTCGGCGGCACGATGGGCTATTTCGGTCCGCCCGACCAGCTGCTCAACTTCTTCGACGCGGAAGACTACGCGGACGTCTTCCAGAAGATCAGTGATGACCCGGAGCGGTGGACGCGGGCATTCCGCAATTCGCCGTTGTACGCGCGTTATGTGAGCGCCGTCAATCCAACCGAGCGCAACGCGCCGCGGCCCGCGCTGGCGATGGCGCAGGCGGCACCCGCGTCAGAGGAGGCGACTGCGGCACAGTCCTCGTCGGTGAGTGTGCCGGCACAACGCAGTGGTCAGCTTGACGACGAGCCGACGCTGCACGCGATCGTCACGAGCGAGCCGCCGCTGCCTGACAAGATTGACATCGAGCCGACGATGGCGCGGACGCGGCCCAACACGCCCGCCGCCAAACCCGGCACAGCAAACATGGACAAGCAGGGGTGGCGGTTGTTCGCCCGGAACCCGAGCGCGCCGTTGCGGCAATACGGCACGCTTTGCCTGCGGATGCTCAACGTCATCTTCGCCGATCGCGGGTTCAGCTTGTTCCTGTTGGCCATGCCGCTGGTGCTTGCGGTGTTGTCTTACACGGCGCCCGGCAAGGAAGGTTTGGCCTTCGGCAATACGGCACAGGGCATCCAGGCGATGCAGCTGCTGGTGGTGCTGGTGACGGGTGCAGCCTTCCTGGGCACGGCGGCGTCCATTCGCGAGATTGTCAACGAGGCACCGATCTACCGGCGGGAGCGGGCGGTCGGGTTGTCGGCGGCCGCGTACTTGAGCTCGAAGCTCACCGTGCTGTTCATCATCAACGCGGCGCAGGTGGCTCTATTCGTCTACCTGGCAATGTTTGAGGGCCCGCCGACGCGGTCGCTCGTTGTGCCCAGCCAGACGGTGGAAATCATCATCGCGATGGTGGGCATCTCGCTGGCGTCCACTGTGCTCGGTCTGTTCTTCAGCTCGCTGGCCAAGACCACCGAGCAGACCACGCCCATCATGGTGGTCGTGGTGATGGGCCAGCTGGTCTTCTCCGGCGGGTTGTTCGTGTTGACGGGCAACAAGGTTATGGAGATCATCTCGTGGATCTTCCCCACGCGGTGGGGCCTTGCGGCGGGCGCCGAAACCACGAACCTGTTTGACATGCTGCCCAAGGGTTTCCACGATCCGCTGTGGCGGCACGACGCCGGTCTGTGGTGGCGGTCGATGATTTTCCTGGTACTCCAGATGATCGTGCTGGTCGCGCTGACCCGGCTGGCCCTGCGGCGGCACGAGCCCGGACGGTCGTAGCGTCGTGCCACTGCGCCCGGCCCGCGTGGGCCGGGCGCTTTTGTCATTGGAAAGTCCTTGCGCCACAAGCAACCCACCTTGCTCGACTAGGTTGCCAATATCGGGCGCTTGTGCGAGACTCTTGTCCGTGAAAGCAACAGGAAGAGGTGTCGTGGACCCACCACCAGGACCGCCGGGGGACGAGTTCGGGCGCGAGATGACCCGCGTCGCCTTCGACATCGTCCTGCTCATCGCCCATACGCAGCAGGAGCACGGCAAGTCGATCGCGTGGCTGCGCAAGACACTGGCTCGCGTCGACACGACGGTCCGTCAGCACGGCAAAACACTGTCCCGCGTCGAGGACACCGTCACAAGACACGATGGCGCGCTCGATCGCTTGGAAACGATCGTCACCCGGCACACGGAAACGCTCGCATTCCTCGAGGGCTCCAGCAAACGGCACGACGAGGTACTCGCCCATCACAGCGAAATCCTCGCCCACCACACCGAGAAGCTCGATCGGGTCGAAGGCGCGGTCGCCCAGCACACCGAGAAGCTCGATCGGCTCGAAGGCGCGGTCGCCCAGCACACCGAGAAGCTCGATCGGCTCGAAGGCGCGGTCGCCCAGCACACCGCGACGCTCACCGAGCACACCGCGACGCTCGCCCAGCACGGTGAAATGCTGACGCGACAAGGCGAGGCGGTGGGTCGGCTCGAAACAAGGTCCATCGAGCAAGGCGAGACGCTTGCACAACACGGCGTTTTGCTGACCCGCATCCTGTCCACATTGGAGGCGCGACTGAACTGAGACCAACCTTCACAGTGTGGCGAATGGCGCCCGGGCTCATAGCAGCCGGGCGCCATCCTTTTGCGGGCAAAGAAACCGAATGTTCGACTCAGTTGCCAACGTTAGGCGTATGCGAAACCCGACCCCGTGAAACTTCGGATGGCGATGCCATGGCGCAGGAGATGACGGCCCATGCCGACGAGTTCCTCAAGCCCGTCGTCGAGATGCAGGGACCCCACACCACCACACTGGCCACATTGGACAATCAGCTCAAGGATGTGAAGAACATCGCCGCTGGCAACGGCAGATGGGTCACCCGAGTCGGCGCAAGGCTCGAGCCCGTTGACGGTCGCTCGTGGCGCTAGGCGCGTGTACGGGCGAGGCTATGCACGCCGGGCGCGTGTACGGACGAAGCCATACGCGCCGGACGCGTGTGCGGGCGAGGCCATGCACGCTGGGCGCGTGTACGGACGAAGCCATACGCTCCGGACGCATGGGACGCGAAGCCGGGGGAGGTTATGTGCGCGGGGCGCGCAGGCGGGCGAGGGCGAGGTAGACCTCGCAGCCGAGGCAGAAACCGAAGGCGGCGTTGAGGAATGCGGCCGCGAGGGCGAAGGCTGCCGCGACGATGCCCAGGGTGGTGACGCCGGACAGGTAGCCGATGGCGGCGACGGTGGCGAAGGCGAAGCCGACCAGCTGGGCGAAGCGCACCGGGGCGACCGGCTCCAGCTCGGTGGGCGGCGACAGGCGGGGCGCGACCAGCGGGCGATAGATGAGCGCGTAAGGACCGTAGCGGGGCCACAGCGCGGTCACTCCAAACACGACGGCCTGGGCCAGCACGAGCCAGCCGGAACCGAACGCCAGCACGAGCACCAACACCACCGTGGTGATGGCGGCGGCGAACCGGGGGCCTCGGGGATCAAGCATGGGACGACTCCTCAAACGGACGGGGCCGAGGCGGAGCGGCCGAGGGCACTGAGCGCTGCACGCAGCTGGGCGAGGGTCGGCGCCCCCTCCGCGCGGCGGATGACCTCGCCGGTGGGCGAGACGATGAGCACGGTGGGCGTGCGGCGGATGCCGAGCTCACGAACCTGCGCGAGGTGGCTCTCGGCGTCGACCTCGACGTGGGTCACGCCCGGTGTGGTGCGGGCCACCTCGGCGCACACGACCCGGGTGGTCCGGCACGGCGCGCAGAAGGCCGACGAGAACTGCACCAGTGTGACCTGCCCCGGCCGCACGCCAAGCTGCTCCAGAGCGGGCGAGGACATCGACACCGCGCGCACCCTTCCGTCTCGTGCCCGGCGCAGCACGCCGAAGGCCGCCGCCGCGAGGATAACCGCCACGGCGACGATGAGCCCTGCCGTCTGCATGCCCTCCAGCGTGGCACGAAGTTATGCATTCCCCTACTAGACCTTCGCCACATCTTCCTCCCCGACGACGAGTTCCCGCGCGGCGCCGTCGAGTGCCGTGCGGAACTCGTCGTCGCCGAAACCCTGCCAGTCGGCCAGTTCGCGGGCGAGCCAGTCCCGCCAAGCGGCCGAGATGCGGTCGAATTCGGCGAGCCCGCGCGAGGTCATGTCCAGCCGGCCGTCCCGATAAGTGAGATAGTCGGCTGCGACGCACTGTGCGAACGCGGGCCGCAGCACGTCAGCGGGGACTCGATAACGCTGGGCTATCGAGGAAAGGCGCGCCTCACCCCGGTACTCGGAAAATAAAGCAACGCGGGAAAGACACCAGGCGTCGGCAGGGTCGATCGGCAATCCGGCCTCTCGCAGCACCTTTGGTGCCATGGCCAGGCCCTTGCGCCGCCACACGCTGGAGATGGCCCGTTCCAGCAGGTCGGCGCGGTTGTCGCCCTCGGGGACGGAGAAGCCCTCGCCGAGGTCGGCCGCTGCCGCACGGGCCGTGTCGCGCAGCGGAACCTGTTTGAGCAGCAACGCGACGAGCATCGCCAGCAGCCCGACCGGGATAGCGGCGACGAAGACGGTTTGCAACGCGTCCGCATATGCGGACACGACCTGCTCGCGCGTTGGCGATGGCAACGCGTGCATGGCGGCCGGACCCTGCGCGCCCAGCGCCGCAGCCGACGGCGCGAGGTTATTGGAGTAAACCGTGCCGAACAACGCGACGCCAAACGAGCTGCCAAGCGTGCGTAAGAATGTGACTCCCGACGTCGCCACGCCCAAATCCCGATAGGGCACCGTGTTTTGCACGACGATCGTGAGCACCTGCATGCTCAGGCCCAGCCCGAGGCCGAGGACAAACAAGTAGAGCGACGAGACGAGCAACGACGTGCCGGCGTCCATCCGCGACAGGAGAAACATCCCGATCGCGCTGACCGCCCCGCCCACTATGGGAAATATCTTGTACCGGCCGGTGTGCCCGACGATCGTCCCGCTCGTCATCGACGTGATGATCAACCCGATCACCATCGGCAGTATGCGCAGTCCCGACTCGGTCGCGGACACACCCTCCACGTATTGCATGAACGTCGGCAGGAAGGTCAAGGCGCCGAACATCGCGAACCCGACGATGAACGACAGCACCCCACACACCGTGAACACCTGATTGCGGAACAACCGCATGGGCAGCATGGGCTCGCGCGCCCGTCGCTCGGCGAGCACGAAAAGGCCAAGCAGCGCAACGCCCGCCGCCCCGAGCCCGAGGATGACCGGGCTGCCCCACGGGTGCTCGACCCCGCCCCAGCTCGTCATCAGGATCAGGCAGGTGGACGCGGCCGCGATGACCCCGATGCCCAGATAGTCGATCACCGGCCGTTCCACCGGCTTCAAGTACGGCATGGCCCACACGACGAAAATCATGAGCGCGATGCCGACCGGGATGTTCACGTAGAACGCCCACCGCCAGCTCAGGTGATCGGTGAACAGCCCGCCGAGCAGCGGCCCGATGACCGTCACCACGCCGAACACCGCGCCCAGCGCGCCCTGATATTTGCCGCGCTCCCGCAACGGGATGTAATCGGCGATCAGGGCCATCGACGTGACCATCATGCCGCCCGCGCCGATCCCCTGCACCCCGCGCCACGCGACCAGCCAGTGCATGGTGTCGGCCAGTCCACAGAAGACGGACGCCACCAGGAAGATCGCGATGCTGATCTGGAACAGCAGCTTGCGCCCGAACAGGTCGCCCAGCTTGCCCGCCAGCGCCGTGGCGATGGTCTCGGCCAGCAGGTACGCGGTCACGACCCACGAGATGTGGGAGGCCCCGCCCAGATCGGCGACGATCGTGGGCAACGCCGTGCCCACGATCGTCTGGTCGAGCGCGGCGAGCAGCATGCCGACCGCGACTGCGGCGAATACGGCCCGCTGCCTGACCTTCACAGGCCGATTTAACAGCAAATCACCAGCTAAAACCGGCCGTATAGGTAATCTGGGCGAGCACGGCCTGCCCCGTCACATTCGGGTGGAAGTAGTCCCACGTGGACAGATGCGAGAGCAAGAACGGGTAGTTGAACGCCGCGTTGTCGTCGAAGTCGCAGTTGGGCCCGTACGCGGCGCACGCCTGCGCCAGCTGCGCGTTGAAGTCGATGACCCGCTGGCGCACGCGGTTGCGCCGGTCCTCGTCGGCCTGGGCGGTCGAGGTCGGGTTGGCCAGCATGGACTGGCAGATGCTGAACGTGCTCCATGCGTTGCGTGCCGACGAGCTGTCCTTGCCGACGAACCACAGCCGCTTGATGTCCGGAATGGAGATCACGGCCAGTTTCGCGTTGGGCAGGCGGGTCTTGAGCGTGTTGAGCGCGGTGTCGATCTGCGCCCGGAACGTGGCCACGGACGTCATCGAGGCTTCGCTTCCGGTGCAGGCGTCGTTGGCCCCGATGAGCATGGTCACATAGCCGACGCCTCGCCCGGCGACGGTGTTGGCCTGCGCGGCCATGTCGGCGGCCTTGGCACCGGACACGGCGTCGTTGTAGTTGCGGCCACTGATCGCCGAGTTCTTGGCGAGGATGCGCCGGTAGTGGCTGTTGACGCTGAAGTAGCTGCCCGTGCTCCACGAGCGGCTGGGCCAGTCGGAGTACCATCCGCTGGCATTGAAAGCCTTGGTGATGGAATCACCCATCGAGGCCATCGAGCTGGGCGGTGGGCCCGGGTCCGCTGCCGCCGGGGTGGCCGAAAGCAGCGAGAGAACCAGGCCGGCGGCAAGCGCGAGGGACGTGGTGCGCGCGTACCTCATGTGTTACCTCCGGGGGATAGAGGTGTATCAACGTTACTGCAAGGTAACGTGATCGCGCCTCTGTCACAAGTCCATCTTGGACATCCATTCCTCCTGGGTAACGGAGCCGGGGGCGCTTCCGTTGCGCGCCAGTTCGTTGGCCATCCGGCGGGCGTGCTCGTTCCACGGGGCCGGCACGCCGTGCAACCGTCCAAGCAGGACGATCTCGCCATTGAGGTAGTCGGCCTCGATCGCACCGGTCCCCCGCGCCAGGCTCTGCCACGACGAGCCGCCCGGTCGCGGCTGCCCGACCGCGTCCCGCACGGTGATGATGTCGCCGCGCAGGTCGGACGTCTCGTCGTCGGGTGCGTAGGCGATCCCGGCCGCGTGCAGCACCGCTTCGCCCTCCTCGCGCAGTTTGCGCGACAGTTCGGGCGCCGACCCGCACACCGCATTGATCGCGTTGCCGAGGTTCATGAGCAGTTTCGTGTACTTGAGGCGCATGATGTCGGGCCGTGCCGACGCCTTGAAGCCCGCGTCACGGAACTCTTCAGCGACACGTTCTGAAAGACCGTCATTTCCATCTGGGTACCGGCCGAGGTCCAGCACTCCGTGCAGCGGCGCGCAGTGGACCGCGACCACACCCGGGGTCAGGTGGGTGGTCGGGAACATCACGCACACGCCGTAGACGTGCTCGAAGAACCTGAGCGCGGCTCGCTCGTTGGCCACCCCGTTCTGGACGCAGAACACGCTGACATGCGGGGGCAGCGCGCGCAGGGCGGCCTCGGTGTCCTGCGACTTCATCGCGAGCAGCACCACGTCGCCATCGCGCCAGTCGACCTCGTCGGGGCTGCCCACCGCCGGGATGTCCAGCCGGGTCTGCGCGTCGGGTGTCTGCAGCGTGAGTCCGTTGTGGCGCAAGGCTTTCAGGTGCTCGCCACGGGCGATCAGGACCACATCGCGCCCCGCCTGTGCGAGTAGCCCGCCCAGCGATCCACCGACCGCGCCCGCGCCGTACAGGATGAACCTCATGAGCGGGCACGCTACCGTGTGGGGCGTGCCAGACCCTCACGTCGGGGCCTTCGAGTGGCCCGAGGACGAAATCGTCGACGCGCCGGCTTCGGCCCCGGCGTTCCTCGCGCCGCCACCACCGCCCACGCCACAGGCCCGGCTCGTGCCTCCGGCGCCGCCGCCGCCGCTTCCGCCCCAGGCTGCGGCCGTGGCACCGCAGCACCTGCCACCGGTTCCCCAGCCCAAGCGGTCGGGCGCGATGCTGGTGGTCGTGATGGGTACCGTGGCGGCGGCCGCAGTTGCGGTGATCGCGGTCGCGGTGTTCGCGTCGGGCAGGGACGACCCGAAAGGGCCGGCCCAGATCGAGGGCACGCCGCTGGCGAGCCTGCCGCCGGCCGCCGCACCGTCCGGGCCGGTGACCGACATATCGCTGGCCGACAACGGCGACAACGTCGTGGTCACGTGGGCATACCCGAGCGGCGCCAACGGGCCGATCGTCGTGTCGGCCGCCGAGGCCGGGCAGCCCATGCGCGCCATGCAGTCCCTGCCCGCCGGGACGGAGACCTACACCCTGGTCAGCCTCAACCCGCAGCGCGACTACTGCGTGACCGTGAGCATCGCGTACTCGGCGGACAACCTGGTGATGGCCCCGCCGACGTGCACGCGGCGCAAATAGGTGCTGTCAGGCCTGGGCGGCGAGCAGCTGGGCCAGTTCGCTGGGCTTGGTGAACATCGGCCAGTGCCCCGAGTCGATGTCCACGAACTCGACATGCTTGGCCTTGGCCAACTCGGGGACATCACCGGCTTCGATCCACTCGCGGGCCTGCGCCGGTGTGAACTCGGGACACACCACCGCGACCGGGACGTCGAACCGTCGCTCGTCTGCCAACCGCACCACGCCATGGGCCACGCCCTGGGGGACGGGAATCGCAGCGGAGGCGAAGCTTCGCTTGGTCTCCTCGTCGAGGTCGGCCGAGTCTGCTCCCTCGAACGGGCCCCAGCCGGGGAACGCCATGACGCCATCCTTCAGCTCGAAAAAGTCGGCGTAGCGGGCCCCGCCGGCCGACGGGAAGCCGCCGATGAGCACGACCTTGGCCAACCGCTCGGGTCGCGCATCCGCGGCCAGCCACGCCAGGGTGGATGCGGCGGAATGTCCTACCACCATGGGTTTTTCGGACGACGAGTCCACGGCGGCGAGCACCGTGGCCAGCTGATCGTCGAGCGTCGCTGACGCGGATCCGGCACCCTGACCGGGGAGCGTGATCGGCACGGCGCGATGCCCGAGTTGTTCGAGCGCGGGCACGACGCGGTCCCATGCGGATCCGTCGAGCCACAGGCCGCCGATGAGCAGAATTTCCATGGTCATTTGCCTTTCTCCAGTGCGTCCAGATCGCGTTCGGCGTAGAGCCGGTGTTCCCATTCCTCGTTGAGCACGATGCGCAGGCATTCGTTGAGCGCAAAGCGTTCGAACCGCGGCCAGCCCGGCTCCGTGCGCGTCACCTCGGAGGCGAGTTGCTCGTCGGTGAGCTCGGCGATGACCTCGCGCACCGTCGCCTGGCGTGCGCGGCGGATCGTGAGCACCTCGTCGAGCGACGGCTGCGCCTCGCGGTCCCACGGGATGCCGTCCCAGCCGGGTGCTTCGTCCCACGGCAGATCCAACGGATGCCACGGTGACGCGTTGCCCAGGATCATCCGCTCCACCCACGCGGCAGTGGCGAAGTTCAGATGCCGCAACGTTTGGATGAACGACCACTCGTCGTCGACAGTGCGGTGAAGCGACGCTTCGGGAAACATCCTGGCCCGTGCGACCGTGCCCGCCCACAGGCGGTCCAGAGTCGCCCACGCCTCACGGAACCCGCCGGGATCGTCGGGGCGCATCTTGGCCCGCTCGGGCATGCGACGGTTGAGTTCGGCCTCGACGAGCGGCCCGATGTCCACGCCGTTGACGGTCACGTTTTCGATCTCGCCGTAGATGTCGACGTTGAGCAGCTCGACGCCGCGCATGCGGACGCCGTGCAGCGCGACGCCGCGCAGTTGCGCCCCGCTCAGGTCGACGCTGCGCATGCTGACGTTATTGAGGCGCACGCGCTCGAACTCCGCCCCGGTGAGATCCTGATCGTGGAACGTGGTCACGAACACACGTTAGAACCAGATCCGGACGATCGACTGCCGGTTTGGTCAGGTCGTGCGCCGGCGCGCGTCCACCTCAATCTCGATCTTCATGCGAGGGTCCGCCAAGCCGCACACCAGCATCGTGGCGGCCGGGCGGACCTCACCGAAGTAGCGGCGCAGGACCGGCCAGCAGGGCTCGAAGTCTTCGCGATCGGGCAGCAGATAGCGGACGCGCACCACGTCGGCGAAGGCGCATCCCGCCTCGGCCAGCGCGGCCCCGATGTTGCGCAGGCACTGCTCGGCCTGCTCCACCACGTCGTCGGAGATCGTCATGGTGGAGTAGTCGAAGCCGGTCGTCCCGGACACGTACACCCGGTCGCCATCGACCACGGCACGGGCATAGCCGATCTGCTCCTCAAACGTCGAGCCGCTGAGGATCGCGCGTCGCTCTGTCATGCGCGAACGCTAAGCGACCACTCCGCGAACCGTCCAATGACATTGGGCACGCGGAACTGGCGTGGGTTTGGCACACAACCCGACGGCAACTTAGCCAGAAGGCAAACGGGTCTGCGGTTCCGCGAGGGCCACTTGGTTCTGGCAAGGCGCACGCCGGGGCCGTGTGCGCCTTTGTACACGACCCGGCGGGCAACGCAGCCAAAGGCAAATGGGTCCGCGGGCTAGCCGGACTTGCGGTTCCAGAGTCTCTGACCGTGGCCCTGTGGTCCCTTGGGCACGTTGGACTTCTGCTTGCCGTTGAAGTGGGTCTGCTGAGCCGACTTCTTGCCCTTGGCCCGCCGCTCGGCGCGGTTCATCGGGACGGACTCGGCGGGCTCTTCCTGCCCGGAAGCGTCTGGAGTGCGATCTTCACTCATGGTGTCTCCAAGGATGAAAACGATTGGATTCAAGACGGGCGAGCGAAAGAAGACTCTCAGATCATGGCGCCGAGCCTATCAGGGTGCCGCGGCGGCGAGGAACCGAGTTACCTCGTCGTTGGTGGTCGGGGCGAAATCCCGGTACCACTGCCCGACCGCGCTGAATCCAGCCGGCGTGAGGACTGCGATCACCTCGTCGGCCGCGTCCGCCAGTTCGCCGACGGCCTCCGGCGGGGCCACCGGCACGGCGAGAATCACGCGAGCGGCCCCACGCAGCCGGGCCACCTGGCACGCGACCGCCGCCGTGGCACCCGTGGCGATCCCGTCGTCGACGATCACGACCGTGCGCCCGTGCAGCGGCACGGCCGGGCGGCCGGCGCGCCACGCGTCCACCCGCCGCCGCAACTCCTCACGCTCCGCGTGCTCCACGGCCGCCACCCGATCGGGGTCGGCCAGCGACATGATGCCCTCGTTGCTGACCCGCACGTTGTCCTCGCCGATCGCGCCCATCGCGAGCTCGGGCTGGCCGGGGAACCCGAGCTTGCGCACGACGATCACGTCCAGCGGGGCTCCCAGGGCCCGTGCCACCCGGGCCGCCACGGCCACGCCGCCGCGCGGCAGGCCGAGCACCACCGGGGACTCGCCGGCCAGGTGCCTCACCCGTTCGGCCAGCCGCTCACCGGCCTCGGTGCGATCACGGAAGGGCCTCACCCCGTACCCCCCGGAAATAAAGAAAATCGGTGATCTGCCGGCCTTCGGCCAGACCGCGCTGCTCGAATTTGGTCAGCGGCCGGTGCTCGGGCCGCTCGATGATGCCGCCGCTGAGCTCCGGGTCGGCGCTGAGGACCTGGAGCATCTGCTCGGCGTAGTGCGGCCAGTCGGTGGCGCAGTGCAGCGCGCCGCCCGGGCGCAGGCGGCTGCGCAGCAACGCGACATTGCCCGGCTGGAAAAGGCGCCGCTTGTGGTGCCGCGCCTTGGGCCACGGATCGGGGAAGAAGACGTGGATCGCGTCCAGCGAACCGGGAGCAAGCATGTGCCGCAACAACTCCAACGCGTCACCCTGCGCCACGCGCACGTTCTTGAGGCCCTCCTCCTCGACGGTCGCGAGCAGGTTGCCCAGCCCCGGTGGGAACACCTCGACCGCGAGATAGTCGCGCTCGGGGTCGGCCGCGGCCATGGCCACGGTCGCGTCGCCCATGCCCGACCCGATCTCGAGCACGACCGGCGCGCGCCTGCCGAACAGCTCGGGCAGATCCAGCCGCGGACCGGGGATGTCCACGCCGTAGTGGGGCCACAACCGGGCCAGCGCGTCCTCGTGCCGCGCGCTGACCCGCCCGCGCCGCGGGTAGAAAGTCGTGATTTTCGTATGGTGCCCGGTCACACCCTGAAGGTTACCCAGCGGGGACGCTGGATGAGCTGGGCGATCCGATCCCGGGTGCGGTTTTCGTCGAGCGCCATGGCCCAGGTGCTGCCGAAAATCTGCTCGTACAGCGACAACTCCTGCGCTTTGTCCAGGAACAGCCCGCCGGTGGCAGTCTCGGCGTAGACGATGCTGGACCCGTCGGCTTCGGGAAAGTCGAGGATGGCGAACGTGCCCTCCATGCCCGCGTGGGCGCCAGCCTCGAACGGCAGCAGCCGCATGCGCACATTGCCCATCTCGGAGACGTCGATCAGGCGCCGCATCTGGGCACGCATCACCTCATCGCCGCCGACCGGCCGGCTCAGCACCGCCTCGTCGATCACCACGTCGAACCGCAGCGGCTTGCCCTCGCGGGTGAGCAATGCCTGCCTGGCCATGCGCACGCGCAGCCGCTCGCCGATGACGTCCTCCCCCACCGCCGGCATCGCCGCCCGGAACAGTGCCATCGCGTAGTCCCTGGTCTGGAACAGGCCCGGCACGCTCTGATGCTCGTAGGTGCGGATGCGGCTGGCCACGTGCTCGTTGCCGACATAGGCGCTCACGAGCACGTTGTTGTAGGGGTGCCACCAGTCGCGTTCGCGCTCGTGCCGGCGCGCCTCGCGCGCCATGTCCATGATGTCCCGCGCCACCTGCGGGTTGACCCCGTAGATGTGCAGAAGATCGCGGACGTCTCGCATCCCGACGGAGCTGTGCCCGTTTTCGATACGGGAAATCTTCGAGCCCGAGCAGTCCATCTGGTCGGCGACCTGCTCCAGGGTCAGATTCTGTTGTTCCCGCAGCTTGCGCAACGTCAAGCCGATCCGGCGTCTTCTGAGCAGCGGCATGTGCAGTGCTGCCACGGTCGCACCTCCGCGACGGCTTAATTTGTCCGCCGTATGAGTTTGCGCCGTGAATAGACCCATGTTCAACCCTTTCACGCGATCCGCTCCGCCCAAAAGCGGAGCGGCGTCATAACCGATGAGCCGATCCCTCTCACCCGAGAGGAGGAGGTTGCCATGTCCGAGCCGGAGATACACCACATTGGGCACCCGTCGCGCCATGACGAGACCTATTGCGGCATCCCCATGCCGCCGGAGCAGTCACAGGTGCGCACCCGGGGCCCGGTACGGATCTGCCCCGAGTGCGCGCGCCGGTTCAAAAACGAACGGCCAAAGCGCCGGAAAACTAGCCAGGATTAGCCTCCGAAGCCATGGCGAGCACGCCCAGAATCCAGACATCGCCCGTTGTCGTGGCGGTGATCTCGGGCTGCCCCGATCCGGTGGGCAGGTGCGAGTCGAACAGGCGTGCGTCGACGCCGAACGTGTTCCACCCGTCCGGTGTGCCGTCGGCGGTGCTGGAGGCGACGTTGTCCCCGCCCAGCGCGCGGTCGCCCAGCCTGAGCCGGTCGCCCGCTATCCCGCGGTCGCCCTCCCAGCCGACGAACGCCACCGAGGCCCGCGCGCCGGGCATGCCGTAGACCGGGGTCGCGACCGAGCCCGACTTCAGTGCGTGGAACCCGTCGATGACCGCCACGTGCCGGCGTGGGCCACCGTCGGCGACGACCACGAGCAGCGCCCATCCGCCGTACGAGCCCACGCCCGGCTCGAAACCGTGCTCGACCCCGACCCACCACGTGCCGCCCTTGGTTCCGCTGGTGAGCGCGGTGATATCGGCGAACGCCTGATAGGACGATGCGGCGCGGTCGACCCGGCTCGCGCGGACCGGGGTGTATTGATCGGTACCGGGCACGCGCACGAAGGCCGTCGGGCTCGCCGGCGCTTTGCCGGATCCCGACCAGTACAGCCCCGCCCACAGCACCCCGCCGCCCACCGGGACCTGAGCCCCGCTGACCGCCGCGCCGTGGGGCAGCCCGCCACCGCCGGGCGCCTCCGGGTCGCGGTAGTGGGTCATGTAGAAGTCGCCGTTGTCGTGTCCGAGGCCCAAGCAGCCCAGCAGCGGCAGGGCCGCGCAGGACATGAGCCGGTTGCCCCCGGTGGTCACGGTGGCCCGCGTGGTCGCGGCGAACGTGGCGGCGAGCCCGCCCTCCCGGATGTGGCCCAGCCTCGTGGAGCTGCGGGCCGTGGCGCGCGGCGCGTTCAGCCGCACGCCAAGTTCGCCATCGACCGCCGAGCCCGAAACCTCAACGGGAACATAGGCTCTCGTGCTCTCCCCCACCGAGATGGACCCGTGTGTGCAGGTCGTCCCGGAGCACCGCCACCCGTCGCCGGGATCACCGGCGCGCACGGTCACGCCAGGCGGCAGGGTGAGCGTCCCGGTCAGCGGCCCGGTGTCAACTCGCGCGGGTGGAACGCCTCGGGGTCCAAACGCGACGGTGTTGGTCACGCCCCGGTGCGCGACGGACATGACCAACGTGCCGGGCCGGCCGCGCACCAGCGCGCCCACCGGCTCCAGCACGGCCTCCAGGACCGCAACGGATTCGGGTGACCGGGTCGTCGGCGGCGGTGTGCCGGGCGGCTCCGGTGGCGGCGGACTGGGCGTGGGCGCCACCTGGGGCGGTGGCGGACTGGGTGCGGCCGCGGGTGGCGGTCCGCCGGGCGGTGGCACCGGTTGCGACGTGAGCATCAGGGCCAGCGCGGCCCCGGCGGCGACG
>NZ_QJUG01000148.1 GCF_003426775.1 Allorhizocola rhizosphaerae | reverse complement strand
CACCCAGCCCCCGCCCCGCCCGCAGCCACCGCGCGGGCCGCGCCCACCCGCCGTGCGCCGCAGCGCGTCCGTCCCACCCCCGCCGGAGCCCAGCACTGGGCGCTGGCAACGGGTCAACCTCAACCCCAAGATGTCCAAGCGCTGGCGCGCGGGCCTCGGGGTGCTGGGCGTCATCGTGGTCCTCGCCGTGTGCGGCATCGGCTCCTACCTGATCGTGCTCGACGAGCAGAAGGGCGTGCAGGCACAGGCCAACGGCGGTCCAAAGCCGACGGTCACGCCGGTGGACATCTCCTCACGCGAAGTCGACTCGCAGCCGCTCACCATCGCCGAGGTCTTCCCCAGCGACACCATCGTCATCGACCCGAAAAACCCCGACCAGGTCTACACCGTGGTGGCCAAGCAGGAGCTGGCCGACTGCCGCACCGCGACCAAGGGCGAGGTCACCGCGCTCATCTCCCAGCTGGGCTGCAGTCAGGTGATCCGGGCGACCATGCGCTCGCCCGACGGCTTCCTGGTCACCGGCGGGCTGCTCAATCTCGACACGCAGGCATCGGCCGAGAAGGCGTGGGAGAGCATCCGCAAGATGGTCGACGACCAGAAGGGGGGCTTCTACGGATACTCCCCGACCAACGACAGGACCACCAAACCGCTCGTGCTTGCCCAGACCGTGGTCGGCTGGAACATGAAGGGCCACTACCTGGCATACTGTGTGATCGCGCGCGGCGACGGCGAGGAGATCCCCAACCGGGACCCGTTCGCCAGCCGGATCATGTGGGACATCATCGAGATCTACCTCAAGGGCAACATCCTTGAGGCGCGGGCCACCGACCCGGTCATCGATCCGAGCGCTCCCGCACCTTCCGCGTCGCCATAGCCTGCTCGGCAAAGCGCGACTCGTCCGGATAGCCCACGGCCACGAGAGTCAGCCCGTGTGCCGGGGCCACGAGCACCTCGCTTTCGCGAGAGGTGCGCGTCAGAAGCGAAGCGGGCCACGACACCGCACGCCGACCCTCACCAACGGCCAGCAGCGCGCCGACGAGGCTGCGCACCATCTGCTGGCAGAACGCATCGGCCTGCACGGTCGCGACCAACAGGTCGCCCTCGCGCCGCCAATCCAGCGCGGTGATCCGGCGGATCGTCGTCGCGTTTTCCTTGCGCCGGCAATACGCCGCGAAGTCGTGCTCGCCGATCAGGCCGCGCGCGGCCTCGTTCATCGGGTCCAGGTCGAGCCGTCGCGGCCAGGCCAGTGTGTCCAAGCGGCGCAACGGGTTCACACCCCACGGCGCGTCCGTGACCCGGTATTCGTAGCGCCGCCACAGCGCGGAGAAGCGTGCGTCGAAATCCGGCGGGACCTCGCTCGCCCGCACGACACGCACGTCGGGCGGGAGCAGCCCCGCCAGCTTTCTTATCAAGGCCGGGCCGAGTTGTTCCCACGCCTCGCGCGGCACGTCCACATGGCACACCTGGCCCGTGGCGTGCACGCCGGCGTCCGTCCGGCCCGCGACCGTGAGCCCCGTCGGCGCCTTGAACAACCGCTCCAGCACGGCCAGAAGCGAGCCCGCGACCGTCCTGCGTCCAGGTTGGACAGCCCAGCCCGCGAAGCCCGTGCCGTCGTACGCCACGTCCAAACGAATGCGGGCCGGCACCTCCACAGGTGCCGACCCGCCTTCCGTGTCGTGCAACGTCAGGCCGTTTGCTCGGTCTCGCCCGAGAGCACGGCGGCCTTGTCCTCCTGAGCCGCCTGCTTCGCGGCCTTCTTGGCGGCGGTCTTCGCCGGCTTCGGCTCCTCGACCACCAGCTCCTCGACCAGCTCGATGATCGCCATCGGGGCGGCGTCACCGCGGCGGGGACCCGTCTTCACGATGCGCGTGTAGCCACCGGGGCGGTTGGCGTAACGCGGCGCGATCTCCTCGAACAGGGCGACGAACGTGTCCCTCTCCCCGATCGTCTTGCGGACATCACGACGCGCGGCCAGGTCGTTGCGCTTGGCCTTGGTGATCAGACGCTCGGCCACCGGGCGCAGCCGGCGGGCCTTGGTCTCCGTCGTGGTGATCCGGCCGTGCTTGAAAAGCGAGGTGGCCAAGTTCGCCAGGATCAGCTTCTCGTGCGCGGGGCTGCCCCCGAGGCGGGGACCCTTGGTGGGCTGCGGCATTGGTCGTACTCCTTGTCAGGTGCAGCCGGGTTACAGCTGCTCGGTCTCGCGGTAGTCGTCGTTGTCGTAGTCCGCCTCGCCGAAGGAGTCCACGACGTTCGCCGGGTCGAAGGTCGGGGCCGAGTCCTTCAGCCCGAGACCCATGCCGGCCAGCTTCATCTTGACCTCATCGATCGACTTCTGCCCGAAGTTGCGGATGTCGAGCAGGTCCGCCTCGGTGCGCCCGATGAGCTCGCCGACGGTGTTGATGCCCTCCCGCTTGAGGCAGTTGTAGGAGCGGACCGTCAGGTCGAGCTCCTCGATCGGCAGGGCCAGGTCGGCCGCCAGCTGAGCGTCCTGCGGCGACGGGCCGATGTCGATGCCCTCGGCCGTCTCGTCCAGCTCGCGACACAGGCCGAACAGCTCGACCAGCGTGCTGCCGGCGCTCGCCAGGGCGGTGCGCGGCGAGATCGACGCCTTCGACTCCACGTCGATGATCAGACGGTCGAAGTCGGTGCGCTGCTCGACACGGGTGGCCTCGACGCGGTACGTCACCTTGAGCACCGGCGAGTAGATCGAGTCGATCGGGATCCGGCCGATCTCGGCGCCCGCGCTCTTGTTCTGCGCGGCGGTCACGTAGCCGCGGCCACGCTCGACCGTGAGCTCCATGTCCAGCCGGCCCTTGCCGTTGAGCGTGGCCAGCTTGAGGTCGGCGTTGTGCACGGTGACACCGGCCGGGGGCTGGATGTCGCCCGCGGTGACCTCACCCGGGCCCTGCTTGCGCAGGTACATGCTGACCGGCTCGTCGTGCTCCGACGAGACGCACAGCTCCTTGACGTTCATGACCAGCTCGACCACGTCCTCCTTGACACCGGGGATCGTGGTGAACTCGTGCAGCACGCCGTCGACCTTGATGCTGGTGACCGCCGCGCCCGGGATCGAGGACAGCAGCGTCCTGCGAAGCGAATTTCCAAGGGTGTACCCGAAACCGGGCTCAAGCGGCTCGATGGTGAACCGCGAACGCGTCTCGCTGATCGACTCCTCGGTGAGGGTCGGCCTCTGTGTGATGAGCACTTACATTCTCATTTCTGTAGGGGCGCCCGCTATATGACGCCCTGCCAGTGAAACTCTTACTTGCTGTAAAGCTCGACGATCAGCTGCTCCTGCACCTGGGTGTCGATGGCACCCCGGGCGGGAAGCGAGTGGACCAGCACCTTGAACTGGCTGGGGATGGTCTCCAGCCACGCCGGCACGCCGCGCGAACCGGCCTCGGCCTGGGCCACGATGAACGGCGTCATCTGGCGCGACTTCTCCCGCACCTCGACGATGTCGTGCGCGTGCACCCGGTACGACGGGATGTCGACCTTCTTGCCGTTGACCACGAAGTGGCCGTGCTTGACCAGCTGACGGGCGTGGTCGCGGGACTTCGCGAGGCCTGCCCGGTACACCACGTTGTCCAGACGGGACTCGAGGATCTGCAGCAGAACCTCACCGGTCTTGCCGGTCTTGCGGTTGGCTTCCTCGTAGTAGCCGCGGAACTGCCGCTCCAGCACGCCGTAGATGCGGCGGGCCTTCTGCTTCTCGCGCAGCTGCAGCAAGTACTCCGACTCCTTGGCGCGCCCCCGGCCGTGCTGTCCGGGCGGGAACGGGCGGGACTCGAACGGGCACTTGGGCCCGTCGCACTTGCTGCCCTTGAGGAACAGCTTCTGCTTCTCGCGACGGCAGCGCCGGCAGTCGGCACCTGTATAACGAGCCATATCTATCTTTCTCCCTTAGACCCGGCGGCGCTTCGGCGGACGGCACCCGTTGTGCGGCTGCGGCGTGACGTCGGAGATCTGCCCGACCTCCAGGCCGGCCGCGGTCAGCGAACGGATGGCGGTCTCACGGCCCGAACCGGGACCCTTCACGAACACGTCGACCTTGCGCATCCCGTGCTCCATCGCCCGGCGCGCGGCGGCCTCGGCGGCCAGCTGCGCCGCGAACGGCGTGGACTTGCGGGAGCCCTTGAACCCCACCTGACCGGCGGAGGCCCACGAGATCACAGCACCGGTCGGGTCCGTGATGGACACGATGGTGTTGTTGAACGTGCTCTTGATGTGCGCCTGCCCGTGGGAGACGTTCTTGCGTTCTTTGCGCCGGACCTTCTTGACGGCCGCGGCGCCCGTGCGTGCCTTGGGTGGCATAGCTTTAGTGCGCTCCTCTTTCAGATCCGATTGCTACTTCTTGCCGGCCTTCTTCTTCCCGGCCACCGTCCGCTTCGGACCCTTCCTGGTCCGGGCGTTGGTGCGTGTCCGCTGTCCACGGACGGGCAGGCCCTTGCGGTGCCGGATGCCCTCGTAGCAACCGATCTCCACCTTGCGGCGGATGTCAGCGGCGACCTCGCGGCGCAGGTCACCTTCAACCTTGTAGCTGCCCTCGATGTGATCCCGAAGGCGCACGATCTCCTCGTCGGTGAGATCCTTGGCGCGCTTGTTGGGGTCGATGCCGGTCGCCGCCAGAGTCTCCAGCGAGCGCGTCCGGCCGATGCCGAAAACGTAAGTGAGCGCGATCTCCATGCGCTTGTCGCGCGGGAGATCAACGCCAACGAGACGTGCCATTAATGGCTCTCCTGTGTTTCAACCAGGTCTGCGCCACGTTCCTTGTCCCTCTCGCGGGAGAGGGCCCCGGCCTGGTTCCAGGGGTTGGCCACAGGAGTTTCCCACTCTAAGGAGGGACGTCCCCGCGGCCGGAACGAGCATGTGCTAGGTGTGTGTCTGCAATCAGCCTTGACGCTGCTTGTGGCGCGGGTCATCGCAAATGATCATGACCCGGCCGTGCCGACGGATAACGCGGCACTTATTGCAGATCTTCTTAACGCTCGGCTTGACCTTCACGGCTGCCTCTTCGGTTACTTGTAGCGGTAGACGATGCGCCCGCGGCTCAGGTCGTATGGCGAAAGCTCGACCACAACCCGGTCCTCGGGCAGGATGCGGATGTAATGCTGACGCATCTTGCCGCTGATATGGGCCAAGACCCTATGCCCATTGGCGAGCTCCACCCGGAACATTGCGTTCGGGAGTGGCTCTATAACCCGGCCCTCGATCTCGATGGCCCCATCCTTTTTCGGCATGTCCTCCGCTACCTGACGTCGGGTGAACAGATCGGCTCACGTTGCCCATCGCGACCCCGATAGGGATCACGCCAGCCGCGGTCTGCCGCCTTCATAAAGCAGGAGCGCTGTAGAAGACACGACAGAGTGGACGCGGTGCGCCGGAGTGCCAGTCTACGCGTCACCGCTCATCGATACAAACCGGGTGGGTCAAATCACGCGGCGACGGCACCGCTGACGAGGTCACCGAGGCGTTCGCGGCCACCGTCGGGGGCGGTCAGCACCACCACGCCGTCCTCGAACAGCGCCACCGAATGCTCGACGTGGGCGGCCGGCGACCGATCGATGGTGACCACTGTCCAACCGTCGGACAACTCGACCGTCCTGGGCGACCCCAGTGTGATCATCGGCTCGATGGCCAGCGCCATCCCGGGCACCAGCGCCGGACCGCGCCCCGGCCGGCCATGGTTGAGAATATGAGGATCTTGATGCATTTCGGTACCGATGCCGTGCCCGCCGTATCCGCGGACTATGCCATATTTCTTCGGCGCCTTCTTGATCGCCGATTCGATGGCGTACGAGATGTCGGTCAGACGTCCGCGCCGCGACCGGACCCCGCGCGCCGCCGTGGCGATGCCCGCCCACAGCGCGTCCTCCGCGACCTCGGCCATGCGCAGCAACTCGGGCCGCACCTCGCCCACGCCGGCCGTGAACGCCGCGTCGCCGTGCCACCCGTCGAGGATCGCCCCGCAGTCCACCGAGATCAGATCGCCCTCGCGCAGCACGTGCCCGGCGTCGGGGATCGTGTGCACGACCTGCTCGTTGACCGACGAGCAGATGGTCGCGGGAAACCCGTGATAGCCCTTGAACGACGGGACAGCGCCGTGCGACCGGATGACGTCCTCGGCCACCGCGTCGAGCTCGGCCGTGGACACGCCGGGCTTGATGGCCTCGCGCACCGCCTCCAGGGCGGCCGCGACCACCAGCCCGGCCCTGCGCATCAGGCCCAGCTGTTCCGGCGTCTTGAGCTCGATTTCCATCCCCACAAAGCTACGCGCTGTAGGAGCGGAGCGCGTCGATTGCGCGCTCGGTCACATCCTCGACCGGGCCGGTGGCATCAATGCCAACCAGTTTGCCCTGCGCCCCGTAGTAGTCGATCAGTGGTGCGGTGTCGCGGGCGTACACCTTGAGCCGCTCTGCCACCGTCTCGGGCTTGTCGTCGTCGCGCTGGTACAGCTCGCCACCGCACCGGTCGCACACGCCCTCGCGCGCCGGCGGGTCGAAGTCCACGTGCCAGATCTTGCCGCAGCCATGACAGGTGCGGCGGCCCGAGAGCCGCCGAATCACCTCGTCGTTGTCCACCACAAGCTCAAGGACCAGGTCCAGCGCCACACCGCTGTCGCCGAGGATCTTGTCTAGCGCCTCGGCCTGCGGCACCGTGCGCGGAAACCCGTCGAGCAGGAAGCCGTCGACCGCATCGGCCTCGCCGAGGCGGCCGCGCACCATGTTGATCGTCACCTCATCCGGCACGAGCCCGCCGGCGTCCATGTAGCGCTTCGCCTCAAGCCCGAGCGGTGTTCCCTTCGACACGTTGGCCCGGAAGATGTCCCCCGTCGAGATTTTGGGCACGGAAAGGTGGGAAGCAATGAACTCCGCCTGGGTTCCCTTGCCCGCGCCGGGCGGACCTACCAGAACCAATCGCATCTAAGGCCCCTCGCTCGGGCCCGTGCCCGTTCTCATCGCAGGAATCCTTCGTAGCTGCGCTGCATCAGCTGGCTCTCGATTTGTTTGACCGTCTCGAGACCCACGCCAACCATAATCAGCACCGCCGTGCCACCGAACGGGAAGTTCTGGTATGCCTCACTGTCCAGCGCGATGAAGAACAGATTAGGCAGGACCGCGATGATTGCGAGGTAGAGCGAACCCGGCAGGGTGATCCTGTTCTGAATGAACGACAGGTAGTCGGAGGTGGGCTTGCCCGGGCGGATGCCGGGGACGAAGCCACCGTACTTCCGCATGTTCTCGCCGATCTCGACCGGGTTGAACGTGATCGACACGTAGAAGTACGTGAAGAAGATGATGAGCACGCCGTAGAGCGCGATGTAGCTCCACGAGCTGGGCTGCGCCAGGTAGCGCTCGATGAACAGGTAGACCTCGCCCGGGTTGTCGCTGCGGGCGAAGTCGAGGCCGAGCCGGGGGAGGTACATCAGCGACGAAGCGAAGATCACCGGGATGACACCGGCCTGGTTGACCTTCATCGGGATGTAGGTCGACGTGCCGCCATACATCCGGCGCCCGATCATGCGCTTCGCGTATTGCACCGGGATGCGCCGCTGCGCCTGCTCGATGTAGACCACGGCGGTGATGATGATCAGCACCAGCGCGATGACGCCCACGAAGCCCCAGAACTGCTGGGTCTCCAGGATCTGCCAACCCTCGGCGGGGAGCCGGGCGGCGATCGAGGTGAAGATCAGCACGGACATGCCGTTGCCCACGCCCCGGTCGGTGATGAGCTCACCCAGCCACATGACCACGCCCGTGCCGGCGGTCATCGTGAGCACCAGCATGGTGAGCGTCAGCCAGTTCGGGAGGCTGGTCGGCGGCACGATGGGGAACTGGTCGCACTGGTTCTGGAACAGCTGCCCCGAGCGGGCCAGCGCCACGAACGCCGACGACTGCAGGACCGCCAGGCCCAGCGTCAGATAGCGGGTGTACTGCGTGATCTTCGCCTGGCCGGACTGACCCTCCTTGCGCAGCTGCTCCAGCCGTGGAATGACCACGGTCAGCAGCTGCAGGATGATCGACGCGGTGATGTAGGGCATGATGCCGAGCGCGAAGACCGACAGCGACATCAACGCGCCACCGGAGAACAGGTTCAACAGCGTGAACACGCCGTTCTGCGTGCCTGCCTCCAGGAGCTTCATGCACTCCTGCACATTGCCGTAGGCAACGCCGGGGCTGGGCAGCGAAGCGCCAAGCCGATAGATGGCGATGATAAACAGCGTGAAGAAGATCTTCTTGCGCAGGTCAGGCGTCTTGAACGCACTGATAAACGCGGAGAGCAACTCTTTCCTCCTGCGCGAAGGCACCGGAGCCCGGTGGCGACTTTAGGGGCGTGACTCATAGCTACGTCGCGGTTTCACGCGTAGCTGGGTTCGGACTCTAACAGCCCGGACCCCGATTGGTCAGGTCTGGCGGCCATCAATCTGTGCCACCATCGATCTCATACGCCGAAGGCGCCTGCCCCGTTGCAGGTCAGACGCCATTGTTTCTGAGACGGTGGTAGTTGAGCGCGTCGCGCTCAACTACCACCGCGCCCAAGACGTCAGGCCAGCTGGGTCGGACACCCTTCGGCGTCACAGTTCCGTAACGGTTCCGCCGGCGGCGGCGATCTTCTCCTTCGCCGACGCGCTGAACGCGTGCGCCGAGATCTGAAGCGCCACACCACCGAGCTCGCCCGTGCCGAGCACCTTCACCGGCTGGTTCTTGCGCACCGCGCCGGCGTTGGCCAGCTCCTGCGGGCCGACCTGGCCGCCGTCGGGGAAGAGCTCCGCCAGCCGGTCCAGGTTCACGACCTGGTACACGACCTTGAATTTGTTCTTGAAGCCCTTCATCTTCGGCAGGCGCATGTGGATGGGCATCTGCCCACCCTCGAACGCCGGCGAGATGTTCTTGCGGGCCTTGGAGCCCTTCGTGCCACGACCGGCCGTCTTGCCCTTGGAGCCCTCACCGCGACCCACACGGGTCTTCTCGGTCTTGGCCCCGGGAGCCGGCCGGAGGTGGTGAATCTTGATCGTCATTTACTCCACCTCCTCGACCTTCACGAGGTGGCTGACCTTGAAGATCATGCCCCGGATCTCGGGACGATCCTCTTTCACCACCACGTCATTGATCCGCTTCAGGCCGAGCGAACGCAGCGACTCGCGCTGGTTGTGCTTCGTGCCGATGTCGGACCGGACCTGGGTGACCTTCAACCGTGCCATCACGCACCCGCCCCAGCACGAGCCGCGAGCAGCCGGGCCGGCGCCACGTCCTCCACCGGAAGACCCCGGCGGGCGGCGATCGCCTCCGGCGACTCCAGCATCTTCAGCGCGGCCACCGTCGCGTGCACGATGTTGATCGGGTTGGACGAACCGAGGCTCTTGGACAGCACGTCGTGGATGCCCGCGCACTCCAGCACGGCACGCACCGGGCCACCGGCGATAACACCGGTACCGGCGCTGGCCGGCTTGAGCAGCACGACACCGGCCGCGTCCTCGCCCTGCACCGGATGCGGGATCGTCGCGCCGATCCGCGGCACCTTGAAGAAGTGCTTCTTGGCCTCCTCGACGCCCTTGGCGATCGCCGCGGGCACCTCCTTGGCCTTGCCGTAGCCGACGCCAACGGTGCCCTCGCCGTCGCCAACCACTACGAGAGCGGTGAAGCTGAACCGGCGGCCACCCTTGACCACCTTCGCGACCCGGTTGATCGTCACGACCCGCTCGAGATGCGGCGTCTTCTCGGCCGGAGCGTTGCCGCCACGACCCTCGCCGCGGCCACGGCGCTCGCGACGATCGCGGTCACCGCCGCCACCCTCGCCACCGCCTGTGTTACCGGAACCCGCGCCCCGGCGCTGTGGACCTGCCACTTTCGCAGCCACCTTCCTAGAACTCGAGTCCCGCACCGCGTGCGGCGTCCGCCAGGGCCGCGATGCGGCCCGCGTAGCGGTTGCCACCGCGGTCGAAGACGACCTTGGTGATGCCGGCGGCCTTGGCCCGCTCGGCGATGAGCGCACCGACCTTTGCGGCGATTTCGCTCTTGTTGCCCTCGGCCGACCGGATCGACGCGTCCAGGCTCGACGCCGACGCCAGGGTGTGCCCCTTGGTGTCGTCGACGACCTGCACCGTGATCTGGCGCAGCGAGCGCGTCACGACCAGGCGCGGCCGCTCGGCGGTTCCGTTGACGTTCTTACGGACCCGGAAGTGCCGACGCGACCGGCCGACTGCGCGCCGAGTGGCGGCATCGCCGCCGCGGCGCTTGGTTAGTGTGGCGGTCACTTCTTACCTCCCTTACCGCCGGCCTTACCGGCCTTGCGCCGGATGACCTCGCCCACGTACTTGACGCCCTTGCCCTTGTAGGGCTCCGGCGGACGGATCTTGCGAATGTTCGCCGCGACCTCGCCCACCAGCTGCTTGTCGATGCCGGAGATGTGGAACAGGGTCGGCTTCTCCACCGCGAAGGCGATCCCCTCGGGCGCCGGCACCAGCACCGGGTGCGAGAACCCGAGCGCGAACTCGAGGTCGCTGCCCTTGGCGGTGACGCGGTAGCCCGTCCCGTTGATCTCCAGGCTCTTCTTGTACCCCTCCGTCACGCCCACGATCATGTTGGCCACGAGGGTGCGGGAGAGGCCGTGCAGCTCCTTGGCGCGGCGCTCGTCGTTGGGGCGCGTGATGAGCAGCTCGCCGCTCTCGCCCCGCTCGACCGTGATGGGCTCACTGACCGTGTGCTGCAGGGCGCCCTTGGGCCCCTTCACCTTCACGGTCTGGCCGTCAATGGTGATCTCGACGCCCGCGGGCACCGGGATCGGCTTACGTCCAATTCTCGACATGGCGGACCCTCCTCACCAGACGTAGGCGAGGACTTCCCCGCCCACCCCTCGCTTGCGGGCCTGCCTGTCGGTGAGCAAACCCTGGGACGTCGAAATGATGGCCACACCCAGCCCGCCAAGCACGCGCGGGAGGTCCGAGGACTTGGCGTACACCCGCAGACCGGGCTTGGAAACGCGACGCACGCCGGCCAGGCTCCGCTCACGACTCGGGCCGAACTTCAGTTCGACGACCAGCTTCTTGCCGACTACGCCCTCCTCGGGCTCCTCCACGGACCAGGTGGCGATGTAGCCCTCGGCCTTGAGGACCTCGGCGATGTTCGCCTTGATCTTCGAGTAGGGCATAGCCACTCTGTCGTGGTACGCCTGGTTGGCGTTACGCAGACGCGTCAACATGTCTGCGATCGGGTCGGTCATGGTCATTGTTTTATCAGCCTTTCTCGCCGCGGTTCCCAACCTCGCTTGGCGGGCCTACGGCGAAGCGAATTCTGCTTTACCAGGACGCCTTGGACACGCCGGGCAGCTCACCGCGGTGAGCCATCTCCCGGATGCACACGCGGCACAGCCCGAACTTGCGGTAGACCGACTTCGGACGGCCGCACCGCTGGCAGCGGGTGTACGCGCGCACCGCGAACTTCGGCTTGGCGGCAGCCTTCAGGATCAGCGCCTTCTTGGCCATGTGCTCAGTTCTCCTTGAACGGGAAGCCCAGGAGCTTAAGCAACGCCCGGCCTTCGTCGTCGGTCTTGGCGGTGGTCACGAGCGTGATGTCCATGCCCCGCACCGCATCGATCTTGTCCTGGTCGATCTCGTGGAAGACCGACTGCTCGGTCAGACCGAACGTGTAGTTGCCATGCCCGTCGAGCTTGCGCCCGTCGAGCCCGCGGAAGTCGCGGATGCGCGGCAGCGCGATGGACAGCAGCCTGTCCAGGAACTCCCACATCCGGTCGCCCCGCAGGGTCACCTTGGCACCGATCGGCATGCCCTCGCGCAGCTTGAACTGCGCGATGGACTTGGTCGCCCGGCGCACCTGCGGCTTCTGCCCGGTGATCGCGGTCAGATCGCGGAGCGCTCCGTCGATCTTCTTCGAGTCGCGGGCGGCCTCGCCCACACCCATGTTGACCACGATCTTCACCAGGCCCGGCACCTGCATCGGGTTCGTGTAGCCGAACTGCTCACGCAGCTGGCCCGCGATCTCCTCGCGGTACCGGGTCTTGAGCCGCGGCACGATCTTCGTCTCGGTTGCAGTCGACATCAGTCGATCTCCTTGCCCGTCCGGCGCGAGATCCGAACTTTCCTGCCGTCCTCGCCGATCCTGTATCCGATGCGGACCGGCTTGCCGTCCTCCAGGAACATCACGTTGGACACGTGAATGGGTGCCTCCTGGGTCACGATGCCGCCGCTCTTCGACCCGCGCTGGTTCGTCCGGATCTTCTCGTGCTTGGTCACCCGGTTGATGCCCTCGACGAGCACCTTCTCCGTCTTCGGGTAGGCGGCGAGCACCTTGCCGTCCTTACCCTTGTCCTTGCCGGCAATGACGATGACCGTGTCGCCCTTCTTGATCTTCATCAGAGCACCTCCGGAGCAAGCGAAATAATCTTCATGAACCGCTTGTTCCGCAGCTCACGGCCGACCGGCCCAAAGATACGGGTACCACGCGGGTCCCCACCATCCTTGATGATCACGGCGGCATTCTCGTCGAAGCGGATGTACGAGCCGTCGGGGCGGCGCTTCTCTTTCACCGTGCGGACGACGACCGCCTTCACGACGTCGCCCTTCTTCACGCCGGCGCCGGGAATGGCGTCCTTGACCGTGGCCACGATGACGTCGCCGATGCTCGCGTAGCGCCGACCCGAGCCACCGAGCACGCGGATGCACAGAATTTCCCGGGCACCCGTGTTGTCGGCGACGCGCAGTCGCGACTCCTGCTGAATCACGTCAATCTCCTATGTCTGCCGGTTCTCCGGCCTCGCGGCCGGAGCCTGGCGGAACTTGGCTACTTAGCCTTTTCGAGGATCTCCACGACCCGCCACCGCTTCGTAGCGGACAGCGGGCGGGTCTCCATGACCTGCACCCGATCGCCAATGCCGCACTCGTTGTGCTCGTCGTGCGCCTTCAGCTTCGTGTTGCGCCGCATGACCTTGCCATACAGCGGGTGCTTGACTCGGTCCTCAACCATCACGACAACGGTCTTGTCCATCTTGTCGCTGACGACCAGACCCTCACGAACCTTACGCCGATTGCGCTCGACCTTCGGCGTCTCCGTGTTCTCACTCATTACTACGCCACCTCAGCCGGCGCGGCGGAGAGACCAAGCTCCCGCTCGCGCATGATCGTGTAGATCCGGGCGATCTCCCGGCGGATGACCGGGAGCCTCCGGTTGTTGTCCAGCTGGCCGGTCGCCGACTGCACCCGAAGGTTGAACAGCTCGGCCTTGGCCTCACGCAGCTTCGTGACCAGATCCTCATCGGACAGCTCACGCAGCTCGGCCGGCTTCGTGCCCGCCATCAGCCCTCACCCACTTCACGCTTCACGATTCTGCATTTCATCGGGAGCTTGTGGATCGCGCGCCGCATGGCCTCGCGAGCGACCGCCTCGTTCGGGAACGTCATCTCGAACAGGATGCGGCCCGGCTTGACGTTGGCCACCCACCACTCCGGTGAACCCTTGCCGGAACCCATCCGGGTCTCGGCAGGCTTCTTGGTGATCGCCTGGTCCGGGAAGATGTTGATCCAGACCTTGCCACCACGCCGGATGTGCCGGGTCATCGCGATACGCGCCGACTCGATCTGGCGGTTGGTCACGTACGCAGGCGCGAGCGCCTGGATGCCGAACTCGCCGAACACCACCCGGTTGCCGCCCTTGCTCTTCCCGGAGCGATCCGGGTGATGCGGCTTGCGGAAGCCCTTTGGAGGCTTGCGCGGCATCAGCATTTGTCAGCCCTCCTGCGTCTCTGCTGCCGCCGGCACAGCCTCGGTGGAGGCCGCGTCGGCACCGCTGTCCTTGCTGTCCTTGAGCTCCGCCGCCGCGGCACGACCGGCCTCGGTCCCGGCGCCCGTGGTGCCGGTGGCACCCGAGCGGCCGCGACGCGGGCGGTCCGAGCGGTCGGGACGATCCCCGCGCTCACCGCGCTCGCCACGACGCGGAGGACGTCCCGCGTCGGCCAGGGCCTCGCGGCCCGGCACGGCGTCACCCTTGTAAATCCACACCTTCACGCCGATGCGGCCGAAGGTCGTGCGCGCCTCGAAGAAGCCGTACTCGATGTTGGCCCGCAGCGTGTGCAGCGGGACCCGGCCCTCGCGGTAGAACTCGGTCCGGCTCATCTCGGCGCCGCCGAGGCGGCCCGAGACCTGGATCCGGATGCCGCGCACGAGCGGGTTCTTCATCGCCGACTGCATCGACTTGCGCATCGCGCGGCGGAACGCCACGCGACCCGAAAGCTGCTCGGCCACGGCCTGCGCGACCAGCTGAGCGTCCGACTCGGGGCTCTTGACCTCGAGAATGTTCAGCTGGACCTGCTTGCCGGTGAGCTTCTCCAGCTCGGTGCGCAGCCGGTCGGCCTCCGCGCCCTTGCGGCCGATGACGATGCCCGGCCGGGCGGTGTGGATGTCGATGCGTACCTTGTCACGGGTCCGCTCGATCTCCACCTTGGAGATGCCGGCGCGCTCGAGGCCCTTGGCCATCATGCGACGGATTTTGACGTCCTCGCCGATGTAGTCCTTGTAGAGCTTGTCCGCGTACCACCGCGACTTCCACTCGGTCGAGATGCCGAGCCGGAACCCAATCGGGTGAACCTTCTGACCCATTACTCGGTCTCCTCCGCCTTGGGCGCCGCCTTCTTCGCAGCGGTCTTCTTCGCCGGCTTGGTCTCGCTCGCCTCCGCCATCGGAGCCGCGGCCTTCTTGGCCGCAGTCTTCTTGGCGGGCTTGGCCTCCGCCTCAGCCGAAGCGGCGGTCTCGTCCGCCGGAGCGGGAGCGGCCTTCGCGGGCGCCGCCTTCGCGACCGTCTTCTTAGGACGGACCTTCGGCTGGACCGCCTCGACCTCGATCGTGATGTGGCAGGTGCGCTTGCGGATGCGGTACGCCCGGCCCTGCGCGCGCGGCCGGAACCGCTTCATCGTCGGGCCCTCGTCCACGTACGCCGCGCTGACCAGCAGCGCGTCCGGGTCAAGGCGTTCGTTGTTTTCGGCGTTCGCGATCGCGCTCGCCAGCACCTTGTAGACCGGCTCGCTGGCCGACTGCGGCGCGAACTGCAGCACCGTGAGAGCCTCCTTCGCGGGCAGACCGCGGACGAGGTTCACCACACGGCGCGCCTTGGTTGCGGACAGGCGCACGTAGCGGGCGACCGCACGGGCACCCGGCGCAGCCTGCGCTTGCCTAGTAGGCATCGTGTTTCCCCTAAATCCCTTGGTCCACCGTCAGCGACGGCGGCTCTTCCTGTCGTCCTTCTCGTGACCCTTGAACGTGCGGGTCAGGGCGAACTCACCGAGCTTGTGCCCGATCATCGCCTCCGTCACGAAGACCGGGACGTGCTTGCGTCCATCGTGGACCGCGATCGTGTGACCGATCATCTCAGGGATGATCGTCGAACGCCGCGACCAGGTCTTGATGACGTTCTTCGAGCCCTTCTCGTTCTGCACTTCCACCTTCTTGAGCAGGTGGTCGTCGATGAACGGGCCCTTCTTCAGACTGCGAGGCATGTGTCAGTTCCCCTTACCCGCGCTTGCGGTTCGCGTAGCGGCGGCGCACGATCAGCTTGTCGCTCGGCTGGCCCTTGCGACGGGTGCGAACCTCTTTCTTGCCCCACGGCGACACCGGGTGGCGACCACCGGAGGTCTTGCCCTCACCACCACCGTGCGGGTGGTCGATCGGGTTCATGGCGACACCACGGACGGTCGGGCGCTTGCCCTTCCACCGCATCCGGCCGGCCTTACCCCAGTTGATGTTGGACTGCTCGGCGTTGCCGATCTCGCCAACGGTCGCGCGGCAACGCACGTCCACCTTGCGGATCTCACCGGACGGCATGCGCAGCGTGGCGTAGTCGTCCTCGCGGCCCAGCAGCTGGATGCCGACGCCCGCCGAACGGGCGAGCTTGGCGCCGCCGCCCGGCTTGAGCTCGACCCCGTGAACCGTGGTGCCCACCGGGATGTTGCGCAGCGGGAGGTTGTTGCCCGGCTTGATGTCCGCACCGGGGCCCGACTCCACGCGGTCGCCCTGCTTGAGGTCCTTGGGCGCGATGATGTACCGCTTCTCGCCGTCCACGTAGTGCAGCAGCGCGATGCGCGCGGTCCGGTTGGGGTCGTACTCGATGTGAGCGACCTTGGCCGGTACGCCGTCCTTGTCCACCCGCTTGAAGTCGATCAAACGGTACTGGCGCTTGTGCCCACCACCCTGGTGACGCGCCGTGATGCGGCCGTGGACGTTGCGCCCGCCCTTCTTGGGCAGCGGCTTGAGCAGGCTCTTCTCCGGCGTCGACCGGGTCACCTCGGCGAAGTCAGCGACGCTCGCGCCACGGCGGCCAGGCGTCGTTGGCTTGTACTTACGGATACCCATTTGTCTCTACCCCTCAGCTAACCGGTCCGCCGAAGGCCTCGATGCGATCGCCGTCGGCCAGCTTGACCATGGCGCGCTTCGTGTCCTTGCGCTTGCCCCAGCCCGTGCGGGTGCGCTTGCGCTTGCCCTCACGGTTGAGCGTGTTGACGGAGAGAACCCGGACGTTGAAGATCTGCTGAATCGCGATCTTGATCTCGGTCTTGTTCGCGTCCGGATGCACCAGGAAGGTGTACCAGTTGCGGTTTAGCTCGCTATAGCTCTTCTCCGAGACCACCGGCGCGATGATGACGTCGCGCGGGTCAGCAACGGTCGTCACTTCTCGCTCCCTTCTTCTGCGGCGTTGCGCTTGCCCAGAAACTCGTTGAGCGCGTCGGCCGTGAAGATGACCTCGTCGGCGAGCAGCACGTCGTAGGTGTTCAGCTGGCCCGCCTCAAGCAGGTGCACCTGCGGCAGGTTGCGCAGGCTGATCCAGTTGATCTGGTCCTCCGCGGTGACCACCGCGAGCACCCGCTTGGCGTCGCCGGCCGTCGCCTTGACCGTGGCCAGCGCGGCCTTGGTCGAGGGCGTCTCGCCGTCCACGAAGCCGGAGACCACGTGCAGCTTGCCGTTGCGCGCCCGGTCCGACAGGGCACCGCGCAGCGCGGCGACCTTCATCTTCTTGGGCGTGCGCTGGCTGTAGTCGCGCGGGACCGGCCCGTGCACCACGCCACCGCCGGTGAACTGCGGTGCGCGGATCGAACCCTGCCGGGCGCGACCCGTACCCTTCTGCTTGTAAGGCTTCTTGCCACCACCGGCGACTTCGCCTCTGGTCTTTGCCTTGTGTGTACCCTGCCGGGCCGCGGCGAGCTGGGCGACGACCACCTGGTGCATCAGCGGGATGTTCGCCTGCACGTCGAAGATGTCCGCCGGCAGCTCGACCGTGCCGGTCTTGGTGCCCTTGGTGTCGATCACGTCAACGGTGGTCACTTCGCCGCACCGCCCTTCTTCTTCGCCTTGGCCGCAGTGCGCACAAGAATGAGTGCACCCTTGGCCCCAGGTATGGCGCCCTTCACGAGGATGAGGTTGTTCTCCTCATCCACGGCCTGGATCGTCAAACCCTGTGCGGTGTAACGCACGCCGCCCATGCGGCCGGCCATGCGCACGCCCTTGAAGACGCGGCCCGGCGTGGCGCACGCGCCGATCGAGCCGGGCGAGCGGTGCTTGCGCTCGACGCCGTGCCCGGCGCCCAGGCCACCGAAGCCGTGGCGCTTCATCACACCGGCGAAGCCCTTGCCCTTGGTCTTGCCCGTCACGTCGATGGCCTCGCCGGCCGCGAACTTGGCGACGGTGACCTCCTGGCCGAGCTCGTATTCGCTGGCGTCGGTGGTGCGCAGCTCGACGAGGTGGCGGCGGGGTGCGACCCCGGCCTTGGCGAAGTGGCCGGACTCCGGCTTGTTCACCCTGCGCGGGTTGACCGCGCCGTATGCCAGCTGGACAGCGGAATAGCCGTCCTTGTCATTCGTGCGGACCTGAGTCACGACACAAGGTCCGGCCTGAACCACAGTCACGGGGACAACCTGGTTGTTGTCCCAGACCTGGGTCATGCCGAGCTTGGCGCCCAGGATGCCCTTAACTTGCCTGTCCATCACTGTCCGGTCCCTACAGCTTGATCTCGATGTCGACGCCAGCCGGCAGGTCGAGCCGCATGAGCGAGTCGACTGTCTTGGGGGTCGGGTCGATGATGTCGATCAGACGCTTGTGCGTGCGCATCTCGAAGTGCTCGCGCGAGTCCTTGTACTTGTGCGGCGAACGGATGACGCAGAATCGGTTGATCTCAGTGGGCAGCGGCACCGGGCCGGCAACCTGCGCACCGGTACGCGTCACCGTCTCGACGATTTTGCGCGCCGAGGAGTCCACGACCTCGTGGTCATAGGCCTTCAGCCTGATGCGGATCTTCTGTCCCGCCATGATTTCCTTCTCTTCTCCGACCCCCGCGGTCGGGCGTGTCGCGCGCTGAACCAGAGTCATCCCTCTCGGGAAGTTCCTTGGCTCAACGGGCACCGCGCCCGATCACAGGAGTTGCCGACCTGAAGTCAGCTCCGCGCAAACGGCAACAACCGTCCGCAACGCAACCTAAACATTATGCCGTACGAGGTGGGCCAACCCGAAATCGGGGGCTGTGCCCTGCCCCATAGCGATGGTTGCGTATCGCGTGTGTCGCCGAAGACGACGTCTCCGATTCGCAACCATCTAGTGCGCCCCGCCTTTTTGAGGAGGCGGGGCGCACCTGATGTTCACTTAAGGATCTTGGTAACCCGGCCGGCGCCGACGGTCCGGCCACCCTCACGGATGGCGAAGCGCAGCTGCTCCTCCATCGCGATCGGCTGGATCAGCTTGACCGTGAGCTCGACGTTGTCGCCCGGCATGACCATCTCCGTGCCCTCGGGCAGGGTGGCAACACCGGTCACGTCCGTGGTCCGGAAGTAGAACTGCGGACGATAGTTGTTGAAGAACGGCGTGTGACGGCCGCCCTCCTCCTTGGACAGGATGTAGACCTGCGACACGAACTCGGTGTGCGGGGTGTTCGTGCCAGGCTTGACCACGACCATGCCGCGCTCGACGTCCTCGCGCTTGATGCCGCGCAGCAGCAGACCGACGTTCTCACCCGCGCGGGCCTCGTCGAGCAGCTTGCGGAACATCTCGATGCCGGTGCAGACCGTCTTCATCGACTTCTCCTTGATACCGACGATCTCCACCTCCTCGTTCGGCTTGAGCACGCCACGCTCGGCACGGCCCGTGACCACGGTGCCGCGGCCGGTGATCGTGAAAACGTCCTCGATCGGCATGAGGAACGGCTTGTCGGTCTCGCGCTCCGGCTGCGGGATGGCCTCGTCGACCGCGTCCATCAGCTTCATCAGAGCCTCGGACCACTGCGGGTCGCCCTCGAGCGCCTTGAGCGCCGAGACGCGCACGACCGGCAGGTCGTCGCCCGGGTACTCCTGGGCCGAGAGCAGCTCGCGAACCTCGAGCTCCACCAGGTCCAGCAGCTCCTCGTCGTCCACCATGTCGCTCTTGTTCAGCGCGACCACGATGTACGGCACGCCGACCTGGCGTGCCAGCAGCACGTGCTCGCGGGTCTGCGGCATCGGGCCGTCGGTCGCGGCGACCACCAGGATCGCGCCGTCCATCTGGGCGGCACCGGTGATCATGTTCTTGATGTAGTCGGCGTGACCAGGGCAGTCAACGTGGGCGTAATGCCGGTTGGCCGTCTGGTACTCGACGTGCGCGATCGAAATGGTGATACCGCGGGCCTTCTCCTCCGGCGCCTTGTCGATCTCATCGAACGGCGTGTACGGGTTGAGGTCCGGGAACTTGTCGTGCAAGACCTTTGTAATAGCTGCCGTCAGCGTCGTCTTACCGTGGTCGATGTGACCAATGGTGCCGATGTTGACGTGCGGCTTAGTCCGCTCGAACTTCGCCTTCGCCACTGGTGTCCTCCTGTGGACTGTGTTGGTTCAACGCCCGACGGCGCTTATTTTCCTTTGGCCAGGCGGCCGGCGATCACTCGCCGGTCGCCTTTGCGATGATCTCCTTCGCGACGTTCGCGGGAACCTCGGCGTAGGAGTCGAATACCATGCTGTAGCTCGCCCGGCCCTGGGTCTTCGACCGCAGGTCGCCGACGTAGCCGAACATCTCCGACAGCGGAACGAGAGCCCTCACCACGCGGGCGCCGCCGCGCTCCTCCATCGCCTGGATAATGCCACGGCGGGAGTTGAGGTCTCCGATCACGTCACCCATGTTCTCCTCCGGCGTGACGACCTCGACCGCCATCATCGGTTCGAGGATGGCCGGGTCGGCCTTGCGGGCCGCCTCCTTCAGCACCATCGAACCAGCGATCTTGAACGCCATTTCGGACGAGTCAACCTCGTGGTACTTGCCGTCAAGCAGCGTGAGCTTCACGCCGACCAGCGGGTACCCGGCGAGCACACCGTACTGCATGGCGTCCTGCGCACCGGCGTCCACCGACGGGATGAACTCCTTCGGGATGCGTCCACCGGTGACGGCGTTGACGAACTCGTACGTCGCCTCGCCGTCCAGCGGCAGCGGCTCGATCGAGATGATCACGCTCGCGTACTGGCCCGACCCGCCGGTCTGCTTCTTGTGCGTGTACTCGACCTTTTCCACCTTGCGGCGGATGGTCTCGCGGTACGCCACCTGCGGCTTGCCGACGTTGGCCTCGACCGTGAACTCGCGCTTCATCCGGTCCACCAGGATCTCCAGGTGGAGCTCGCCCATCCCGGAGATGACCGTCTGGCCCGTCTCCTCGTCGAGCTTGACGCGGAAGGTCGGGTCCTCCTCGGCCAGCTTCTGGATGGCCGTGGACAGCTTCTCCTGGTCGGCCTTTGTCTTCGGCTCGATCGCGACGTCGATCACCGGCTCCGGGAACGTCATCGACTCCAGGATCACCGCGTTCTGCGGGTCGCACAGCGTGTCACCGGTGGTGGTCTGCTTGAGGCCCTGCACGGCGATGATGTCACCAGCTGACGCGAATGGACGCTCCTCGCGCTTGTTCGCGTGCATCTGGTAGATCTTGCCGATGCGCTCCTTGCGATCCTTGGTGGAGTTGATGACCTGCGTGCCCGACTCGACCCGGCCCGAGTAGACCCGGACGTAGGTGAGCTTGCCGAGGTGCTTGTCCGTCTGAATTTTGAACGCGAGGCCGGAGAACGGCTCCGTCGTGTCGGCGTGACGCTGGGCCGGAGTCTCCCCGTCCATCAGGACGCCCTCGATGGCCGGGACGTCCAGCGGCGACGGCAGGAAGTCCACCACCGCGTCGAGCATCGGCTGCACGCCCTTGTTCTTGAAGGCGGAACCGCACACGACCGGGTTGAGCTTGCCGGCGATGGTGGCGCGACGGATCGCGGGCTTGAGCTCGTCGACCGTGAACTCGTGGCCCTCGAGGTACTTCTCCATGATCTCGTCGTCGGCCTCGGCCAGCGTCTCGAGCAGCTTGACCCGCCACTCCTCCGCCCGGTCCTTGAGGTCGGCCGGGAT
>NZ_QJUG01000147.1 GCF_003426775.1 Allorhizocola rhizosphaerae | reverse complement strand
CGACCGTCGCCTGGGTCCTGGTGACCGCCGCTTCCGGTGGGCTGGCGGCGGGCGGGCTCGCGGTCGCGGCCGGGTGCGTGTCCGGCCCGGAACGGCTCGCCATCGGCGCGGGCCTGGCTGCGGGCATCGCGGCGAGCAGTCCCGTGCTGGGGCTGCCACGGGCCGAGTCGTGGCCGGGTTTCCTTGTGCACCTTGCGGTTTTCGTGCTCGCGGTGGTGCTCGCGTGGCGGCAGGAACCGCCGCGGGCGGCGTCCGGCACGATCGGTGTGGTCGTGGCGGTGGGTGTCATCGTGATGGCGGGCCTGGTCGCGCGCAGCGCGGCCGTCGAGGAGCTCGGCCCGGGCTCGTGGGCCAGATATTCGGCGTTGGGCGTGGCCGCGCTGGCCGGGCTCGTGCTGGCGTGGCATGCGGGCTCGCTGGGCGGGCTCGATCTGGCCCGGTGGCCGGTGCTCGGATTCGCGCTCGCGGTGCCGGTGACGACGCTGGTTTCCGGCGCGTCCACACCCACGAGCGCGCTTGACTTCGCCGTGCCAATGGGCGCGGCCATCGCCGGCGCCACACTGGCCGCGATCCTTGACAGGCTCGCGCCATGGGAAGCGTTCGGCGGGTTCGCCGCCGCCGCGGGGCTCGCGCTGGGCGAAAGCCTGCTCACGCTTGGCGGGACCGCGTTCGCGCTCGGCGCCGGGCTCACGCGCACGGCGGCCCTGCCCGCGGGCGGTGCGGGCATCGCGCTCGGTCTGGCCGGCATGCTGCTTTCGGCGCAGGCGCTGGGGCCCGTGACGCTGGAGATGCTCAGCTTCACCGGCCCCGCCGCCACCGCCGTCGCCGCACTGGTGGTCGTCGTGCTGTTCGCGCTCTACCGGCCCACCGACCGGCTGTCGCGCGAGCTGCTCACCCAGGCGGCGTAAGCGCGAGCCGCCCAGCCAAGCCGCGTAAAAGCGCAAGCCGCCCACCCAAGCCGCGTAAAAGCGCAAGCCGCCCACCCAGGGCGCGCAAACGCAAGCCGCCCAGTCAGGCCGCGCAAACGCAAGCCGCCCACCCAAGCGACTTAAAGCGCAAGCCGCTCACCCAAGCCGCGTAAAAGCGCAAGCCGCTCACCCAAGCCGCGTGAAGCGCCGGCCGGGGTGAGCAGTGGTCATTGCCGGTACCGGCGTTCCCGATCGGTCGCCGTCTCGGTCCCCTCCTCGACCTCGATCCGCTCCTTGCGCACGGTGCCCCGGACGGGCTGCTCCTCGGTGCGGGTCTCCTTGGTCAAGTGCACCTCCTCGACGGGCACGCTCTCCTTGCTGACCACCGGCCGCTCGGCGTGCAGGGTCATGTCGACGCTCTCGTCGGCGAACTCGTGCTGCGTGGCCCTCGCGGTCCCCTTGACCGGCGTGCGCTCGACGCGTACCTCCTCGTGGCTGATCGGCACGCGGACGTTGACGTCTTCGGTCACCACGTGCTTGCGCAGCCGCACGTGGCCGGTCTCGACCTGCTCCTTGCCGACGCGCAACTGTTCCTCGTAGCGGGTCAGGTTGAGGTTCTTGCCCTTGTCGGCCATGCTCTGCGCCGCGGTGTCCCGCTGCGCCGTGGTCTCGCTACGCCTGAGGTTGGCGGCCTGCTGCTGCCGGCGGTCACCGGTGTCGCCGAGCCGGCTGCTGTAGGGCATGTTGTAGTACCGGTAAAGCTCGGCCGCGGACCACTCGCTCAGGTGACCGGACTCCGGCTCGATCTGCGGCGCGTCCTTGACCTGCTGCTTCGATGCCGAGATGCGCAAGGTGCCCTCCGACAGGGTGGCGTCCCGGTCCAACGGCGCGAGGCTCTCCGTCATGCCGAACATTCCCGTGCGCACAGCGACCCACGCGGGTTGGCCGGTCTGGTCATCGACGTAGATCTGCCCGACCGACCCCACCTTGTCACCGGTGCGGTCGATCACCTTGGCGCCCGAAAGCATCTGCACTTGATCTCTGCTGATCATCGCTTCCCCCTTGTGATCCGTCTGGCGGCTTCGGTCCCTGACATACCCACGGTGACCTGGCGAAATCCGGCTCACCGATGAGTTGTGGCCGGCCGGGAATGCGGGCAAAACGCTCCGAAATAGCCGGGTTTTTGGTAAATGCGTGTAATTCTTGATCCATGAACAGTGTGCGCAAGCCTGCGCTCGTCCTAGCTGCCCTGCTCAGCGGTGTCCTGGCAGTGGCGAGCGGCTGCGGCGGCGGGGGCGGTGGCAACGGCACGACCACCGGGAGCGAGAGCGTCCAGAACGGCTTCAAGATCGGACTCCTGCTGCCCGAATCGAAGACCACCAGATACGAATCCTTTGACCGGCCATACATGGAGGCCAAGCTCAAGCAGCTGTGCCCCAAGTGCGAAATCCTTTACCAGAACGCCGATCAGGACAGCGCCAAGCAGCAGTCGCAGGCCGAGGCCATGCTGACCCAGGGCGTCAAAGTCATGATCCTCGACGCGGTCGACGCCAAGGCGGCGGGCGGCATCGTCACCAACGCGGTCAACCAGAAGGTACCGGTCGTGGCCTACGACCGGCTTGCCAGCGGCCCGGTGACCTACTACGTGTCATTCGACAACAACAAGGTCGGACAGGTGCAGGGCCAGGCGCTGATCGACGCGCTCAGCGCGGGCGGCGACCCGAAGCGCGGACAGATCGTGATGATCAACGGCTCACCGACCGACCCCAACGCGGCCGACTTCAAGGCGGGCGCCCACTCCGTACTCGATGGAAAGGTCAATATCGGCCAGGAGTACGACACGCCCGACTGGTCGCCCGACCAGGCACAGGACGAGATGGAACAGGCCATTACCGCGATCGGCCGGGACAACATCATCGGCGTCTACGCGGCCAACGACGGCACCGCCGGTGGGGCGATCGCGGCCATGAAGGGCGGCGGTTTCACCACCATCCCGCCCGTGACGGGACAGGACGCCGAGCTCGCGGCCATCCAGCGAATCCTCGCCGGGGACCAGTACATGACCGTCTACAAGGCCATCAAGCCCGAGGCCGAGACCGCCGCCGAGATGGCGATCGCCGCCGCGACGGGCCAGGACTACACCGCCCAGGCGACGGTGCCGAAGAACAACGGCACCAAGGACGTCACGTCGGTCCTGCTGACCCCGGTCGCGGTGACCAAGTCCAACATCAAGGACACGGTCATCAAGGACGGCTTCTACACCGCGGCGCAGATTTGCACCGCCCAATACGCCCAAGCGTGCGCCGATGCCGGAATCAGCTGAGCCAATCCTCGCAATGAGCGGGATCTCCAAGCGGTTCGGCGCGGTGCAGGCCCTGACCGACGCCGAGTTGGAGGTGTACGAGGGCGAGGTGGTCGCGCTCGTCGGCGACAACGGCGCGGGCAAATCCACGCTCATCAAGGTGATCGCCGGGGTCGGCCCAGCCGACACCGGTGAGATCCGGTGGCAGGGCAGGCCCGTGCACATAGCCAAGCCGCACGACGCCACCGAGTTGGGCATCGCGACCGTCTATCAGGACCTGGCGCTGGCCGACAACCTTGACGTGGTCGCGAACCTGTTCCTCGGGCAGGAGCGCGTGCGCGGTGGGATGCTCGACGAGGTGGGCATGGAAAGGCAGGCACGCGAGCTGCTCACCAGCCTCTCCGTGCGGATCCCGAGCGTGCGCGTGCCGGCCGCGGGCCTGTCCGGCGGGCAGCGCCAATCCGTGGCCATCGCCCGGTCCCTGCTCGGCGAGCCTCGGGTCGTGTTGCTCGATGAGCCCACCGCGGCGCTCGGCGTCGCGCAGACCGCCGAGGTGCTCGATCTCATCGACACGCTCAAGGCGCGCGGCCTGGGCGTCATCCTCATCAGCCACAACCTGGCCGACGTGCGGGCAGTGGCCGACCGGGTCGTCGTGCTGCGCCTCGGCCGCAACGCGGGTGAGTTCCGGGCCGACGAGACCAGCCAGGAACAGATCGTCCAGGCGATCACCGGAGCACTGGACAACCCGGTCACCCGGCGGAGTGCCAAGAAAGAAAACCCATGAATCTTCTCGGTACGGCGAAAGCCCGCGTGAAGTCGGGCGAGCTCGGCGCGTGGCCCGTCATCATCGGCCTGGTGGTGATCTGGATTGTGTTCCAGACGCTCAACGACCGGTTCCTCACCCCGCAGAACCTGTCCAACCTCACCCTGCAGATCGCGGCCACGGGCACGATCAGTGTGGGGGTCGTGCTGGTGCTGCTGCTCGGCGAGATCGACCTCTCGGTGGGGTCGGTGGCGGGCGTCGCGGCGGCCACGCTGGCCGTGCTGGCGGTGCGGCACGGGTGGGGTGATGTCGCGGCGATGGTCGCGGTGCTCGTGCTCGGTGCGCTGATCGGCGTGCTGCACGGCACCATCTTCGCCAAGCTTGGCGTGCCCGCGTTCGTCGTCACGCTGGCCGGAAACATTGGGTGGCAAGGGCTGCAGCTGTTCCTGCTCGCTCCACAAGGGACGATCAACCTGCCGTATCAGGGGTTCATCGCCAACCTCACGCACACGAACCTTCCGCCTGCGGTGGGCTGGGTTGTGGGCGCGCTTGTGGTGCTGGCGTATGCCGCGGCCGTGCTCGTGAACCGGCGCGAGCGCACGGCCGCGGATCTCCCGCTTACGCCCGTGCGGCAGGCGGTCGTGCGCATCGTGGGGCTGGCCGTCATCGTGGGCGCGACGGTCGCTGTTCTCAACGCGTGGCAGGGCGTGCCGGTGGCGCTGCTCATTCTCGTCGGGATCGTGGCGGTCATCGATCTCGTCCTGCGCCGCACGCGGTACGGGCGCAACATCTTCGCGGTCGGCGGCAACGCGGAGGCCGCGCGGCGGGCGGGCATCAACATCACGGCCATCCGCATCTCCGTGTTCGCGCTCGCGTCGTTTCTGGCCGCGCTCGGCGGGATTCTCACCGCCTCGCGGGGCTACTCGGCAGGGCAGTCGACGGGCGCGGGCGACGTGCTGCTCGTGGCGATCGCGGCGGCGGTCATCGGCGGGGTCAGCCTGTTCGGCGGGCGCGGCAGCACGTACGGCGCGCTGCTCGGAAGCGTCGTGCTCGGCTCGATCACGTCGGGCATGTTCCTGCTCCAGCTGGAATCGTCCATCCGCTACATGATCACGGCCGCCGTGCTGCTCGCCGCGGTCATCCTGGACGCGCTGTCGCGCCGGGGCCGTCGCTCGCACGGTCGGGAGTAGGGGTCACAAACTCCAGCACGGCACGTGTGTAGGCCCTCTGGTTGGTCATCGTTGACCCAGAAGCCGAAGGGCGGCCGCTGCCACGCGCAGGCCGAGCAGACGCTTGCCCGGCGCCGTGCCGGTGCGCCTCTCCAGGACGGCGAGCAGGCCGATCGACCAGAGCAGGGCAGGGTCCACATGCCTTCGATGAGGCTGGCCCACTCGGTGCGCCGCATCGCCAGGCGGGTCCGGCCGCTGGCGGTGATGAAGCAGTGCTTCCGCGTAACGCCGGCCGGTGTCCAAAATGGACAAAACCGCGAGCTCGGTGGTCCCGCAGGCAAGCTCCAGCCGGATCCGGTCGAGTCCGGGGTCGTCCACCACGGAAGCCTCCTATGACCCGATACCTCGGGTGACAAGGCATCGGTCCGGTGTCGGTGGGTCGGTCTATCGTGAGGGCATGGCGACATGGGAGGACGTGCGCAGGATCGCCCTCGGGCTGCCCGAGACGACCGAGCGCGACGATTCGCTGCAGTGGAAGGTCAAAGACAAGCTGATCGCGTGGGAGCGCCCGCTGCGCAAGGCCGACCTGGAGGCGCTCGGTGATTCGGCGCCCGACGGGCCCATCCTCGGCGCGCGGGTGCCCGACCTCGGGGCCAAGGAGGCGCTCCTGGCCGACGACCCCGCAGTCTATTTCACCACGCCGCACTTCAACGGCTACCCGGCGATCCTGGTCCAGCTCGACAAGATCAGCAAGCCCGAGCTGGAGGAGCTGCTTGTCGAGGCGTGGCTCGCCCAGGCGCCGAAGCGGCTGGCCAAGCAGTTCCTCGCCGAGCGTCAATAGCCCGGCCGCCACAAAATCGCGCCAACCTCGTTTCGCGCGACGCCTCCACCCACACCGCATAGGCCAACCGCCCCGCGGTCGCACGGCGGGTGCGCGTCACTGCCTCGACAATCACCAGCAGCGTCATGGCACACGCTTCCATCCGGCCAAACTTGAGCCGCGCCAGTCCTCGACCCAGTCGCACGGCAGCGACTTCAACCACGATTTCCACGTCACCGCCGACGGCGATCAGGATTGGCGACCGTTCCAGCATGCCCGCCTGCGCTATCCGGACGAATATGACCAACCCGAGTCGTGACAAAAGAGCGTGCAACTTTCACGCCCACTCACGCGTCTTGCTATTCGTGGTCAATCTGATCGGCAAACTCTCACAGCTGCTGCTGTGCGCCATCCTTTCCGGCGCCGTGCTGGCCGCAGCGATTTTTCCGGTGCTCGCCGCGACGGGCCTGATGGCGAAGGCTGGAGGTGAGACGTTCGCCCATCTGCCCGACGAGCTGACGGTCAAGCGGTCGCCGCAAAACACCTATGTGTATGCGTCTGATAACAAGACTCTGATCGCGGTCATGTTTGATGAAAATCGCAGCGATCTGCCGCTGTCCGACATTCCGGTGATGGTGCAGCAAGCGATTCTCGCCGCCGAGGATCAGAAGTTCTATGACCACAACGGCGTGGACACCAAGGCCATGGCACGGGCGTTCATCACCAACCAGACCTCGGGCGAGGTGCAGCAGGGCGCGTCGACACTCACCATGCAGCTGGTCCGGATGTCGCTGACCTACTCGCTGGACAACACGCCACAGGGCGTCATCGAGGCCACCGAGAACACCAACCGGCGCAAGCTGCTTGAGGTGAACTACGCGCTGGCGCTGGAACGGCGGATGTCCAAAGAGGACATTCTCGAAAAGTATTTGAACACCGCCTATTTCGGCAGCCGCGCCTACGGCATCTTCGCCGCCAGCCAGGTGTACTTCGGCAAGCACCCCAAGGATCTGACGGTCGCGCAGGCCGCTTTCCTCGCCGGGCTGGTGAAGTTCCCGGGCAAGCTGGACAAGGCGTCGGGCCGGCAGGAGGCCGTCACGCGGCGCAACTACGTGATCGGTGAGATGGTCCAAATGGGACACCTCACGGCGGAGCAGGGCGCCGAGGCCAGAGCGGAGGAGCTGAAGATCTCGGATGCCAAGACGCCCAACGGGTGCGTGCAGGTGCTCACCAACCACTGGGGCTTTTTCTGCGACTACTTCCACCGGTGGTGGCTCAAGCAGGAGGTGTTCGGCGGCACCGACTACGACCGCGAGCGGCAGCTGCGCTCCGGCGGATTCCGCATCCAGACCACATTGGACGTCAATGCGCAGCAGGCCGCGTTCGACAACGCCACCAAATACGCGCCGATCGGCGAGCCGCAGGCGCTGATGCTCTCGGCGATCGAGCCCGGATCGGGTAAGGTGCGCGCGCTGGCCGTCAACCGTCACTTCAAGCTCGACACCAAGGGCGAGAACGGCCAGCACACCAACCCGGCCGCCGCGCCCGGCACCAAGGGCACCTATCCCAACACCACCAACCCGCTGCTTTCGACAGACCCCTCCTTCCAGGGGTACCGGCCCGGCTCCGTGATGAAGATGTTCACGCTCATCGCCGCGCTGGAGAACGGGCTCCCGCTGGACTATGTGATCAACACCCAGGCGCAGGCCGTGTCGAAGTACCCGTACAAGAAAGATCCCAACTGCGGTGGCATGTGGTGCCCGCCCAACAGCAGCTCCAGCACACCGATCGGCCCGCACAACATGTGGTCGGGGTTCGGCCTGTCCGTCAACACCTACTTCGTGCCGCTGTTCGACATCGTCGGCGGCGACAAGGTGATGGACACGGCCCGGCGCATGGGCATCACGTTCTACAACGACCCGGGCACCGAGGACGACGACTTCGCCAGCTCGACGCAGAGCGCGAGGATCTGGTCGCCGTTCACGCTCGGCATCTCCACCCATCCGCCGCTGCAGATCGCCAACGCGTTCGCCACGCTCGCCGCCGACGGCCTCTACTGCGAGCCCACGCCGATCGAGGCCGTGTTCAACAACCGGGGCGAGCAGCTCGCGGTCGGCGCGCCAAAATGCAACCAGGCGATCGACCGCGAGGTCGCCCGCGCGGCCATCGACGCCGGGCGCTGCCCGGTGGGCGACCGGGGCGGCCTCGGCAAGTGCACCGGCGGCACGGCAAGCGATTCGCGGGGCATCATCGGCAAGCCCATCTTCGGCAAGACCGGCACGAGCGACAACGAGAGCACCGCGACCCTGACCATCGCCACCAAGCAGCTGGCCATGTCGGGCTTCCTGGTGGATCCGGACTGGCCCGACACCACGCAGAAGATGAAGCACAAGGGCGACCGCGGGATCAACCCGGCCGTGCAGCACGCGCTCGCCGCGGCGGTGCGGGATCTGCCGGACGTGCAGTTCCCCGCGCCGAAGACCTCTCGGCTCATCACCGGCCCGCAGGCGGCCATCCCGGACGTCACGTGCAAGCCCATCCCCGAGGCGCAGGCCATGATCAAGGGCGCGGGCTTCAAGGCCGAGGTGGAATCGCGGCGGCCCGTGCCTTCGCCCTGCCCTGCCGGCACCGCCGCGGGCACCAGCCCGACGGGCAAGACGCTGCGCAACGGGGTGGTCGTCATCCACGTCAGCTCGGGAGTCCCGGGATAGGACCGACGCAAGCGGCGGGAGGGCCCGGCACCGGGGTTGCCGGGCCCTCCCGCACAAGCTGTCCTTGTCATGCCGCTGCGCTTGATGACCCGGGAGGTGGATCTTCCGCGACTGGAGTCGCTCGCCCGCGCTCGGCTCACTCGACGCAACCAAGAGGTGGAACGCCCGGTCGGTCGGGAAGCTGTGTCCGGATTCGACCCGGTCCTGGTCTGAGCCTGAGCAACTGCTCACGCGACGCTCCCGGCTTGCGTAATGATGGCGAGAGCGCTCGCGCGATCGGTCCAGGTGTGGGAGGGTGGAGAAGCCCGACAAAGACGGGAGTGAATCATGTTTGAGGACGCCAATCCACCCCTCGAAACTCCTCGACGTCTCGTGTTCCGCACGGGTGCCGACCAGCCTTGGGATCCGGAGGACCTGGCCGTCGCCTGGGGCATGGATCCCACGCCCAAAAATGTTGAGCGGGCGCGGCGGGAGCTCGAGCAGTGGGGCCCGGCCGCGATCGAGAAAACGGTGCCTTAACAGGCTGATCCAGCGATAGCGCCGGACGGGTCGGGTGGGCCGTCCGCGGGTGATTCGCGTGCCCGCGCACGCGAAAGAGTGCCGACGCGAGGAAAGCGCCGGCACCCGCTTGCGGTGACCCTAGAAGTCCACGGTCCAGCCGGACTGCTGAAGGTAGTGATAGGAGTGGAAGTAGGCGGGATTGCTTCCACCGATGATGATGCCGCCGATCTTCAACTGCCCGCCGACGTACGCGATCACTGCACCGCCGCTGTCGCCGGGCCGCGCCATCGCGCCGCCGAAGTCGGACTGCAGCACGTCCAGGAAGCATGTCGTGATGCCATCGCTGAACGTGACGCATGAGTCGATGGCCGTGACAGTGCCCTGGCACGTCTCGCCGGACGTGGCCCCGTTGGTGCAGAACTTGCGCCCGACGAGCGACAGGTACGTTCCCGTGATCGGCAGACCGCTCGTGCTCGTGGCCGAGCCCGTGTACGTCCAAGGCGTGTATGTGCTGCCGCCGATGTACGCGTAGTCGAACCTGTCCTCTGTCAGCTCGCTGAACACCGACCAGCCCACGTAGTCACCGTTGTTGTACCAGTTGGTGCCGTACGGTCCACAGTGCCCGGCCGTCACGAACCGCTTCCATGTCGGCGTGGTCGTGTTGCGGATGACGTACGCGGCCGTGCACCCGCCCGTGCTCGCGTTGATCCGGATGCCCGCCGCCCACGGCTCGAAGTCGTCGGTCCGTGACGATGCCCGCTTCTCCCGCGCCGCCACGTGCAGCTCGACCAGCTCACCGAACTGCGCCTTGACGCCCTGCTCGACCTCCGGGGTGAGCTGCGTGACCCCCACCGACACAATGTTGCGCTCGACGTCGACGAAGTGCCGCGAGAGCACCTTCTTCAGCGCGGCGTCCCGCTTGAGCCGGTCCCGGACCGCGTCGAGCTCCCTGAGGCTGCGCTTCACCTCGACGAAATCGACCTTGCTCCGCTTGCCGCCGTCCACTTTGACACCCGTGTGCTTGGCGAGCTTGGTCTTGGCGTTGATCAAGCCGGCCGCTCCCGCGTAGCGCACGGTCAGCTTGCCGTCCCCGTCGACGCTGATTCCGCCGAATGTCGCGCGCTCCTCCGACACCGACAGAGCCAGCGCGTCGACCTTGGACTCGTCGACCGTGACGCCCTCGGCCGCGTTGGCCGCAGCGACGTGGCCGAAACCGAGCACGAGCAGTGTTGCCAGGGCGAGCGTGGTCAACCGGCGATGACCTGTGTGCATGTTCCCTCCCTTTGCAGTGACGATTGGTCGCTTCAGCGTCGGGGGCGCCCGCCCGGGTCGAACGTTCTGCGAACGAATCGCGAAAGAAGTGCGGAGGTTGATAAAGAGCCGACAGAAGCGTGCTTTATATCGACCCAAACATCTACGTTCGGGCCGTGGCGCGGTTCAGCAAGGACAGGTGGCCAGCCGACGGACCCGTGCTCGCCCTGTTGTCCTATCTCGACAGCCTGCACGCCGGGGCGGGCCGGCCGTCGCTAGCCGAGATGGGCCGGGCGGTCGCGCTCGCTCCGAGCACACTTTCGGCCTTCTTCACCGGTGCCCGCCTGATCGGCCGGGGCAACCTCGAACTGCTGGTGGAGCACCTCGACGGGGATATCGAGCGCGCCGAATCGCTGCGCCGCCGGGCGGTACTGGCATGGAACGCTTCTCAGCAGGAGGCCGCGCCGCGGGAGCCGGCGGCCGAGGTGATGGATGAGCAGCTGTCGGCCCGGCTCGAAATCGTCCTCTACGACACGCCGGTCAACAAGCTCAACCGCCCGGAACAGCTCATTGGCCGCCGGGACCTCGCCGACCAGATCTCGCCGCTGCTCGACCGGGGCGCGCAGGTGCTGCTGTACGGGATGGCCGGCAGCGGCAAGACCGCGCTCGCGGCGACCCTGGCCGACCAGCGCATCGAGGCGGGCACGGGTCCGTATCTGTGGCTGCGCCACGGCGTGGCAGATCCCGACCTGGTGCTCGACGCGCTGGTTCGCGGCCTGACGCCCAAGCACAGCGAGCGCGGCACGGGCGACACCCGGGTGCTCGCCGTGCGCGACCTCATCGGGCGGCTCGGGCTCGGGCTGTGTGTCATCGATGACGCGTGGCAGGCCGAGGCGCTGCACACGCTGCTGCGCGCGATGCCCGACGGCCTGCCCGTCATCGTCACGTCGCGGCTCAAACTCGGGCTGGACCATCATTTCGAGGTCGCCGGACTGTCCGCTGTGGATGGTGTGCGCCTGCTTTCCTTGCACGCCAAGGACGAAGCCTGCCTGAGCGAGCCGCAGGCCGCCCGGCTGTGTGCCGACCTGGGCCACCATCCCTATGCGATTGAGATTGCCGGGCATCATCTGCGGCAGTACGGTGCCACGCCCGGCGAGCTGCGCGCCCAGATCACCGACGCGCCACACGACCTGGCCATGCCGGGCGGGTTCGCCGCCTCTGGCCGGGAAAGCATCAGGCGCCTGCTCGACAACACCTGGTCCACTTTGGACGACGCCTTCGCACGCGACGTGTTGCGCGCGTTCGGCGCGTTCCACAGCCCCGGCGCGACCGTCGATCTGCTGGCCATCCACCTGAACGCAGACCCGACACGCGTCCTGGCCGGGCTGCACGCGCTCGTGGACCTGAGCCTGGCCAAGCGGCTGCCGGGAAGCCGGTACTACGCGATTCACGACCTGACCCACAGCTACGTGTCCATAAAGGACAAAGATTTGGCGGCGGTCGGGGAGTTCGTCAAACGCTACCGCGCCGATCACGACCTGCTGGAGTCGGAGATGTCCAATGTGGTCGCCGCCGCCGGGCGGGCGCGTGAGTGTGATCCGGACGCGTTTCTCGACATCGTCGAGAGCATCGCGGGCGGCGGATATCTGGACCTCAAGGGACACACGTTCGGCGTGCTGCGGCTGCTCGACGACGCGATCGACCTGTTGCGCCGCGGCGGTGACGTGCCACGACTGCATCTGCTGCTGAGCAAGCGCGGCAACGCCCACTACCACCAGGGCGACCTGGAGTCCGCGCAAGAGTCCTATCAGGAGGCTCTGGATCTCGCGCCCACCGTACAGCGAAAAGTGGTGCTGCTGAGCGTGCTCGGCAAGGTGCTGTCCATGTTGGACAGACACGAGCAGGCGGAGGCACACTTCGACCAGGCCTACGCGATTGCCGACGACAGGGCGCTGCTGCACGTGCTGGAGCAGCACAACGTCGCGGCCTTCGCGCGGCGCGACTATCGGCGGGTGCGCGAACTCACCCTGCGCGGCATCGGCATCGCGCAAAACCTCGGGATGCGGCGGTTCGAGGCATTCTTCCTCAACAATCTGGGCACCGCCGAATTCGAACTCGGCGTGTGCGCCGCCATCGAGCGGCACGAGCAGGCGCAGGCGATCGCGCTGGCCACCGGCGACGACAATCTGCTGGCGCTGACCCATCACGCGCTCGGCATCGACCGCCACGCCCAGGAAAGCGCCGTCACGGCGCGCAAACATCTCAGCGAGGCGTTGCGTCTCTACGAAAAGCTGGGCCAGACCGAGCGGCACACCGGGCTGCGCCAGATGATGAACGACTTCGGCTACTTCAACTGACCGGGAATGGGGCAGCATGCGCATGATCGGGTCCGCGATCGCACTCCTGCTCGCGGCGACGCTCGGGGTGGTGGGCTGCACCGAGCCCGCCGCACCGGCCGAGGACATCGGCAATGTGGCGATTCTTGTTATTGACAATTTTCAGGAGGTACCGGCGAGGCCCACGGAATTCTCGCCGGCCGCCAACTGTCCCTACTCCCCTGAGGACGTCAACGTCGTCGGCGACCAGGGCGCGGGCGATGACCTGCCCGACGGCGAATCCCACGGCAAGGCCGTGTACAACCTGCTGGAGCAGCAGCTCAACACCACCGCCGGGCTGACCACCGCGACGGCACGACCAAGGGCCGACTACGGTCTGGACTCCGCGGCCGGGATCACCCGGCTCAGCGAGTGGTCCTATCGCGACAGTGTGGTGCTTCTGGTCGGCATGGACCACGACCGCAGCACGACCGGCGACATCGCCGACCGGCTGCGCGACACGGTCGGCGCGATGCGGGCGAGCAAGGTGAAGTTCAGCCGGTTCGTGCTCAACATGAGCTTCGTCATCGCGCCGTGCAATGTCGCGCAGTGGCTCAAGGAGATGGGCCGGTTCAGTGTGGCCGAAATCCTCGCCAACTATCAGGCCCTCATCGACGCCCATCCGGGTTTGCGGCGGTTCCAGAGCGCGCTGGACGACCTGGTGCGTGACGCCGACGGGCGCGAGGAACGGATCCTGCGCGCCGACCCGGCCGACGGCCTGGAGCCCATCCGCAGACGCGCTGCGGTGAGCGAGTTCTACGGCCAGATCATCAAGCAGAACGAGGGCCAGGTGCGGGAGCGCACGTTCAACGACCCGCTCAAGCTGATCATCGAGGGCGAGTTCGGCGTCAAGGAGCTGCGCGTGATTCCCGTCGCGGCGGCCGGAAACGGGGTACTGGTCAGGGACGACACCGGATCGCTGCCAAGGCGTGTGCGGTTCGCGTTCCCGTTCGCGCCCGCCGTGTGGAACGCGGTGCTCAGTGTCAGCGCGAGCCAGAAGGCACAGGGGTCGCGAGCCTTCTACTCCAACAGCGGTGAGGTGGTGATGGACGGCAGCTGGGCCGTGGGCTCGGCCGGCATGCAGGGCACGTCGTTCGCCGCACCGCGCCTGTCGGCCCGGCACGCGGTCTATCTGCTGACCGGCGGCGAGGCCACGTGCCAGGGGCACCTCCCGGCGCTGGGCTACACCGACTCGGGACGGACCGGGCAGGTGTGGAACGATCTGCAGCTGCCCGACGCCGCTGCGGCACACTGCACCGACTTCATGCGGCGCGTCATCCCGGCCTCGCCTCGCCCGGGGCCAACGACTTGAGCAGCTGGGACTCCACTGCGGACAGCGGCGGGCACTGCGCCATGCTCGCCGCGTGTTCGGGCACGCAGTATGCGGGCAGCCCGACCAGGAGGTTGTGCCCGTAGACCAGCACGGCGAAGTGGGCGAAATCGCGGCGCTGCACCGGTTGGCCGAACTGACGCAGCGCCGCGTCGACGGTGCGCCGGCCGGCCCCCGACGTGTCGATGACCACGAAGCGGGCGTCATGCTGCTGCGGGTCATACCACTGGGCGCGCGAACCCCACCGGTACGACTTAATCTCGTCGCCCTGGATGACCGGCGCCACCAGCAGATCGCCACCCGATATCAGGCTCAGGTCGCTGGCGTTCCAATAGCCGCCGATGCCGTGGGACAGGCGCTCGGACTCCAGCCAGGCGACCAGGTCGCGCTTGGGGTCGACGCAGGCCGGGGCGGCGGCCTGCCAGACGAACAGCGCCGTGAAGAACACGAGCACGGGACTCAGCACGAGCGCCGCCTTGCGCTCGGCGAGCCAGTCGGCGCAGACCCGGCCCGCGAGCGCGGCGCCCAGCGGCAGCACGACGCTGACCTGCCGCACCGACATGAGGTCGGTGGGCAGGGTGGAGGCCACGAACGCGGCGAGGTTGAGCACGATCGCGAGCGCCAGGATCTGGGTCACCCGGTTGCCCAGCGGGCGGCGCAGCAGGGCCACGAGCGTCGCGACGACCGCGGCGAGGACCAGCCCGAGCCCGGCCAGGCGCACGATGGCCGCGGCGAAGTGCACCGGGTCATCGGCGTCGGGCAGGTATCCGCCGAAGTTGGCCGCCGTGACCACGGCGAGCAGGCGCAGGTGCTCGGGCCAGTCGGTCAGCGGCGCGAACTGGGTCGGCGGGGCGTGCGTCGAAAACCCGCCCAGCGCGGAGATGACCGCCAGCGCGCCTCGTCCTAACAGGACGGAAGCGGCGGCGGCCAGGAGCAGGTGCGCGTCCGGGCCGCGGTAGGTGCGCGCCCGGATCAGGCGATATGCCGAGACCAGGGCAAGCGGAATCGCGCCGATGTAGAACACGAGCGGATCGGCGATCTGCCCCCACGCGAGCAGGACGGCCATCGCGAACGGGACCCAGCGCGCGTCCTTGCCACGGTCGAGCACGAGCCACATGAGCAGCAGCGGCACGCCGGTGCCCAGATGGTTGGGGCCGCCGAAGACCACCAGATAGCTCACCCCGGGCAGCGGGAGCATGATGATCGCCACAGCGACGCCCATGCGCACCAGCGCGGGGCGCCCGGTCGCGTCGCCCTTGGCCAATGCGGCAGCCAGCACGACCAGCAGGGCGTAGGTCATCGCGGCGGCGACCCGGAAGACGTTTTCATGCAGCCCGAGCACGGCCTCGATGAGCGCGTATTGGATCAGCTCGGTGGTGTAGAACGACACGTCCGTCACGGTCCAGCCGCTCAGCAGCGGATTGCCGTGCAGCATCTCCCACGCCTGCAGCGCGTTGCTCGCGCCGTCGGCGTTGATGGGCATGGTCTTGGCCATCTGGAAGTAGCCGAAGAAGGCGCCAACCACGCCGAGAGGAACGAGTATCCGGCTGGCGATGAACGACACGCGCCCATTTCTACCACGTTCACGCCGATAGGTGGGGGCCACGCCTACCCAAGCGTGGCCCCCGGGTTTCTGATAGCAGGACTCGAACCTGCAATCATCGGTTCCTAAGACCGACGCGCTTCCAATTGCGCCATATCAGGTCGGGCCGCAACCGATAACACGGTCGGCACGGATCAGATTGAGTGGCCCCCGCTCTGCCATTGAGCTACGCCCGCGCGATTGGAGCGGGCGGGAGGACTCGAACCTCCAACTTGGTTACCGTCGTCCGTGCTCGTCGATTTACCGGTCCAGCCGTCTGTTCAATCTGGAGCGATAACCTCAGATTGATGTCGACCGCCGGTGCCTCTACCAGTTGGGCTACCCCCGCAGGTGGAGCGGGGGGCGGGATTCGAACCCAGCACTGTGCCGGCCGGTCGGGTGAAGCTCAGGCTGAGTTTCAGCTTGTGCTCCCACCCCTTTCGGGGCGTCTGTGGGCCCGGCCTACGAGAATACGTAGCCGAGCAGTGCGTTGCCGACGTTCACATCGGTGACCGTGATGCCGTTGGCCTCCTCGCGCGCCTTCTTCACCGCCTCGCTGAGCTTGCCGACCCGCTCCAGCATGTCGGCGACCTGCTTGGCCGGGATCGCGCCGGAGAACTTCACGGTGGTCCAGTAACCCACGATGACGTCCTCGTGGTAGACCTCCACCTGCGCCGGGTGCTTGTCGGTCGCCTCGGCCTTGACGTGGTTGCGCGGCACCTTCTTGGTGCGGGTCGTCTTCACCGGATCGGTCGCGTAGGCGCCCGCCTGATCCGACCACGTCCACACCTCGGCCGGGTCGAGCACGGGCAGCTTGCGCACGAACGTGGCCAGATCGACCAGCTGCTTCTCCAGGAACAGCAGATAGGTCGCCGGCACGTCCTTGGCCAGGGTCACGCCATCGACCACGATGTCGGCCTTGGCCGCCGTGTTGGCCTGATCCTTCGTGGCCACCACGTCGAACATCCGGGTGAGCGCCTTGCGGACATCGCCGATCAGCTCACCGGTGCGGATCTGCACCCGCGTGGACTCCGACGGCAGCTGCTCGCCCTCGTCGTCGCGCGGCTGATAGGTGCGCGCGATGCCCGACAGCTGCGGCGCCTTCTGCACGCCGTGGTAAGCCTGCGTCAACGCGTTGGCCGCGTCCGTCTTGACGCCCTTTTCGATCGCGATGATCTGGTTGAGTTTGGTCACTGTCCCTCTCCCCGGTGTGCAAGGCGCCCAATCTAGCACCGTGCCCGGCAGCGCACGCAACCGGAAAAACCCTCAGGCCAACCGGATCGCCTCGGCCAGACGGGCGGCCGAGGTGCCGAGGCCGGTGGGGGTTTCCCAGGGGAGGCGGGCCGCGGGCACGGGCACCTTGCCGGGCTCGCGGTAGCGGCTGGTCATGCTGTGCCAGCGCAGGATTCCGGCCATCCAGTCCCTCAATCGCTCGATGTAGTCTGCCATCGCCGCACGCGCGCCCGAGTCGAGCTCCAGCTGGTCCATGACGGCCGGGAGGTCGGCCGCCGCGAGGTGTTCGAACTCCGCCCGCCGCTGCTCGATGAGCCGGTTGACGGTGTCCAGCGCCTCCTGCCACGAGCACTCCAGGAACGTGCGCGCCACCAGCACCACATTGTGCAGCTCCCCCTCGCGCTGGATCTCCTTGCGCAGCGAGTAGATGTCGTTGATGAAACACCCGACGTCGGAGGCTGCGTGTTCCAGCGACGTCATGGGCGTCGTGCGCAGTACGGCCGCGGGCACGTCATCCCCCAGCCAGAGCCGGTTGAGGCTGATCGTCAGGTCCGCACCGAACGTGAGCCGCCGCATCTCCACATAATCGATCGGATCCGGAATCCGGTGCTGCGTATGGTTCTGCAGCTCCCACAGCCAGCTGTCGGTCATGTCCAGCACGGACCGCCGCAGCACCCTCCGCATGCGCGGGGTCATGCCGGGAATGGTGCGCTGCCACAGGTCGCCCAGCGACCGCTCGACCGGGTTGACCGGCTCGGCCGGCGGGTCGGTCTCGCCCAGCGGCATGAACAGGCCCATCCGCTCGGTGAACACCTTGGCGCCCAACAAGTCTCGCGTCCGGCCGTACACCATCGGGAAATAGTCGTCGCCGTACGTGCCCCAGATCAGCCACTCGGTGCTCAGCTCCAGCTGCTCCGGGGTCGCGCCCGGGTCGAACGTCGAGGAGGCCAGCACGATGTCGTAGCCGCGCAGCTCCTCTTCCGTCCAAATCGGACCGTCAACCAGGCCCATCCGCTTCGACCACGCCATCGAGGCGCGCCGCGCATACTCCTCGTGCGGATTAATCCTCACTTCGTACGGCATATTGATGTCGGGCAACCGGATCGACCCGACCACCTGATAGGGCAGATGCGTGAAGCTCCTGATGCGCTTGAGTCCCAAAGCATTCAGGCCCAGCCCAGTCCCGCCGCCCTTCGTGTACCGGCTGGAGCGCATGTGCCACTCGTGCCCACCGGACTGCCAGTCCTGCAGTCCCTTCACATAGGCAAGCACCGCCACCTGCTCGACCGGACCGACGGCATGCTCGGCGAACAACGGCGCAAGCTCAGTGAACACGGTGTTCTCGAACTGCTGCAGGCGCGAGGTCAGCAGGTCGTTGACCGCCTCGGCCGCGCGCTGCGGATCGCACCCGAGAAACCGCTCGAACACCAGCACCCCGTTGCTGAGCTCACCCTCGTCGAGCACCTCCCGCTCGTAGGAGAACAGGTCGTTGCGCAAATGCACCGCGTCGGCGAAGCAATCCCGCAGCACGCGCATCGGCCGCGACGCCGCGATCACCGCGGGCACCTCCGCCCCCGCCGCGTGCTCGACCAGGTTCGCCGACCACGGCGCCCCACCGACCTTGCGCCGCATCTCGATGTATTCGATCGGGTTGGCGACCCGCCCCTCGTTGATATTGGCGAGCTCCCACATGGACTCCTCCAACAGATGCCGCGTGCTGGCCACGAACCGCTCCCGCCACGCCACCGACATCGTGGGCACCGTGCGGACCCACAGGTCGGTCAGCCCGCGCTCGATCGCGTTGGTCGGCTCCTGCGTCACGACCCCGTCGAGCGGCATGAACGCGGGCAGCCGGTCCAGATAGGACGCCGCGCCCGACAGGTCGCGCGTGCGCTTGTACACCTCCAGGAAGTGGTCGTCGAAGAAGAACACCCACACGTACCAGTCCGTGATCAGGTCCAGTTCGGTGGCGTCACAATCCGGATGAGTGTAGGAGCACAGCAGGGCGTAATCGTGTGCGTCGAGGTCGGACTCGTCCCAGACTCCCGAGCCTTCAAGCATGCCCATGTCGCGGGCCCAGGCCTTGGAGTGTCGGCGCGCGCCCTCGAGGTGCGAGTTGAGCCGTGCGGGGTACGGCAAATAGAAACTCGGCAGTCGAAAGGGTGGCATCTCAGCGTCCCGTCTTCAGTTGGCTTATCGCTGTTTCGAAGCTATCGGGGCCCACGGCGAGGCTGCGGCTGTACGGATACTCCAGCTGATAGAGCACAAACAGCAGCAGCGCGATCATCCCACCGGCCACGGCCATCATCAGCCCGTTGGGGAACGTGCGCTCCAGCCCGAACAGATAGAAGAACATCACGCTGATCAGCCCGCCGATGATGAGGATCGGCCAGAGCGGGCCGGGCATACCCTCCGCGGCGGCGGCGATGCGGGCCCGGCGGGCGCTTGCCGCGTCGGCGATCTGCGCGCTCAACTGCTGATGCGCGGCTCGCTGCGGCTCGTCCGCCGGATTGACGGCCGACACGCGCTCGCGCAGCCGGGTGAACCGCGCCTCGGTCTCGGGCGCGGCGGCGCGCCGATCGCGCAGGCTCGCCCATTCCCGGTCGACGACGTCGCGCAGGTAGGCGCCGATGAGCGCCTGGATTTCGGTGCGGTCGGCGGGTGCGAGCCCGTCGGCCGTCCACGACGCCTCGATCAGGCTGTCGGCTTCGCGGTCGGCGCTCTGGCCGGCGTCGGTGCGCGGCTCCCACACCGCGATGGCCGCGAGCGCGATCAGGATCGCATACACCATCCCGATGGTCGCGTAGAGGGCGCCGGCCGCGTCGGCGTCGGCCACCAGCCAGCGTTCCGGGACCTTGCGCGATATCACCACGAAACCGATGACCGACAGTGCCGCCGCGGCGACGACGACGATGCTGGCGATGACCGCGATGTTCATCGAGAACTCCTTCTCCTGGCGGCGCCTCGCGCGACGACGACGATCGCGGGAATGAGCATCCCGGTGAACAGGGCAAGCGTCAGCGGCAGCCGCGGCGATGGTTTTTGTTTCGCCTCGATGACTTTGGGCGCCCGCGCGATCGCCGAAGCCGGCGGTGCCGGTGAAGCCGAGGGTGACGGCGACGGTGGCTGCTCCCCCGCCGGAGGTGGTGTTGCCGGCGGGACAACCGGCGCCTGTGGGGCGCGGGGCCGGACTATCCGGATTGGATAGTCCTCCACCCCGCCCCCGCTGGCCGTTCCGGTCGGGTGTACCGTGCCCGCCTTCCGGCCGTACAGGCGCAGCCGCAGCCATGCCCGATCCCCTGACGCGCCGACGACGACGCTTGGCCAGTGCAGCGAGACGACACCGGTGGACGTGACCGTGGTCGTGACCAGTTCGGAAGCGCCGAACCGGCCGTCGAGGTCGAAGTCGTGCCAGGCCGCGAGCAGCGCGGGCCGCCCGGTGGTGTTGGTGACGGACACGTCCACGCCGAACGAGGTGGCGTCGGCGGGAACGCTCCCCGGAGACGCGGCAAGCGTCAGTTCGCCGACGTGGGTGATCGTGTGGCGGGCGCTGCCGTAGCTGTCCGGTGCGGTGCTGTAGTCCCACTCCACCGGGCAGCCGGCGGCATCGGACGTCCCACTGTGCAGGCCCGGGTTCGTCACGGTGAACCTGGCGGGATTGCTCAGTGGCATGTGGTACATCCGACCCGTGCCGTTGTGCAGCGCGTGCAGGGTTCCGTGCATGTCGACGGCCACGGCGCCGTAGCTGTCGGTCAGCGGCAGCAGCCCGAACGAGAACACCCGCGCCACCTCCCCACTGGCCGGATCGACGCGCACCAAACTGGTCTGCAGCAACCCGGTCGCCAGCCCGTAAAGCTTGCCGTCGGCCGGATTCACGTCCCAGTCGTCCACATCGATGTGTGCGGACAGGCCGACCCGGCGCACCACGGCCAGGCTCGACGTGTCGACCGCGACCAGCTCGCCGCCCGCGCGCACCAGCCACCTGCCCCCGCTGACGGTCGCCGCGTTCGCTCCGGCAAGCCCCGCCGGTGCGGCGCCCCGATCCGTGACCGTGCCCGCCCGGTCGACATTCACGACCCGCCCGCCGGACAGTCCAATCAGGACATCCGCGCCCGGCACGTAGCCAGCCGCGTTCAGCGTCACCGGCAGGCGGGCCACCGGCTCGGACCGGTCACCGAACTCGTCGAACTGGCGCAGGCGCTGGCCGTGTACCAGATAGAAGCCGTTACGGCAGGCCGGCGTGGGCTGGGCCAGCGGGCCGACGGGCACGGCGAGGATCGGCACGAGCAGCATGGCGACAAACCCGGACACGACCGCGCTCAGCAATCGCGGTCCGCGCTCAGCCGCGCCAGCGCGATCAGCTCCGCCGTGCGCGCCTTGGGGCCGGCCGCCCGCAGGCTCTGCAACGCCCGGCCCAGCAGCTCGCCCGCCAGCTGCGCGCAGAACGCCCGCCCGCCGGCCC
>NZ_QJUG01000146.1 GCF_003426775.1 Allorhizocola rhizosphaerae | reverse complement strand
CGGGGGGTCGGGCTCCCAGACCGGTGGCGGCGGGACGGGAGGCGATACCGGCACGCCCGGCGCCGACCCTGGCGCGGCCGGCGGCGGAGGCGGCGGTGGCGGTGGTGCGCCCCCGGACACGCGCAAATGCCAGGGCACTGGCGGAGCCACGGATACCGGCGTGACCGACAAGACCATCAAGATCGCGAACGTATCCGACATCAGCGGGCCCGTGCAGGGACTGTTCCAGGCGGCGCAGCAGGCGACCAAGGCCTACGTCGCGTACGTCAACGCGACCGGCGGGGTCTGTGGGCGCCAGCTGGAGTTGATGAGTCTCGACTCGCGTACCGACAGCCGAGGCGACCAGGAGGGCGCACAGCAGGCGTGCTCGCAGGCCTTCGCGATGGTGGGCTCGATGTCCGCCTATGACCAGGGCGGTGCCGCGGCGGTGAACGGGTGCGGCATCCCGGACCTGCGGGCGGCGGGCGTGACCATTCAGCGGCAGAAGGTGCCGAATGCGTTTGGGGCTAATTCAAATAGGATCAATTTCCAATCGACGGCGGTGGCGGACTACTTCAAGAACAAGTATCCGGATGCGGCTCCGAAGGCGGCCTATCTGTATCTGAACGCCGAGGTGACCAAGCAGAACGTGCAGAGCTTCATGAAGGCGTTCAGCAGCCGCGGGTTCACGTGGGTCTACGAGCAGGCCATCGACATCGCCGACTTCAACTACGCGCCCTATGTCGTGCAGCTCAAGGATCGCGGAGTGCGGTATGTGCAGTGGCTCGGCTCGGGCCAGCACGCGGCACGGCTGTTGCAGGCCATGAAGCAACAGGGGTACAAGCCCGACGCATTCGTGATGGACCCGGTCGCCTATGACGTGAACTTCGTCAAGCAGGCGGGAGCCGCGGCCGACGGCATCTCGGTGTTCATCAACACCGCACTGCTGGAGGAGGGCGCCAACAACGCGGAAATGAAGCTCTACCGGTCATGGCTGGCCCGCGTGGCCCCCGGTGCGACCCCCGACTACTTCGGGATGTTCGCGTGGGGCGCGGCCAAGCTGTTCGTCGAACTCGCCGCGAAGATCGGGCCCCAGTTGACGCGCAAGGCATTGCTTGATGCCATTCGGGGCGTGCATGACTACACGGCCAATGGGCTGTTCTCCAAACAGGACGTCGGCGGCAAACGGACGTCCCAATGCTGGGCCTTCATCCGGCTGGGCGGGGGCAAGTGGACCCGTGAATCGCCGGGGTCGGGCTTCACGTGCGGGTCGCTGATGGACACGGGAGTGGGCGCGTAGTGGGCGGATTCCTGGCGCTGACGATCCTCGGACTCGTGACCGGGGCCGGATACGCGGTGGCGGCGGGCGGGCTCGTGCTCACCTACAGCACCTCGCGGGTGTTCAACGTCGCGCACGGCGCGATCGGCATGGTGATGGCCTTCCTCTACTGGGAGCTGTCGGTCAATCAGGGTCTGCCAGTGTGGCTCACGCTGCTGCTCGTGGTCGGGGTGGTGGCACCGGTCTTGGGCGCGGTCGTCGAGCGCATCATGATGCGGCAGCTGGCCGATGCGCCTGTGGGGGCGACGCTGGTCGTGACCGTTGGGCTGCTGGTCATGCTGATCGGTGTGGCGCAGGCGATCTGGCCGTCGACCGCGCGGACCGTGCCGCCGTTCTTCGCGGGCAGCGACCTCAAGCTCGGTGGCGCGGTCGTGTCGGTGCACGATCTGATCACGATTGCGGCCGCCATCGTCGCGGCGGCTGCGCTTTACGGGCTGCTGACGTTCACCCGGGTCGGCATTGCGATGCGGGCCGCCGTCGACAACCGCGGGCTGCTTGCGCTGTACGGAGCCCGGACATCGATGCTTTCCGCTATGAGTTGGGGCATCGGGGCCGCGTTGGCCGCGCTCGCGGGCATCTTGCTCACGCCCGTGGTGGGATTGTCGTACCACGACCTTACCCTTCTGGTCATGAGCGCGTACGCGGCGGCCGTCGCGGGGCGCCTGCTCAGTCTGCCTTGGACATTTGTGGGGGCGCTGCTGCTGGGGCTGTCCCAGTCCTATGCGGTGGGCTACCTGCCGACCACCGGGGCATTGAGCGGGCTGCGTGCGGCCATCCCGGCCCTGTTCCTTTTCGCGGCGCTGCTGCTGGCGCCGCAGGCACAGCTGCGCGTGGGGCAGATCAGAGGCATCCGGGGGGTGCCGGTGCCGGGTCTGTTGCGGGCGTTGGGTTTTGGTGCGCTGGCCATCGGTGCCGCCGCCGTCGCCGCATATGCGCTTCCGGGCACCACCAGCGATCGGCTCTCGCTCGGGTTCATCTACGGCATCGTGATGCTCTCTCTGGTACCGCTGACGGGTTATGGGGGTTATGTTTCGCTCGCGCAGCTGACCTTCGTCGGGGTGGGCGCGATCACGGTGGCCCGGCTGGGCACGGCCTCGCCATTGGCCCTGCTGGCGGCTGCGGGCGCCGCGGCATTGGTCGGTGCCCTGGTCGCGTTGCCCGCGTTGCGGTTGCAGGGGCTCTATCTTGCACTGTCCACATTGGCCTTCGGGCTGCTCATGGACAAGCTGGTGTTCCAGGCGAGCTTCGCGTTCGGGTTCAACGGCAGCCTCGCGGTGCCGCGGATCCTCGGGCTCGACGCGCAAAGCCACTACCTGATCCTCACGGCGGTCGCGTTCGTCGGCGTGGGTCTTGGCGTGCTCGCGTTACGCCGCAGCCGCTACGGGCGATATCTCATTGCGATGCGTGACAGTCCGGCCGGATGCGCCACGCTCGGGTTGAACCTGCGGTGGACCCGGGTGCGCATCTTCGCGCTGTCGGCCGGCATCGCCGGGTTCGCCGGCGGGCTGTTCGGCGGGCTGCGCCAGACCGTGGCCGCGACCGACTTCCAGCTGTTCAACAGCCTGCCGCTGCTGCTGCTCGCGGTCGTCGCCGGCGTCACATCGGTCACCGGATCGCTGCTGGGCGGCATGCTGCTGATGCTGCTGCCGGTGCTCGCCAGCGAGGTCCCGGCCGTGGGCGGGCTGGCGTTCCTCGTCATCGGCGTGGCGTCGGTCGGGCTCGGGCGCGACCCCAACGGGCTGGCCAGCCGGCTGTTCGCGCTCGGGCGGTGGCGACCACCGTCGAGCTTCCCGTCGGTCCGGCTCGGCCGGGCCTCGCGCGGCGAGGCCGCGTCATGAGCGCCCGCTTGTGCGAGACAGCGCGCGGCGTGGGGGCAGCGTCATGACGCGGGCCTACGTCGACGACAAACGGCCGCTGCTCGAAGTGGGCGACGTGACCGTGCGGTTCGGCGGGGTGACGGCCGTGCGCGAGGCCACGCTGGAGGTGCACGAGGGCGAGGTCACCGGGCTCATCGGGCCCAACGGCGCGGGCAAGACCACGCTGTTCAACGTGATCTGCGGGCTGCAGCGGCCGACCGCGGGCACGGTGTGGTTCGCCGACGGCGACATCACCGGCAAGGCGACGCACGAGCGGGCGCGGCTCGGGATCGCGCGCACGTTCCAGCGGCTGGAGGCGTTCGGGTCACTGAGCGTATGGGAAAACGTGTTGGTGGCGGCCGAGATCCGCGGGCACAAGCGCCCGGCCGACGTGGCGCGGCACCTCATCGAGGTGGTGGGGCTGGAGGCCTACGCGCAGGCGCCGGCCGACACGGTGCCCACGGGCATCGCCCGCCTGCTGGAGCTGGCCCGCGCGCTCGCCCTGCACCCGCGGCTGCTGCTGCTCGACGAGCCGTCGTCGGGCCTGTCCGCCGCCGAGACCGAGTCGTTCGGCGAGCTGCTGCGCGACATTGTCGCCGAGGGCCGGGCCGTGCTGATCGTCGAGCACGACATGGACCTCATCATGCGCGTCTGCGACCGCATCCACGTGCTCGACTTCGGCCGGGTGATCGCGACGGGCACGCCCGCCGAGATCCGCGCCGACGAAAACGTGCAGCGGGCCTATCTGGGCCGCTCCGAAGAACCAGGGTCCGACTTCGACGAGCCGCCGGCTGCTGACCTCGGCGAGCCGTTGCCCGACGATTTCGGTGGGGCGTGGATCAACCCGGCGCACGGTGAGGAGACGCGGCGCGATGAAGCGTAGGCAGCCGATTCTCGAACTCATCGACGTGCACGCGGCATATGGGCGGATCGAGGTGCTGCACGGCGTCGACCTGGCCGTGCCGGTGGGCGAGGTGGTGGCGCTGCTCGGGCCCAACGGCGCGGGCAAGACCACCCTGCTGAAGGTCGCGAGTGGACAGATGAAGGCGACCAGGGGCCACGTCCACATCGGAGGGTCGCACGTCAACGAAGTCTCGGCCGACGCCATGGCCCGCGCCGGGCTGTGCACCATCCCCGAGGGGCGCTCGGTCTTCCCCAACCTCACCGTGACCGAAAACCTGCGGCTGGCCTCCTACGCGGGCGCGCCGGCCGAGCGGATCCTCCAGATCGCCTTCGAGCGCTTCCCGCGGCTGCGGCAGCGCGCCGGCCAGCTGGCCGGGTCGCTGTCGGGCGGCGAGCAGCAGATGCTCGCCATGGCCCGCGCGCTGTCCACGGAGCCCGCCGTCCTGCTCGTGGACGAGCTGTCGATGGGGCTGGCTCCGCTTATCGTGCAAGAGCTTTACGACATCATCGCCGCACTCGCCGCCACGGGTGTCAGCATCCTGGTCGTCGAGCAGTTCGCCGACGCCGCCCTGGCGGTGGCCCACCGCGCGGCCGTGCTCGTGCACGGGCGCGTGGTGGCATACGGCAAGCCCGACGACGTCGCCGACGAACTGTCCACCCTCTACCTGGGAGGTGCAGCGTGAGAACCGCTGCTGCCGTCTTTCTTGTTGGTACGCTTGCGATCCCGCCGGTGCAGGCCGGCTCCGCGGCGGCGGAGTTGGGCGGTTACTCGCTGACCGCGCAGGCCGCTCCGATCTCGCTGCACATCATCGATCCGGTCATCCCGATCCCGGCCGAGCCGCAGCTGGAGCTGAGCCTGTCCTATTCGCGGGCCAAGGCGGAGGCCGGGCCCACCGGGCGGGCGGTTTCGAGCTTCCTTTGGCCCGGCGACGTGGTCGGATACGGCCTGCCCGAGCTGTTGAAGAACCCCGACGGGCACTACCCGGTCAAGGTGGACGCGGCGCATCCGGGCGGACCGAAGGACGCGGTGCAGGAGCCGGTGCCCGCAACGGGCACGGGCATGAAGTCCCACGCCGACGAGAAGGTGGTCGAGGCGAGCAGCACGATGGCGAGCCACTCGACCCCCGCGCTCCCGGCGCTGCCCGGCCTGCCGCTGCCGATCCCCGCGCCGGGCCTGCCCATCCCCACCTCGCTGATCGCGATGGAGGGCGTGGCCTCGCGCAGCCGCACCGAGGTCACCGCCGACAAGGCGAGCGCGACCGCATACTCCACGGCCGGCACGCTGAGCCTGCTGGGCGGCATCATCAAGCTGCACGGGCTGCGCGCCGAGTCGAGCGCGAGCAGCGACGGCAAGACCGGCACGTCGACCGCCAAGGTGGTGTGGAAGTCCATCACGGTGGCCGGACAGACGTTCGAGGCCAACGAAAAGGGCATCACGTCACCGGCGGGAGCCGTGCCCGCGCCCGCGCTTCCGGCCGAGCTGACCAAGCGGCTGGCCGGCTACGGGTTCAGCATCGCGCCGCCCAAGGTGGACGCCAAAAACGACGGCGCCACGGGCAAGGTGAGCGGGCAGGGGCTGACCATCACGCTCGACACGGCCGTGCTGCGCACCAAGCTGGGGCTCTCCTTGCTGCTCGACCCGTTGCTCGGGCTGCTGCCGGCCGAGGCCAGAAACCAGCTGACGCCGTGGCTCAACCTCGCACCCAAGTTCGTGTTCATCATGGGTTCGGCGTCGGCCGACGCGACCGCGTCGCCAGCATATGAGCCGGAGCCGTTGCCGCCCACCGACTCCGGGACGGGCGGGTCAGGCTCGCCGGGCGATGGCGGCGGATCGACGGGCGGCACGGGCGACGGCGGCACCGGCACCTCCGAGGCCCCGCCCACGCAGGTGGCCTCCAGCGGATGGCCCATCTTCCCGGGCGTGCCGTGGTATGTGATCGCGCTGGGCGTGCTGTTCGCCGCGGGCGCGGCCTACGGGCTGCGCGGGTTCGTCGGCGGGCTGTTCGGCGCGGGCGGATGCGACCTCGGTGCGGCCGGTGGCGTACCAAATCTTAGGGAGCGGTAGATGCGGGAGCAGCGGTTCCAGCAGATCATGACGCTTGTCGGCGCCTTCTTCATGGTGCTCGGGCTCATCGCGATCGCGATCGGGTGGTACGGCACGGCCCGCACGGGTTACGTCTTCGAGCAGATCCCCTACCTCGTGTCGGGCGGCCTGTTCGGGCTCGGCCTGACGTTCACCGGCGCGCTGGTCTTCTTCAGCTCGTGGCTGGCGCGCATCGTTCAGTTGCAGCGCCAGCAAAACGAGCTCACGCAACGCCTGCTCGACCAGTTGTCCAATGAGGACAGTGTGGACGGTGAGGAGGTACCGGCCACACGAGAGATGAGGCACACCATCGCCATCCCCCGTGCCCGCTGATCGGCTGTGCGGTGGCTGCACCGCGGCCCCCCGAGCGACTTTGCCGGCCCACGCGTCGGAGACGGCGGATCGGTGCTGCTCGAAAATGGTCCGGCGGCGCGATCGGGTTCGAGCTAGGGTCATCGGGTGAAAAGCTTCCGTCGCGACCTGGCGCTGCTGCGCGAGCGCCGGTTCGCCCTGTTGCTGACCGCGCGCACGATCGTGTTCCTCGGGGGAGCGTTCACGCCCGTCGCGCTGGCGTTCGGGGTGCTCGACCTGCCCGGCGCGACCGCCAAGACCCTGTCGGTGGTCCTGGCCGCCGAGGCCATCCCGATGGTGCTGTTCCTCCTGGCCGGCGGGGTGATCGCCGACCGGTTCCCGCGCAACCGGGTCATCATGCTGGCCGACCTGTTGGTCGCGTTCTCGCTGACGGCCATCGCCACAATGATGTTCACCGGCTGGACCCCGCTGCCCGCGCTCGCGGCCGCCTGCGTGCTGCTGGGCACGGCGTCGGCGGTCGCCTTCCCCGCCATGACCGGGATCATCCCGGAGGTGGTGCCGGCCGACAAACTCCAGCCCGCCAACGCGCTCATCGGCTTCGCCGGCAACACGGCCCGGATTTTCGGGATCGTCGCGGCAGGCGCGCTCGTGGCGCTCGTGGGTGGAGCGTGGGCGCTGCTGATCGGCGGGGTGCTTTACGCGTGCGGCGCGCTGACCATCGGCTCGCTGGGCGGCACGTTCGGCACGGGTTCGCGGGGCCACTCGGTGCTCGCCGACCTGCGTCAGGGCTGGCGCGAGTTCGCCTCCCGCGAATGGCTGTGGGTCGTGGTGCTGCAGTTCTCGGTGCTCGTCATGGCCTTCCAGGCGGCGCACGGCGTGCTCGGGCCGGTCGTGGCGCAGCAAGAGCTGGGCGGCGCGGCGGCCTGGTCGGCGGTGCTGGCCGGGTTCTCGGTGGGCACGCTCGTGGGCGTCGTGTTCTCGATGCGCATCCGGCCCAAGCGCCCGATCCTGGTCGCCACGTTCACGACGATCCCGATGAGCGCGCCCTATCTGCTGATCGGCGTCGGCGCTCCACTGTGGATGGTCGTGGCGGGCGCGGTCGTCCAGGGCATCTGCTTCGACATTTTCGGGGTCCTGTGGCAGACCACGATGCAGCGCGAGATCCCCGCGGAGTCGCTGTCGCGGGTGAGCTCCTATGACGCGCTGGGCTCGCTGATGTTCGGCCCGATCGGGCTCATGCTCGCCGGGCCGGTCGCGATCGCGGTGGGCCCGAAGCCCGCGCTCGTCGTGGCGTCAGCGATCATCGCGTTCACCGGGCTGGCCGCGCTGCTGTCGCCGGGCGTGCGCAATCTGCGCGCCCGCGAGGTCGAGCCCGAACCGGCCCAACCAGGCGTGGCCGATCAGAGCGCCGGATCACCGGTCGTCAGCCAGGCGTGATAGATCGACATGAGTGCCGCCCGGCGCGGGGCGTGCGAGAGCACGTCCACGTTGTCGACCCACTGCTCGATGTTGCCGACGCCGAGCGGGAGCTGTTTGAGGACCGGGTCGGTGATGGTGTCGTGCAGCAGGCCCGCCAACGACTCGTCCACCGTGCGATAGGGGCGGCCCCAGAACGGGACGATGACCCGCTCGGGGGTGGGCAGGCCGAGCGCGCGCTGTTGAGCGGCAAGGATTTCGGCCGATTCGGCGAGCGCCTGCTCGCGGTCGCGCCAGGTGTCTGCGGCGAGCGCTTCGCGCAGTGGCATCGGTGGGAGCGGCAGCTCGCTGAACGCACGCTCGCGCCACTTGCGGTAGGGCGGCCACCGCCGGCACAGCACGAACGCCAGGTGCATGAGGTCGTCGGCCAGTTTCGCGGTGAGCAGGCGGGACTGCACGTCCTGGCCTCGTTCGGCGGTGCGGCCGACCATCGGGAACCACTGTGACAGGCGCCGCCAGCCCGCGCTGACGACGTATCGCTCGACCTCGTCCGGGTAGCGAGCCAACAAGGCCGTCAGACCGGGCAGCTGCTTGGTCTCGTCGTGGAAGACGGGGCCGCCGGCCGTCTCCAGGATGGTCTGGCCGGGCAGCGAGAGCCAGTCCACAACGGACAAACCGTCGCGCACGTCAAGGCCGAGGCGCCACGCCGCAAATCCCATAACCGTTTCGATGTGTACCTGATGCGAGCCCGACTGATCCCACGACGTGGCGAAGCGCACGGGCAGGTCAAGGAAGGTCTCGGGGAGCTCGCGATCCAGCAACTCCCGCAACGAGGGCACCGCGTCCGCGTCGGGCTCGTCGACCAGAACCGTCAGGCGGCAGCCCCAGTCGTGGTCGCGGCTGGTCTCGTCGTCGTAGCCGAGCACGTCCGAGCCGGAGCCCAGCCGCGCCGCGGCGTAACGCAAACCAGGCCGATGCCGGGCCAGCAGCGGCCCGACCACCTCGCGATGGAACGCCCTGGAGACCTCGGCTCCCGTCGCGTACGACATGATGAGCATTATGGACGTTGAGGTCGGCGTCGTCGTCACGATTTTCAGCGGCATCCTGATCGCCGCCGGGATCATCGGCACGATCGTGCCCGTGCTGCCCGGTGTGCTGTTCTGCTGGCTGGGCGTGCTCATCTGGGCCATCTTCGGCGACGCGGGCTGGGGGCGCTGGGCCGTGCTCGGCGTGGCCACCGCCATCGCGGCGGTCGGCGTCGCGGCGCAATACGCGTGGCCGGGCAAGCGCATGAAGCAGGCCGGGGTACCGAATAGAACGCTCATCATCGGCGGGCTGTTCGGCATCGTCGGCTTCTTTGTGCTTCCGCTGTTCGGCCTGCCCATCGGGTTCGTGCTGGGCGTGTGGCTGGCCGAGCAGGCACGCCTGCGCGAGGCCGGCCCGGCATGGGAGTCGACCAAGCACGCGCTCAAGGCGGCCGGCCTGCACATGCTGATCGAGCTCGCGTCCGCGTTCGGCATCGCCGCTACCTGGGTGGCCGGGCTGTTCCTCGCGTGAACTCCGGCATGCCGCGGCGGGTGCCCGAGCATCGCGCCGCCGGAACCGGGCTGTGCTCGGCGCGGATCGGCAGGACGACCATCGCCGTCCCCATTGGCGGGGCCGCGCACAATCCCGGCGAACTCGTTTGCCGCACTTCGCGCGTGGTCGGCGGGTGCCGTGCGGGTTGACGTAGGGTGAACCCATGCGAGTGATCAAATACGGGCACGCCTGCGTGCGGCTGGACCAGCTGGTCATCGACCCCGGCACGTTCTCTGAGGCCGCGGCCCTCGATGGCGCCCAGGCCGTGCTGGTGACCCACGAGCACGCCGACCACGTGGACGTCGACAAGCTCGCGTCGTTCGAGGGCCCCATCTTCGCCCCCGCATCGGTCGCGCCCATGCTCGAAGGCAAGGTGACCACCGTCGAGGTTGGACAGACCTTCACCGCGGCCGGGTTCACGGTCGAGGTGGTGGGCGGCCAGCACGCCGAGATCATCGACGGGCTGCCCGGTTGCGCCAACGTGGGCTACATCGTCGAAGGCGAGGTCTACCACCCGGGCGACTCGGTGTTCGTCCCGGCCAGCCGCGTCGGCACGCTGCTCGTCCCCGCGTCCGGCCCGTGGCTCAAACTCCGTGAGGCGCTTGAGTTCGTGCGCGCGGTGAAACCGGCACGGGCGTTCCCCATCCATGACGCGATGTTCAGCGAGCTGGGCAACGGCAACTTCGACCGTTGGATGGAGATGAAGGGCAACACCGACTACGCGCGCATCCCGGTCGGGGAATCGGCGACGATCTAAGACTCGGGGCTTCGCGGCGGCCCGGTTATCCGAGCCGCCGCCACGGGCTGGGTCAGCCGCGCGACACCGCAACCGGCGTCAAAGAACCTGCACCACGCGCACCACTACGGTCAGCTCGGCGTGCCCGAAGCCGAACAGGTTGGTGCCGACCTCACCGCTAGGGTTCTTGGCGTGCGCATTCTGTTGGACACGCGGCCGCTTCGCCACGCGCCGTATCGACGGCTGTGGACATCGACCATCGTCACGGCGGTCGGGAGCCAGTTCACGCAGGTCGCGGTGCCCAAGCAGATCTACGACCTGACCGGCTCGTCGGCGTGGGTCGGCATCGCGAGCGCGACCGGTCTGGTGCCGCTGATCGTGTTCTCGCTGTGGGGCGGCGCGATCGCCGACACCGTGGACCGGCGCAAGTTGCTGCTGGCCACCAACACCGGGATGGCCTTGCTGCTCATCGTGTTCTGGCTGCAGTCGGCGCTCGCGGTCAACTCCATCTGGCTGCTGCTCGCGCTTGTCGCCGTGCAGGCGGCGCTGTTCGGGATGAACATGCCCGCGCGATCGGCGTCGGTGGCGCGGCTCGTCCCGGCGAGCGAACTGCCCGCGGCGGTCGCGCTGAACTCGACCGTGATGCAGGGCGGCTGGATCGTCGGGCCACTGCTTGCGGGCGCGCTCATCCCGGTGCTCGGGCTGCCCACGCTGTACCTGCTCGACGCGATCGCGCTCAGCGCGGTGTTGTGGGCGGTGTGGAAGCTGCCGCCGCTGCCCCCGCTGGGCGGGGAGGTCCGGCGGGCGGGGCTGCGCGACGTGCTCGCCGGGTTCCACTATCTCGCCACGCACAGGCTGTTGTTGGTCGCGTTCCTGTGCGACATCATCGCGATGGTGTTCGGCCTGCCGCGCGCCCTCTTCCCGGAGCTCGCCGACACGGCCTATCCGGGCGTGCCCGAGGATTTCGCGCTGGGCCTGCTGTTCGCGGCCATCCCGATCGGCGCGTTGCTGGGCGGGCTGCTGTCGGGCACGTTCTCCCACATTCACAAGCACGGGCTGATGGTGGTGCTGTCGGTGTGCGCGTGGGGCGTGGCCATCGTCGGGTTTGGACTGAGCACATCGATCTGGGTGGGTGTGTCCTTCCTCGCGCTGGCGGGAGTGGCCGACATGGTGTCGATGGTGTTCCGGGGCACCATCCTGCAGGCGGCCGCCACCGATGACATGCGCGGGCGCATGCAGGGCGTGCACACCGTTGTCGTGACCGGTGGGCCGCGCGTGGCGGACCTGCTGCACGGCGTGGCCTCGCCCGTGATCGGTGCGTCTGCGGCGGTTTGGGGTGGTGGCGTGCTGGTGATCGTGCTCACGGTTTTGCTGGCGCTCGCGGTGCCGGCGTTTCTCGCCTACCGCGGCGAGTAACATGATCAAATGCAAAGGTTCACCGGCAAGGTCTTCACCCCCGACCATCCCGAATACGACAGCGTTCGCACCATCTTTCCGGGCGGCTTCGACCTGCGCCCCTCGCTCATAGTCCAGCCATCCGACGCGCAAGATGTGGCCCGCGTCATCGCCTACGCCCGCGAGAACGAGCTCGAACTCGCGGTCCGCAGCGGAGGGCACAGCCCCGGCTTCGGCTCGACCGACGGCGGTGTCGTGCTGGACGTGCGCGCGCTCAAGGGCCTCGACATCGACGTGGCCGCGCGCACGGCGTGGGCCGGGTCCGGCCTGACCGCCGGCGAATACACCAAAGCCGCCGCGGAGCACGGCCTTGCCACGGGGTTCGGCGACACCGGCTCGGTGGGCATCGGCGGCATCACGGTCGCGGGCGGCATCGGGTTCCTGGTGCGCAAGCACGGCCTGACCATCGACAACCTGCTCGCGGCCGAAGTCGTCACCGCCGACGGGCAGATCCTGCACGTGGACGACCAGTCGCACCCGGACCTGTTCTGGGCCATCCGCGGCGGCGGGGGCAACTTCGGGGTGGTGACCCGGTTCAAGTTCCAGCTGCACGAGGTCGACGAGACGGTCGGCGGCATGCTGATGCTCCCCGCGAGCGCCGAGGTCGTGGCCCGCTTCATGGAGCTGTGCGAGGCGGCGCCCGAGGAGCTGTCGGCCATCGTCATGGTGATGAGTGCGCCGCCGATGCCCTTCGTGCCGCAGGAATACCACGGCAAGATAGTCGTGATGGCGTTGATGACCTACGCCGGGCCGGCCGCCGATGGCGAGCAGGTGCTCGCGCCGTTCCGCGCGCTGGCCACGCCGATCGTCGACGGGCTGAAGCCGGGCCGTTATGTCGACATGTTCGCCGGCCCGGAGGACGACTCCTACCATCCGACCGCCGTCGGCGACAACCTGTTCGTCGACCGCGTGGACACCGTTGTCGCCGAAACCATTGTCAAGTACCTCAACGACTCCGACGCTCCGCTACGGGCCGCGCAGTTGCGCGTGCTGGGCGGCGCGATGGCGCGCGTGCCCGCCGACGCGACCGCGTTCGCGCACCGGGCTAGCAAGATCATGGTGAACCTGGCGACGTTCTACGTCGGTGCGGACGACAAGCCGCGGCGGGAGGCGTGGGTCGCCGACTTCCGCAAGGCGTTGCAGCAGAACGACACCGGCGCCTATGTGGGCTTCCTGGCGGATGCGGCACCCGAACGAGCCTATCCGACATCCACATTGGAGCGTCTGCGCGAGGTGAAGCGGCGCTACGACCCCGACAACGTGTTCCGGGTCAACCTCAACGTCACGCCCTGAAGGCTCGCGGACTGACCCCGAGCTCGCGGCGGCAGGCCTTGTTGAATGCCTGCAGGTCGGGGATTCCCACTGCCGCCGCGATCGCGGGGATCGACAGCGTGGAGTGCCGCAGCAGGTGGGCCGCGTGGCTCAGGCGCCGGCGCCGGATGTAGGCCACGACCGTGCTGCCGGTCTCGGCGCGCACCAGCCGGGTCAGATGGTTGTGCGAGATGCCTGCCGCGCGGGCTATGCCCGGTACCGTCAACGGTTGAAAGAGGTTTTTCTCTATATAGGCCAGGGCTTTGGCGACCGCCGAATGACCGGGGTTCGCGGCGGGCCGCGGCAGCTGCGCGACTCGCCAGAGCACCGACCAGATCTCGGCGGCCGCCTGCGGTTTGGGCGCCGAGACGGCCTGCAGCATGCGGTCGGTGAGGGTCTGCCGCTGCGCGCCGGTGCGCTGCATCAGCGGCACTGTCCGCAGTGGACCGTCGCTGGGCAGGCGCAGATGCGCGTAAAGGTGCTCGGACCTGCCGCGATAGTCGAAGCGGACCTCGGCACCGGGCGGGATGAGGCTGACGCTGCCGGGGCGGATGTCGTGCACCACCCCGCCGACCGTGAGGGTCGCGCTGTAGCCGTAAAGATGCAGTTGCCACAGATCGGGCAGCAGGAACACGTCGTCGAGCGAGGCGGTGCCGTGCACGCCGACGCCCGCGTTGACGACCTCCGGCGGGGTGGCGAGCCCCAGCCTGACCTCACGCATGGTGAAAAACTACCAGTAGTGGTGAGCGCGGCCCATCCCCGCTGAGGGCCCGCTGTCCTATGGTCAGCACCATGCCTATGCAGCCGTGGTTCGCCGAAGCCAAACTCGGGATCTTCATCCATTGGGGAATTTACGCCGTTGACGGCACGCTGGAGTCGTGGGCCTTCCAGCTCGGCGAGGTGCCCTACGACGAATACATGAAGCAGCTCAACGGTTTTACGGCCGAGCACTACGACCCGCGGGAGTGGGCGGAGTTGTTCGCGCGAGTTGGCGCGCGCTATGCCGTGCTGACCTCCCGGCACCACGACGGGGTGGCGTTGTGGCCCAACGGATTGTCGGTGGGGCAGGATCTGCTCTCCGGGTATGCGGACGCGCTGCGCGAGCACGGCCTGAAGGTGGGTTTCTACTACTCACACTCGGATTGGTCGCGGCCGGACTACGCCGAGATCTCCCACGAGGAGCCCTACGTCAAGGTGATCCAGCCGCTCGCGCCCGGGTTTCTATCCTATCGCGACGGTCAAGTGGACGAGCTCATGCGGCGGTACAAGCCCGACCTGATGTGGTTCGACGGCGAGTGGGAGCATCCCGAGTCCGAGTGGGGCCTGGACAAGCTCGCCGCGCTCATGCTCGCGCACAACCCGGAGGTCGTGTTCAACGGGCGCATGCTCAGCCACGGCGACTACGCCACGCCGGAGCAGGGCGTGCCCATCACCGCGCCGGACGGTCCGTGGGAACTCTGCCTGACCCTTAACGAATCCTGGGGATACCGGCACGGCGACACCAATTACAAGAGCGTTCGCCAGATCGTGCGCTATTTCGCCGAGACCATCGGCATGGGCGGCAACCTGCTGCTCGACATCGGGCCGCGCGCCGACGGCACCATCCCGCCGGAGCAGGTGTCGCTTTTGGAGGGTCTCGGGGCGTGGATCGCCAAGCACAGTGAGGCGGTCTATGGCACGGTGGCCGGCCTTCCGCACGGTCACCACTACGGGCCGAGCACGCTGTCGGCCGACCGGAGCACGCTCAACCTGATCCTGTTCGACACGCCGCGTGAGACCGTGTCGGTGCGCGGCGTGCGCAACAAGGTGCGCCGGGCCCACGTCAACGGGATCGAGCTGGGCCACCGGGTGACCGGGGGCCTCGGCGAGGTCCCCGGTGTGCTGTGGATCGACGCTCCCCCGGCGCACGCCCTCGACGACTATGCCACCGTGCTGACCGTGGAGCTCGACGGCCCATTGGACCTGTACCGCGGGACCGGGCGCAACTGACGCACGATGAGATAGGCCAACAGGCCAAACGGCGACAGCAGGATGGTGAGCACGAGGATGGGCGCCGCGAGCGGGTGGATCGCCCGCTCGCGGCTGTCGAGGTACATCCAGCGCCCGATGAACAGGTCGAAGGCGAGCAGATGCGCCCACACCAGTGACGTCCCGGCGGGCGTGCTCAGCAGTGCGAGCACGCCGGCCAGATCCGGGCTGAGCATCTCGGCGGCGAACTCGGGCAGGATCGGCGCGACGGTGACGAAGTAGACGGCAAGCGAGGGCAGGATCATCAGCGGGCTGCCGATGATCCGCCTCGTCCACGACCACCCCGGCAGGAAAATCATCAGGGCCCAAAACGGGACCGCGACGGGGAACGCCCAGTCAAAGGTGTTCATGCCTTCACCGCCCACACCGTTCCGGCCAACACGACCACCGCGAGGACGCCGGCCGCGGCCAACGTGAGCGCGTCGGGCGTGGCGAGCGCCTGGCCCCGCAACGCCTGCCAGGTGACGAGCAAGGTGAGCCCGCCGTGCGCGACCGCCGCGAACGCGACCAACCGCGTGCGCACGCCCTCGTCCCGCAAGCGCGCCCAGCGGCGCGACGCATACACCAGCAGCAACGCGAGCAACGGAAGCGCTTGCAGCGCATGCATTCCGATGAAGTGGGCCACCCGCAGGTCGCCGCCCTCGGTGCTCCAGTTGACCAACGGCAGGCCGGGCCCGCCATCGGCGACTCCCACGCCGTGCGCGCCGACGACGGTCACTCGCTGTCCACTTTGGAGCGCAGCCAGCTGGGTCGGCGTGGGCTGGGTCATCAGGAACCCGGTGGCCAGCCCGGCGAGCGCGATGAAGATGCCCGCCCGCACCGCGAGCGCGGTGGGCCGGTCGGCGACGCGCTGGATGAGCAGCAGCACGGCGATCCACAGCGTCGCGGCCCACACCAGCAGGATGGTCGTGCCCATGATGATGAACAGCGTGAAGTCGAGCGAGGTCTCGGCGTTGAAGTGGCTCATGCGCCCGCGCACCACCTGCCCGACTATCACCATCATCTCCACGAACAGGGCGACCGAGATGAACGTGCCGAGCCGGTGGGCTGTCCGCGTGTTTATCAAGGAGATGAGCCAGGCAAGCGTGACCGTGTAGAACACGATCGAGATGCTGAACTTCAACGGCTTGATCCAGATGGGCACCCCCATCAGCACGCGATCGTCGAAGACCAGGCCGGCGAGGGTGACGAGGATCAGCCCGGTCATCGCGAACGCGGTGACGATGAGCGGGCGATGCAGGCGAGCCATGAGCGACACTCCCAAACTATGGATAGTGATGCTGTCTACTATCGGGAAGTTACACTATCCATAACCGGACGTCAAAAGGGGAGTGGATTGTCGATGCGCATCGCCGAGCTCAGCCGACGCAGCGGGATACCGGTCCCGACCATCAAGTACTACCTGCGCGAAGGGCTGCTCCCACCCGGCGAGCTCAGCAGCCGCAACCAGGCCAGCTATGACGAAGGGCACATCCGCCGGCTCCGGCTGGTGCGCGCGCTCCTCGAAATCGGGCGGCTTCCGATCGCCACGATCAAAAGCGTGCTATCCGAATTGGACACTCCCGAGCCCAACCTGCACCACGCGATGGGCCGGGCGCTGCGCGGCAGCATCGCTTCCGAGCCCGGCCCCGAGGGCGACCGCGAGGTCGAGACGCTCATCGAGCGGCGCGGCTGGAGCGTGAGCCCCGAGGCGCCGGCTCGCCGGGCGGTGGCCGACGTGATCGCGGCCATGCACCAGCTCGGCTGGGACAGCATGCTCGCGCAGATCGACGGCTACGCCGAGATCGCCGACCGCGCCGCCCGGCTCGACATGGAAGTCCTCGCCCGGCACAGCGAACCCGACGAGATCGTGTATAGCGCGGTGGTCGGCACCATACTTGGCGATGCGCTCATCGCGGGCCTGCGTAGATTGGCTCAGGAGAACGCATCGGCACAGATGTATAGAAGGGACGGTGAACCGACGCCCGCGGCAACGCGTGAATGTAGGTGAGATGACGACGGAAGACGACGCTGAACTGCTGCGCGCGCTGCATGCCGAGCATGGCGAGGCGCTGTTCACCCATGCCCTGCGCCTGACACACGGCGACCGGCAGCAGGCCGAAGACCTGTTCCAGGAGACGCTGGTGCGGGCCTGGCGGCAGCCGCACCTGATGAGCCCGGAGCACGGCCCGGTGCGCGCCTGGCTGTTCACCATCGCGCGCAACCTGGCCATTGACGCGTGGCGCAAGCGCACGGCCCGGGTCGGCGAGGTGTTCACCGACGAGCTTCCCGAACCACCGCCACAGTTCGACGAGACCGACCGGGCCGTGGAGGCGTGGACCATCGCCGAGGCGCTCTCCCGCCTGTCGCCCGCGCACCGCGACGTGCTCGTCGAGTGCTTCTACCGGGGACGGTCGATCGCCGAAGCCGCTGCGATACTGGGGATCCCGCCGGGCACGGTGAAATCGCGCACGCACTACGCGCTGCAGTCTCTGCGGCTCGTGCTCGCGGAAATGGGGGTGATTCGATGAGGTGCGAATACGCCTTCGACGACGGCGCATATGTGCTGGGCGCCTTGTCCCCCGCCGAGCGCGACCGCTACGAGAAGCACCTCGCCACCTGCGCCCAGTGCCGCGAGGCCGTGGCGAGCCTCGCCGTGCTTCCCGGGCTGCTCGGCCGGCTGAGCCCCGACGAGGTGCCGATGGCGTTGGGGTCACAGGTTTCCGAGCAGCGGCTGCCCCGGCTCATCAGCACCGTCGCGGTCAGGCGCCGCCGGCAGCGCCGCCACCTCGCCGTGGCGCTCGTGCTGACCGCGTGTGCCGCCGTGTTCGCCGGGCTGGCGCTCGGCACGGCCCGCACCACCGTCACACAGCCGCCCGTGACGACGAGCTCACCCGCGTCCACCCCGACCGCGACGCCCCCGCAGATGCATGCCATGCGGCCGATGGAGGGCGTGCCGGTGACCGCCCAGATCGCGGTGATCCCGGCGGACGAGGGCACCAAGGTGCGGATGAAGTGTTGGTATCCGCCGGATCCGGAGCACTCTAGGCGATACTCCTTCTTCCTCGTCGCCTACGGCCACGACGGCGAGCGGGAACAGGTCAGCTCGTGGACGGCCGGTGCCGGCGACGATGTGACCGTCACCGGCACCGTGCGCCTGCCCATGGAGGACCTGCTCCGGCTGGAGGTGCAGAAGAAGGACGGCACCACCCTGCTGGTCTACGACATCCCGTAGCCCTGCAGGAAGAGGGAAAACTCGACCGGCCCGGCGTTGAGCTCGTATTGCGGAAGAACACCGGGCCCGCACGAGGCCGACCCCAGCCCATGCTGGGCCAAATCGACGTGCACCCAGACGTGGTCGCCGGGCGCCAGATCGGTGGTGTGCCGCGCGGCGTCCAGCTGCTCGGTGGTCCACGGCCGGACCGTCAGCATGAACGGCCGCGATCCGCTGAGCTTGAGCTGCTCGCCTTCGCTGCTGCGCAATAGGGCCCAGCGCACATCGGTGCGAGCCCCGTTTTCTTGCGGAAGGACGTAGGGCGTCTGCATTTCCAAAACCGTCATCCGGTACCGGCCGAGCCTGCACGCCGCCTTCGAGTCCGCGTAACCCTCGCCCGGTCCGCCGCCCAGCCATTCGACGTCGGTGAACGATGACGGCAGCGCGAAGCGCAAACCCAAGCGCGGCAACGGAACCGTCCACTCTCCCACCGGTTCGACAGACAGGTCCAGGCGCACGCCGTCTGCGACGCCCGTGTAGCGGTAGGTGGCGAGCAACCCGAAGTCGTGCCCCGACGGGGCCACGCGGGTCTTGACGGTCAGCGAACCGTCGTCACCGTGGGTCTCGCTGATGATGCGGTGGCGCATGCGGTGCAGGCCCACCGCGCGCCAGCGCGCGGCCAGCCCAGGGCCCAGCCGGTCGTTGTCGGTCGGCGCTCGCCACACGTCCAGTTGTGGCCGCGAAAAGCTTTGCGGCAGCGGTGCCTTCGCGGGCTCCAAGGGCTGCGTGTGCCCGACTTCCCATTGCCCCCAGGCGATGTCGCCCACCGAGACCGTCCACCACCCGGGCTGGGTCATCGCGGGAAGGTCGAGCGGCGCACGCTCGCCCGGAAGCAACGGCGGGCACGGCCGGGTCTCGTTGTGCACGGGCACGCCATCGACCTCGAAGACGCAGCGCAGCGTCAGCCCCTCCAGCGACGCGAAGTCGTAAAGGTTTTCGATGCCGTCGGCGGTGATGCGCACGGGCTCGATGACCTTCTTGAACTCCAGCAGGCCGGGCGACGGCGTCCGGTCGGGAAACACGAGGCCGTCGCACACGAAGTTGCCGTCATGGTACTCCTCGCCGAAATCCCCGCCGTAGGCGAAGTGGTCGCCTTTGCGGATGCCGTGGTCGATCCACTCCCACACGAACCCGCCCTGGCACCGCTCGTACGTTTCGAACAGGCGCTGGTATTCACTGAGCCCGCCAGGGCCGTTGCCCATGGCGTGGGCATACTCGCACAGGATGAACGGCTTGCCGTCGGGCGCCTTGCCGATCTCCTCGACCTCGGCGTGCGGGGCGTACATGCGGCTGTGCACATCGGAGTGCGCATACGACCGGTCGCCCTCGTAGTGGATCGGCCGGGTCGGGTCGAGCGCGCGGATGGCGGCCGCCATGTGCGCGAGGTTCTGGCCCACGCCCGCCTCATTGCCCAGCGACCACATGATGACGCTCGGGCGGTTGTGGTCCCGCGCGACCATGCGCGTCGCCCGGTCAACCAGGGCCTCGCGCCAGCGCGGGTCGTCGGTCGGGTTGCCCTTCCAGCCGAAGTACTCGAAGCCGTGTGTCTCGAAGTCACACTCGTCGATGACCCAGAAGCCGTACTCGTCGCAGAGTTCGAGGAAGCGCGGGTGCGGAGGGTAGTGGCTGGTGCGAATGGCGTTGACGTTGTGCCGCTTCATCAGGTCGAGATCGGCGCGCATCGTCTCCTCGGTCATGACGCGGCCGTGGTCCGGGTCGAACTCGTGCCGGTTCACCCCGCGGAACAGGATGCGCCGCCCGTTCACCTTGAGCACACCGTCCTCAATGGACACTGTGCGGAAGCCCACCCTTATCGTGACCCGCTCCCGGCCACGCCGCACCACGACGTCGTACAGGTGCGGGGTCTCGGCCGTCCACGGCAGCACGGCGGACAGGTCCGGCGCGTCGACCACCTCGCCGCCCTCCACCTCAAGCGTGCCCCGCCTCGCGACGTGGTCGTAACCGGCTCGTACCCGCACGTCGCCCGGATCGCGCGAGATCAGCACGACCTCGCGGAAGATGCCGGGCCACCACCACATGTCCTGGTCCTCCAGGTATGACCCGGCCGACCACTGCTGCACCCGCACGGCAAGCACATTGCTCGTGCTCTGCAACAGGTGGCCCACGGCGAACTCGTGCGGCAACCGGCTGCCGAAGGTCACGCCGAGTTCTACGCCGTTGATCCACACCCGCGCCGACGAGTCGACGCCTTCGAAGCGCAGCGCCGCCTGCTCACCAAGGGGCCAATCGGGCGGAAGATCGAAGGTCAGCCTGTGGTCCGCGGTGGGATTCTCATCCGGTATGTGAGGAGGCTCCACTGGAAACGGATAACGCACATTGGTGTAGGCGGGCGTGCCGAAGTGCGACGGGATGGCGCGCTCTTCCCACGCGCTGTCGTCATACGCGGGCTGGGCGAAGTCGATTGGACCGTCCGCGGTGGACAGCAGGCGGAACCGCCATGGTCCGGACAGGTCGAGTCTTGGTGCGTCGGAGTTCAGGTGAGCCCGGGGCGGGAGCCCGCCCACGGGTACGGCCAGGGATTGCGGAGTTTCGTGGGGGGTCTCACCGAGGGAAAGCGCTTTCACGCCCCGAACCTAGCATGTACTCGATCAACAGAACGTTGTAGAGTTTTCGAACGTGACCGCCCAGCTGCGGTTCCACATTGCATGCGTCGTCTCAAAGGCTTGGCCTGGCTCGCCAAGCGCGCGGGCAAGCCTGATCCACTTGCCCGCGCAACTACGCGCAGGGCTGCCGCCCCCCGTCGGCAGTCCTGCGCGTCGAGACCCATTGCCTTCTTCGCCGGCGCGGTCACTCAATCAGCGGATTAAATCGGTAATCATCAATGCAATGCCGGTCGGCGGGATACTCTACATCGAAGGCGTTCAATATCATTGATTTCCTTACGATGGGAGGAGGCGACGTGCTTTTGCAGCGGCAAAGTGCCGGTCAACCGGCACCGACCACGCGAAGCAGGCGGCGCCTGCAGACGATAACCGCGATAGTCCTGACCGCCGCCGCGATGGGCATCGCGCTTGTGCCGGCAAACCCTGCGGCTGCCGCCGCCGACCTGGTCTGCACCGGAACGCAGACCACGACATACACCCCGGGTCTCACGCTGAACCTCCAGCCGGTCCGGGCCGACATCGTCGAAGACTACGACTACTGCCCGGTCGGACCGTTCAGCGACGGCATCGGGTTCTTCTCCCTCGTTGAGACGGCCAGCTGCCTGGTCGCTGCCGGCTTGCCCACCGACGTCTTCACGTACCGCTGGAACACCGGAAAGACCAGCACCGTCACGTACACCGTCACCACCGTCGTCCGTTTGGCGAACGGCACCACGAACGTGACGTCCACCGGG
>NZ_QJUG01000145.1 GCF_003426775.1 Allorhizocola rhizosphaerae | reverse complement strand
GCGTCCGGGATCAAGGCCGTGCGTGACGCGTCGCCGACGTCCAAAGTGGAGATCCACGTAATCGTCGGTCCGAACCGGCTCGCCAAGACCATGGAGTTCTGGCAGCAGTTCCTCACCCGGGTGAAGGCGAAGGGCCAGAACCCCGACGTGCTGGCCATCTCGTACTACCCGGAGTGGCACGGCACACCTGAGGCGCTGGAGCTCAACCTGCACACGATCGCATCGACCTATCCCGACTACGAGGTCGACGTCGCCGAGACCTCCTATCCCGCCTCGGGCGGCGGCGGCTCGCCGATGCCGAACTCCCCGTTCCCGCGCACCGTTCAGGGCCAGGCGGACGCGATCCAGCGGGTTTTCCAGATCACCAACGATGTGGTCAACAACCGGGGCGTCGGCGTGCTGGTTTGGGAGCCGGCCGGGTTCCAGACGATGTTCCGGGCCGTCCCCGGGGTGGCGAACACGTGGGAGCCGCACGCGTCCATCAACGTGTACAACGCCAGCCGTGCCAAGCACATCCTTGAGGACACCGTCTACACCGCCACCGAAGTGGGTTGCGCCCCAGCGCTGCCCTCCTCCATCCGCATGCTCACCACCGCCAGCAATGGGGTCAGCGATGTCTCCGTCCAATGGCAGGCATTGCCACCCGGAGCGATTGACGCGCCGGGTGAGGTGGTTGTCACCGGCATGACGGACAGAGGCCCGGTCACCGCGGTCATCGATGTGGTACCGGGACGCGGGCAACACTGTGGACCGGACTCAATCATGTCGTAACCAGATCTCGCGGGACAGCATCCTGCCCTGCATCAAGGAAGACGGCCCTGCCGGAAAACCACCCGGAGGGCCGTCTTCCCCGCAGTCGTGTGGACACGGTCGCTACGTCAGGTCGCCACACAGCGTCACAATGATCATTTCGTCCTGCTCCTCGACGGTCACCTTGCCCCAGAGGTGATGCGCAAGCCACAGGCCGCGCCCTGTGGCGGAATCCGGTGGCGGCGGCCGGGTCGCGATAACCGGAACGGTCGAGAAGTCGCGCCGCCGGTTGACGACCTGACAGCACAGGTGATCAGCAGTCCGCCAGATACGCAGGCGCCCGGCTCCCGTGCCGTAACGCACCGCGTTGGTGGTCACCTCGTTGATGGCGGCGACGAACGCGTCGACGCGCTGAGCGGGCACGCCGAGTCGTGGCGCATAGGACACGACCGCCGCGCGCAAGTCTGCGAGGCGGGCCGCGTCGAAGGGCACCTCAAAGATCTCCGGGTCTGGCATCGGCATGGTGACAACATGATCGAGGATTGCGGCAGAGTACTGACTTGACATACCTCAGCCACTTACCCGGTAATCTCATGCGGAAACGTGCGGTTCAGCCCGAAGTGGTCCGATATTGGCACCGACGTGTTTCAGGGCTGCCGCGCAGGCGCGCCGGGTGCCCGGCCCGGCCGGGGTGGGCACCGCTATCGCTTGGGCAACATCGATTGACACTTGGTCGCCCTTCCGGCACCCTATCTGTTACACGTGGTCTTTAGGCACAGCAAGCCAAGCAATTTGCCGGCTCGACCGGCTCACCCTGATCTGCGGGCATGGGGAGGCCCCAACTGGTTGCGGGTGAGCCACAGCGCCACCAACCAGCGCTGCAGTGAGACGGACGCCGACGAATTGCGGACGTACAACATAAACGCGGGCGCCAGCCAAGGACGACGGCGCCGATCAACCCTGCACGGCAGCGGCAACAGAGGCGGACGTTCAACGCCAACGGCACCATGAGCAATGTCCAATCCGGTCAGTGCCTCGCGTCGCGGGGGTCGCACCGCGAACGACGCCGCTGTCATCGGGTACAGGTGCCACGGCGCCCCCACCCAGATCTGGACCCGCCAGCAATAAGGAGCTTCGATGATGTGGACCTCGAGGATGTCGGTTGTTGCGGCGGTGACGACGGCCCTGTCCGGCACCGCTGTCATGCTCGCTCCTCACTCATATGCGGCGACGACGCGGTACGAAGCGGAGTCGGCACCCGCCGAATGCAACGGAACCATCGCCTCGAACCACTCCGGCTACTCCGGCAGTGGCTTCTGCGACACGACCAACGCCGTGGGCAGTTGGGTACAGGTCGTCGTCAACGCACCTGCCCCCGGCGCAGCCACGCTGGGCATCCGGTATGCCAACGGAGGCACCGCGAGCCGGCCGGCGGACGTCAGCGTCAACGGGTCGGTGGTGCAGTCGGCGCTTGCGTTTGAGGCGACCGGCGCTTGGACTACCTGGGCGACCAAGAGTCTGACCATCCAACTCAACGCCGGTAGCAACACCGTGCGGCTGGCCGCAACGACCGCCGACGGACTCGGCAACACCGACTATCTCGATGTCACGACGCCCGATCCGCAGAGCCGGTACGAGGTCGAGTCCGCCCCGGCGGTGTGCAACGGGACGATCGATACGGCTCACTCCGGCTATTCCGGTACCGGCTTTTGCGACACGCCGAATGCGGTCGGAAGCTCGGTCGAGTTCACGGTGAATGCGGCGAGCGCGGGTGCGGCGACGTTGGGCATCCGGTATGCCAACGGAAGCACCGCGAGCCGGCCGGCGAACGTCAGCGTCAACGGGTCGGTGGTGCAGTCGGCGGTCGCGTTTGCGGCCACCGGCGCATGGAGCACCTGGGCGACCGAGACCGTGACTGCGCAACTCACCGCCGGCAGCAACACCGTGCGGCTGGCCGCAACGACCAGCGGCGGATTGGCCAACATCGACTACCTCGACGTCACGCCGGGCGGCGGGGGCAGCTCCATCATGCAGGGCGCTGACGTGTCGACCCTGCAGCGTGCCGCCGATCTGGGTACGAGGTTCTACTACGCCAACGGCACCCAGGGCGATCCGTTGGACATCCTCAAGAGCGTCGGGGTCAACTACGTGCGGTTGCGGATTTGGAACAACCCGCGCAGTGGCTACAACAACAAGGACAAGGTCCTGCAGTACGCGCGGACGGTCAAGGCCAAGGGTCTGAAGCTGATGGTGGACTTCCACTACTCCGACACCTGGGCCGACCCCGGTAAGCAGTACAAGCCGGCGGCGTGGGCCAGCCACGGCATCAGCCAGTTGCAGACCGACGTCTACAACTACACCCTGGATGTGTGCAACAGCCTCAAGGCTCAGGGCACCACTCCGGACAGTGTGCAGATCGGCAACGAGATCCATAACGGCATGCTGTGGGAAGACGGCCGGGTGTCGGGCGGCAACTACTACAACCTGGGGCTGCTGCTCAAGGCCGGCTACAACGCGACGAAGGCGTGCAACAGCAGTACTCAGGTGGCCATCCACACCGCCAACGTCGAGAGCGGCGCCCGCGGGTTCTACGACGGGATCCGTGCCCAAGGTGTGCAGTGGGACATCACCGGACTGTCGTACTACTGCATGTGGCACGGCAGCATGTCGAACATGGCCAGCGTCGTGTCGGACATGCGGTCCCGTTATGGCAAGCCGGTGATCATCGCCGAGACCGCGTATCCGTACACGACAGCAAATGCCGATAGCACGCGCAATATTGTGACCAGTGGATGTTCGGGCTATGCCATTTCGCAGTCCGGGCAGCAGGCGAACTTCGCCGCGGTGCAGAACACCGCCCGCAACGCCGGTGCTACCGGGATCTTCTACTGGGAACCCACCTGGTACGCGGTGCCCGGCAACGGCTGGGATCCGGCCGACATCAACAACTCCGGCAACGAGTGGGACAACATGGCCGCCTTCGACCAGAACGGCCGCATCAGCCCCAACATCCGTTGGCTGCCCTGAAACCGTAGTCATGGTGAGCTGCTAACCACGTAGGCGATCGTGCGGCCCGGCCCTCCTGTTGAGCCGGGCCGCACTGCCGTGCCAGCGGGTAGCCGGCCGGAGACAGGTCGCGCGGATCGAGCGTCGTCGACGGTAGCCTGGGCGTTCAACGGCGTAACGCGCTGTCCCGCATGTGGATGCGGGATGGACGCGGCCGGGAAGCAGCTATCTGTGGGGAGGCCTGTTGAAGTTCACTGACGGTTATTGGCATATGCGGGATGGCGTGCACCCGCTGTATCCGGCCGAGGTACACGACATCGTCGTCGAGCCCAGCGCGCTGACGGTGTATGCGCCGACCGCGCACATCGGGCGCCGTGGCGACACCATCAACCGCCCCATGCTGTCGGTCCGGGTCACTGCGCCGATGGCCGACGTCGTCGGGGTGCGGATCGCGCACTTCACCGGCGGTCCGGTGCGAGGGCCGCAGTTCGAGCTGACCGCCGGTGACGCGCCGGTGGTCGTCGACGCCGATGCGGCCACCTTCGCCTCGGGTGCGCTGTCGGTGCGGTTCGGACGCGGTGACCGGTGGCGAATGGACTTCCTCGCCGACGGCGAGGTGCTGACCGGAAGCGGCCGTAAGGCGATGGCGGCGATAACCACCGACGACGGGCACTACATCCGGGAGCAGCTCGGACTGGGCGTTGGCCAGACCGTGTACGGCTTGGGGGAGCGCTTCGGCCCGCTGGTGAAAAACGGCCAGCCGGTCGAGATTTGGAACGCCGACGGCGGCACGAGCAGCGAGCAGGCATACAAGAACGTGCCGTTCTACCTGACCACAGGCGGGTACGGCGTCTTCGTCAACCATCCCGGGCGGGTCTGTTTCGAGGTGGCCTCGGAGATGGTGTCCCGCGTGCAGTTCAGCGTGGCGGGGCAGGAGCTGGAGTACTTCGTCATCTACGGCCCGACGCCCAAGGAGATTCTGCGCAAGTACACGGCGCTGACCGGCCGCCCCGCGCTGCCGCCGCCGTGGTCGTTCGGTCTGTGGCTGACCACATCGTTCACCACGTCGTACGACGAGCAGACCGTGATGGGCTTCGTCGACGGCATGGCCGAGCGCGACCTACCGCTGTCGGTCTTCCACTTCGACACCTTCTGGATGCGCGAGTTCCACTGGTGTGACTTCGAGTGGGACCCGCGGACGTTCCCCGACCCGACCGGCATGCTCAAGCGGCTCAAGGAACGCGGACTGCGGGTCAGCGTCTGGATCAACCCGTACATCGCGCAGCGGTCGGCGTTGTTCGCCGAGGGCGCCGCGCACGGGTATCTGGTTCGCAGGCCGGACGGCGGTGTGTGGCAGACCGACAGTTGGCAGGCCGGCATGGGTCTGGTCGATTTCACCAACCCGCAAGCCTGTGCCTGGTACGCCGGCAAGTTGCGCGCCTTGCTGGAGATGGGCGTCGACTGTTTCAAGACAGACTTCGGCGAGCGCATCCCCACCGATGTCGTGTGGCACGACGGCTCTGACCCGCAGCGCATGCACAACTACTACACCCAGCTCTACAACAAGACGGTCTTCGAGCTGCTGCGGGAGCACCGCGGCGACGGCGAGGCCGTCCTGTACGCGCGCTCCGCCACCGCCGGCGGTCAGCAATTTCCCGTGCACTGGGGCGGCGACAGCGAGTCCACCTTTGAGTCGATGGCCGAAAGCCTGCGCGGCGGGCTGTCGCTGGCGATGTCGGGCTTCGGCTTCTGGAGCCACGACATCGGCGGTTTCGAAGGCCGCCCCGACCCGGCCGTGTTCAAGCGGTGGATCGCCTTTGGACTGCTGACCTCGCACAGCCGGCTACACGGCAACCACACCTACCGGGTGCCGTGGGAGTTCGACCAGGAGGCGGTCGACGTGCTGCGGGCATTCACCCGCCTCAAGGCACGGCTGATGCCGTACCTGTTCGGCGCGGCGGTGACCGCCCACCGCGAGGGCGTGCCGGTGATGCGGCCGATGGTGGCCGAGTTCCCCGACGACCCCACATGCGCGTACCTCGACCGGCAGTACATGCTGGGCGACAGCCTGCTGGTCGCGCCGGTTTTCTCGGCGTCCGGCCGCACGTCGTATTACGTGCCCGCCGGCCGGTGGACGCATCTGATGACCGGCGAGGTCGTCGAGGGACCGTGCTGGGTGAGCCAGACGTGCGGCTTCGACACCGTGCCGGTGTATGTGCGGCCAGGGACCGTGCTGCCATGGGGCGCCCGCGACGACCGGCCCGACTACGCCTACCACGACGGCGTAACCCTGCGCCTGTACGAGGTTTCGGCCCCGGTACGGGTCGCCGTACCGGCCCTGGACGGCACGGCGGCGGCCAGCTTCACCGTGACGCCAAAGGACGGCGCGATCCACGTGCACCGCGACGGCCCCGCCGTGCCCTGGCGCGTCGAGATCCCCGGCCAACCCACCGTCGAGGCCACCCATGATCAAGATGTCCTTGTCAGTCGAAAGCCGACCCGACCCCACGACTCCGTCGGCAAGAGCGGTGTCGGTTGACGGAAGCGATGGAGATCACTATCATTGATTTCCATTTAAGCGCTTTAAAATGGCGCTACCGGGCAGCGTCGCATCCCTGTTCGCCTCCTGCCCGAACAACGGAGAAAACATGATGAATCCAGTACGGCTGCTCGCCTGCGCCAGCCTGCTCGGCGCCAGCATCGTCGCGCTGTCCGCACAGGCCGCCCAGGCGGCCACAGTCCGCTACGAGGCTGAGACGTCTCCGGCCACCTGCTCCGGCACCATCGACAGCAACCACGCCGGGTTCTCCGGCAGTGGATTCTGCAACGGCACCAACGCGGTCGGCGCCGCGGCACAGTTCGCCGTGAGCGCCTCGGCCAGCGGCTCGGCGAGTGTCGCGGTCCGCTATGCCAACGGCACCACGGCAAACCGCCCGGCAAACCTGATCGTGAACGGCGCGACTCTCCAAACCCCTTCCTTCGGCAGCACGGGGACGTGGACGGCCTGGACAACGGCGACATTCACCTTCAACCTGCCATCGGGTAACAGCACGATCCAGTTCAGCCCGACCACCGCCGACGGGCTGCCCAATATCGACTTCATCGAGGTCACGACGGGCGGTGTGACGCAGCCCCCGACCGGCCTGGTCGGCTGGGCGACACAGGGCGGCGGGACCACCGGCGGCGGCAACGCCTCGCCGACCACGGTGTCCAGCCTGTCGGCGCTGACCTCGGCGTTGTCGTCGGGCAGCGCGGCCGTGATCCGCGTGTCCGGCACGATCTCGTGCTCGGGCATGCTGCGGGTGGCCTCCAACAAGACGGTGCTGGGCAACTCCGGTGCGACCATCGCCGGGTGCGGGTTCAACATCTCCAATGCGTCCAACGTGATCGTGCGGAACCTCACCTTCCGCGACTGGGACGATGACGCCATCAACGTCCAGTACTCCACGCGCGTCTGGATCGACCACAACTCGTTCACCAACGGCTACGACGGCGCGGTCGACGTCAAGCGGGCCTCAGACTTCGTCACCGTGTCGTGGAACCGCTTCTTCAACCACAGCAAGACCATGCTGCTGGGCCATTCCGACGACAACGGCGGCGAGGACCGGGGCCACCTGCGGGTCAGCTACCACCACAACTGGTTCGACGGCACCAACTCGCGCCACCCACGGGTGCGCTTCGGCAACCCGGTGCACGTGTTCAGCAACTACTACGGCAACGTCGGGGACTACGGCGTGGCCTCCACATTGGAGGCCGGTGTGCTCGTCGAGGGCAACTACTTCGAGAACACCGACTCGCCATGCGAGCGCGGCCAGGGCAGCTCGCCTGCCGGGAGTCTCGTGCAGCGCAACAATTTCTTCGTCTCGTCCGGCAGCTGCCAGAGCGGCGGCAGCGTGGCAAGCATCCCCTACCAATACAGCCTTGATCCGCCAAGCAATGTGAAGTCCATCGTGACCGGTGGTGCCGGCGCCGGGCGCATCAGCGTCTGACGGCCGGCAGCACTGCCCTGTGCCCGCCGGCAAGTCCGGCGGGCACAGCACCAGATCCAAACGGTCTATGCTTCCCGGCTGCCGCGCTCAGCGGCGGCCGAACTTTCGATCGGACGGCCTTGGACATCGTCTGCGGGTAGTGCGCCGTTACGCCCGTCTGCTGACCCACGTCCAATATCGCCCCGGTGGGCGGCACGGATCACCGTCATCAGCAGTACAGGCCGATGTCGGTCGGCTTCGGCGGGGAGATCCGGGCGTCCAGTGGCCGCTTGCCCTCGGTCTGCCAACCTTCCCGCACCCAGTACTCGAATCCGCCGATCATCTCCTTGACCTGTCGCCCCAACGCCGCAATCTTCATGGCCGCCTTGGTCGAGCCGTTGCACGCCGGGCCCCAGCAGTAGGTGACGATCAACTTGTCGGCGGGCAGGGTCTGCAGCCACTCGGCGGTGATGCCACCGGCCGGCACGTTGATCGCGCCGGGCAGGTGCGACCTGCTGTATGAGCCGGCTGCCCGCGTGTCAACCAGGATGAAGTCGACGTTGCCGTCCTTCATGGCGTAGGCGACGTCGGCCGGGTCGACCTCGTAGGACAACTTGCCGGCGAAGTGGGCGTAGGAGTCTGCCGGTGCCGCTGCGCGGATCTCTGTGATCGGTGATTTGGTCATGCAAACAGCGTTGCCGAACGGGACAGGTCGTGACATTGGCGCGAATGTCGCTGATCGCTAAGATTGCGCCATGCTGATCAAGAAGCCGCATCGGGTGGCGGTCCTGGCCTACGAGGGCATGGCGCCGTTCGAGTTCGGAGTGGTCGTGGAGGTCTTCGGGCTTCCCCGGCCCGAACTGAACACGCCATGGTGGTACTCGCTGGACGTCTGCGCCGAAGCACCCGGCAAGCCGATGCTGGCCGTCGGCGGCTTCCACCTCACCGCAACCCACGGCCTCGACGTGCTGGCCAAGGCCGACACGGTGATCGTTACGGGGGCCCCGGTGCACGGCGACCCGTCCCCGGCCCTGGTCACCGCGCTGCGAGCGGCCAAAGGCCGGATCGTTTCCATCTGTTCGGGCGCCTTCGCCCTCGCCGGGGCCGGCCTACTCGACGGGCGCCGGGTCACCACCCACTGGAGATACGCCAACCTGCTCGCCGAGCGTTATCCCCGGGTGAGCGTCGACCCGACCGTGCTTTACGTCGAAGACGGCAACGTGCTGACCGGCGCCGGCAGCGCCGCCGCCATCGATGTGTGCCTACACCTGGTCCGCAGCGATCACGGCGCCCGGGTCGCCAACACGGTCGCGCGTCGCATGGTGATCCCGCCACATCGCGAAGGCGGTCAAGCACAATTCATCGAATCCCCGGTGACTCCACCCGATATCACCGATCCGATCGCGGAGAGCATGGCCTGGGCGATGCAGCGCCTCGCCGAGCCATTGACCATCTCCGACCTCGCCCGGGTCGCCCACCTGGCACCACGCACATATCAGCGGCAGTTCACCGCCAGAGTCGGCATGCCACCGATCAAATGGCTCATCTCGCAACGGATCACGGCCAGCCTGCCGCTGCTGGAATCACGTGACGTGCCGGTGGAAAAGATCGCCGCCGCGGTCGGGTTCGAATCACCCGTCACCTACCGGCACCACTTCGCGAAGGCGATGCGCACCTCGCCGTCGAGCTACCGCCGTGCGTTCAACCCAAGAACCGGCAACCCGGCACCCGGGCTAATCACCGCCTGACCGAAGGTTGATCAGCGACTGCCCGATTCCGCGCGGGGTAGCGATACAACCGATCCCGTGGCCGGTGACCTCTGCACGCTAGGGAACACCGGAAACGGGAAGGGGCGGCACGGGTGCGGGCAGAGTGGGAGCCGGAGTACATCGAGTTCATCGCCGCCGCGATGCCGCGCCTGTACCGGCAGGCATACCTGCTGACCGGCGACAGGCATCATGCCGACGACGTCACGCAGCAGGCCTGCACGGATCTTTATGTGCATTGGCGGCGGGTCCGGGAGGCGAGGGATCCGGAAGCCTATAGCCGCACCGTGCTGGTCAAGGCGTTCCTCAACACCAAGCGCAGGGCATGGTCGTCGCGGGTCCAGCTCACCGGGGAGGTCCCACAGGTGGCGGCCGCCGAGCCGGAGTATGCCGAACACACCGAGTTGCGTGTGGCGCTCCAGCGGGTCCCGCCACGCCAGCGGGCCGTGCTGGTCCTGCGCTTTCTCTACGACCTGCCGGTAGCCGAGGTGGCCCAGATCCTCGGCTGCAGCGCGGGGAAGGTGAAAAGCCAGACCGCGCATGGTCTGACTACTCTGCGCCGCCTGCTGGGCGGCGAAGTGAAGCTGAGAGGAAGTCGATGATGGACGATGAGTTCGGGCGCGAGTTGCTGCGGCCCCTGCTGGCCGAGCCGACGCCACCGTCTGGTTTGGACGTCGGGGGCGTGGTGCGCAAGGGGCGCAGCCGGGTCCGCGCCAGGAGGCTGATGGGCACCGTTGGGGCGGCCACGGTCGTCCTCGCGGCGATACCGTTGGCGTTCAGTGTGGTGCAGGGGGCGCCGCAGGTCATACCCACCGAGACGGCTCAGGAGTTCGCGCAGGTGCCACCGCCCGCCCCGTCCCCTCCGGAGTCATGCGTTCCCGTGCGGCTGCCCGTTCCCGATTGGGCGGTGTCCAGCCAGGTACGCGATGGTGATCCCACGGGAAGGTACCTGGTGGGATGGGCCGCGACGGCGGAAGGTTTCAGAAGGCCTCTGCTGTGGGATCGCGGGACATTGATCGTCCTGGATACTACGAGCGATCTCAACCATATCGTTGTCAATTCCGCCGGGGTGGTCGCGGCCAGCGGCTTGACCTGGCAGGACGGCAAGCTGCGAAACGTCGCCTGGGTCTACCGCGACGGGGCGTTCACGCAGCTGCCACAGCCGGGCGCAGACAACGAGTTCATCGACGTCGCCGGCATCAACGAACGCGGCGACATCCTCGGTAGCGACAACACCCTCGACTGGAACGAGGACACGGGCGAGTACCACCCGCAGCAGCTTCCACTTGTCTGGCCGGCGGCGGCCCCTGGCACGTTCCGCCGGCCGGCGGCACCCTCGGGTCCGGGAATGGTCCGGGCCAACGGCATCGACGACGACGGCACCGTGGTCGGGGCCCGGATCGGCATTCCTCCCAGGCGTGGCGAAGTCCAGGAGACGTTCTCGTATGCGCTGGTCTGGAGCCCGGACGGTACCGTGCGGGAGGTGGCCGGTGACTCGCTCACGGCGGTTCGCGACGGCTGGGCGATCAGCAACCGCAAAGAGGGCGTCTTCCGGTGGAACCTTCGCACCGGCGCGGACAAACGGCTCCGGCTGCCGTTTGCCCTCAGCGTCAACGCCCACGGCTGGGTCGGCGGGCAGTGGCGCCAGGGCAAGACTGAGCTTCCGGCGGTCGACTTCGGTACCGGAAAGGTTTTGGAACTACCCTTGCCCGACGGCATGACGCCGGACACCGAAGACAGTCACGTCAGCACCATCAGCGACGATGGCCGGGTGATGGGTGGCGTCGTGTCCAGCGGCCCTGACACCCGGATGGCGGTGCAATGGTCGTGTAGCTAGCGCCGGCTGACCTATCGTCGGTCCCGGCGGCACGTGAAAGGCGGCGGTCCCACAAGCGCGGGGACCGTCGCCCTTGGCGCCCCGGTCCGGGGTTGGTGGACCACGGAGCCGCACCTGGCCCCTGATCGCAGCGGCGCGCCCATATCGTCGATGATCTCGCTAGTGTTCCGCACTGGTCAGATACGCCTGTCGGAATGAATTGAGTAGCCGAGTACTCAGGACTCAGGCAGGCACAGGGGACGATAGTGATCCCTATGAAAATTAGCGTTATCGCGCGGCGCGCGGGTGGGAACAGTCCCAGCATAGGGACCCTCGTGAAGGTGGCCTGTGCCGTGGCTGCCAGCGTTGTCGTCCTGGTCGTGACGACGGCTTGTGGGCTCAGCCGCGGTGCCCCGTCCGCATTTCGTGCGACATCGCAGGCACAGGCTTCGCCCTCTGCCGCGCCGGTCGTGCCCGACACCCTCGACATCGAGGTCAGGAGCCTTAGCAGCGGCGGAATGGGCGATGAGTGGGAGCTGAAGGCATGGGGCCAACCCGTTCCCCGCGCGGGCAACCAGGCGTCGTTCCCGTGGCGCGACCGGACCGTGGTCGTGATCCTCGAACGGGCCCTGTCGTGGAAAGTCGACTTTGGACAGAGCATTTCGGCATGCCAGCTGTCGCCGAAGGTGAAGACCGACGGTGAGCGGCTGGCGTGGCTGGAGGCGCCGCCGAAGAACCCGGTGGCCGCGTTGACGGTGGCGTGCTCAGGCTGACCCGCCGAGGGCCTTGCGCAGCTCGGCTCGCCCCGAGACGCCCAGTTTGGCGTAGACCGCGCCCAGGTGGTTGTCGATCGTGCGCACCGACAACACGAGCCTCTCGGCCACTTGGGCACTGGTCAGGCCGGTGGCCACGAGCCGGGCGATCTCCAGTTCGCGCGGGGTGAGCTCCGGTGCCGTGAGCGTGAACAGCGGCGGCGTGATCGCTGTCTCGCAACGGGCGGCCAGCAGCCTGGCGCGGCCGGCGCAGGCGCGTGCCGACGCCGAGCGGCCGGCCGCCTGGTAGACCTGCGCCGCCTGGGCGAACGCCTCGGCGGCGTGCAGCAGCCGGCCCATGCGTTCGAACCGGGCACCGACCCGTTCCAGGGCGACGCCGTCGGTCGTCGCGACCGCGTCGGCGTGAGCGGCCAAAAGCGGTGCCAGCTCACCCTGGTAGCTTTTCGCGAGCTGCGCCAGCCTGTCGCGCACGCGCTTCGCGCCGCCCAGGCGGACCGCGTCGTGCAGGGCGATCAGTTCTCGGCGCACGGCACCCTCCTGCTGGAAGAACTCCACCGCCTCGATGCACATCTCCAAGGCGCCTGTCACGTTTCCTGCGGCCGCCTGGATCCATGGGGCCGCAAGGCGTACCCCCAAAGGAATCTTCTGTCGGCGAAAGAGGAACAGGCGTTGCGCGCCCTCGCCCAGCGCCTCGGTGGCCCCGGCCACGTCACCCAGGTAGGCCAGCGCCCGGGCCAGCTCGCTCATGCCCGACATCGCCCGCGAACCGTGTGGGCGATAGGACTCCGCCTCCTTGAACAGCCGCACGGCGGTGGCGATCTGCCCACGCAGCATCGCCGCGATGCCCCGGTTGACCATGACGGTATTGGCGAACACCTCAGACTGGCCGACCTCCCGCGCGGCCCGCGCCACCACCGCGTCGAAGGCATCCATGTCGCCCAAAGACTGGCTGGCCTGGGTGATCACGGTGAGCATGTCGCCGGACAGTTGCGGATGGGTGTCGCGCCACAGCTCCCGATCGGCGAGCACCCGCTCGGCCAAGGCGATCGCGTCCAGCGGCCGTCCTAAGTAGAGCATGAGCCACGACTGTTCGGTGCGCGCCGAGTTGGCGAGCAGGGGGCTCGCCGGCGCGTTCAGGATCGACTCGCCGATCGCCGCCGCCTCCGCCCACCGTCCTTGGCTGGTGCCCACGATACGCATGCGCATCACGGCGATTTCCTGATTATTTGAGGGGTACCGAGACAGCAGCTCAAGAGCGTCGTCGGCTCTCCCTAATCCCCAGCACAGCGTGTGCGCTCGGGCGAGCAGCAGCTTGGTCATCGTGTCGTCGTCGTAGGCGTCATCCCAGACACCATCGAGTACCTGTTCGGCCTCGGCGAACCGGTCCGATTCGTTGAGCACCTGCGCGAGCAGGATCGCCGAGCCCACACCGCCTCCGGCGGCGACCGCGGCCCGGCCGAGCCGGCGCGCCAGTGGATAGTCATGCGCCGCCCACGCGAACCGGCAGCCGGTCGTGAGGACCTCGGGTTTGGCGGCCCCGGTCTCCAGCCGCCAGACCGCGATCCGCAGGGCGTCCTCACGCCGGCGCGCGCCGACCGACTCGATGCCGTCGGCGAGCGCCGTGAGCCTGCGCCGGGTGCCCAGCACGGTGGCGCGTGCCCGCGTCACCTCGCCGTAAAGCGGATGCGCCAGCCGGACCACATCACGCCGGCCATCCGGACCCACCACAATCAGCCCACGCGCCTCGGCGGCCTCGACAGCGGACGGACCGGCGAGCCGTTGCAGCAGCTCCAGGCCGATCGGCTCGCCCAGAGTCGTGAACTCAAGCACCTCACGTGTGCGCTCGTCGAGGACCCCGATACGTTCGTCAAGCAAGTCGGCAAGGCGCTCGCTGACCGGCAACGCACCGGTCAGGTGCCAGTAGGCGCCCGCACGCGACAACGTGCCCTGGCCCAGGGCCGACAGCACCAGCTCACGAAGAAACATGACGTTGCCACCGGATGCCTGCCAAAGGCGCTGTGCGGTGTTTTCGGCGACCGGGCCGTCAAGCGCCTCGGTGAGGATGCGGGCGACGTGCGGCAGATCGAATGGTTCCAGGTCGATCCGGGTCCCGGCATCATCTTTCCAAAGAGCGGCAACCGTGTCCGGGGCTGACTGTCCACTGCGGACGGTGACGAGCAGTCGCGCCCGGCCGGTGTGGGCCAGCAGATGCAGCACCGCGGCGGATCCCGAGTCCAGCAGGTGGGCGTCGTCCACCCCGATCAGGACGGGCTGCGCGGAGCCGGCCGCGACGATCGAGTCCGCCGCCCAGCGCAACGGGTTGCCGCCGTCGGGCGCCGAGCCGGACCGAAGCAGATGGGCGATGGCGCCGAAGGGTATGGCCGAGGCCGCGTTCGTCGCCTTGACCGTGGTGATGGGCAGGCCCCTGGTGTGCGACGAGCGCAGGAACTCGGCTGCGAGCCGTGACTTGCCCACGCCCGCCGGGCCGGCGATCACCACGTGCCGACCACGCCGAATCGCCGAACCTATGTGCTCGACAACCGTCTCCCGCCCGGTGAATGGCCATGCCCGCATGGCTTCACCTAACCGGCGATCGTCTTTGTTCTCAAGTGAAAGCGGTGACGGCCAGTGCCGTCACCGCTTCGGGTGAGCGTTTCGACCGATTAGACCCAGTAATGATCAATGGTGATGTCCCACCGGCCGGTGTTGTCGTTGGTCATGTTGTCGTTGATCCACATCTTCAGGTATGTGGCAGACCACGTGTTCGGGACCACGACGCAGTACACGTAGGTGCCGAACTGCAGGTTGGCCACGCCGGGGCCGAGCGATCCGACCAGTGAGAACTTCTTGAGTCCCGGTCCGGGCCAGGCCGGGTCGCCGAGAGGAGCGAAGTCGCCGGCTCGTCCGTCAGGGGTGTAGTTGTCCCACACCAACCCGGAAGTGTGGATCGTGCCACTGGCCCGGATCCGGAAGACGTCACCGGCCCAGAACCCGTCGGGCGCGGCCACGGTCACCGACGACATATTGTCGATGATCGAGTGGTTGTGCACCTGGTTCGGCGGCGCCGCGGCGTGGCACCGTTCGAAGGCGGTCGGCGGCTTGGCCGAGGCGGGCGTGGCGACGAACATCAGCACCGATGCCGCCGCGACCGCAGTCACCGTCAGCGCGCGCAGGGCACCGTGCAAGCTGGTACGCATTGGTTCTCCTCTCTGTTGGTACGCCATCGCGTACACCTGTTGATGTTCGGTGGCCGGCCGCATCGGGTCCTGAGTAGCCGACTACTCAACCGCCACCGCGGAGGGATCCGCCAAACGGAGATCAGCAATGCATGAGGCGCCGGCGCGGGGCTCTGTGGCGACGCACTGGCTTGCCGCGATCGAGTGTCGCGGGCGGACTCGCGGACCCGCGCCCAACGTGGGCCGGTGTCGTGAAACGCCGCCGTCGCGTTCTTGATCACGCGGTCGCGGCATGCTACTACCTTGGTTATGTCAATTAAGCGCGTCCTTCACGCGGTTCTCACGACCACCGCCGGCCTTGTCTTCCTCGCGCTCGGCGCCCACCCGGCTGCGGCTGCCACCGACCTGGTCGAGGACTGCTCCGACGACAACTACGTGCTGCGTGTCAAGGAAATCGCGGTCACCCCACCGTTTCCGGAGCCGGGCAAGCCGTTCCGCTGGGAGATCACGGGCAAACTGCGGGAGCCGATCGACCTGCACAGGTCGACCGCCGACGTGAAAGTGCGGCGCGGCGTGACCACGCTCGTCTCCGCGAAGGTCTCCCTGCACGACGCGCTCACCTACGGCGGCATGAACCCGCCCGACACCCTCGGCAAGGGCCGGGTCACGATGGCCGGCGAGGTCGAACTGCCGGACGAGGTCGCCCAGGGCGTCTATCGGTTGTCTCTGCGGGCATGGGACGAGGACAAGCAGAATCTGGCCTGCCTCAAGGCGCGCGTGGACATGCGGCGCCCTTAAGGATCCAATGGTCGACCGCCGCGCGGGTCTGTCTACGAAAGTCCCTTGCCGAGCCGCGGGCCTGGCCCGGGGCCGCATCGATCGGCCAGATCCCAGCTCGCCAGCCGATACTCATCCTGGTCTGGCCGGCGCTGTTGCTCGACGATACCGTGACCCCCGCCTCTATCGCGACGGCGTTGATGGTGTTGGCTTGCGTTGCACTGATCCAGTGCACCCGCAGCGCGCTAGGGCGCCCGCGGCCGCAAAGGCCTGACCATGGAGGAGGCGCATATGGAACGCGTTCAGGGAATCGGCGGGGTCTTCTTCACGGCGCGTGAGCCGGACCGGCTCAACCGTTGGTATGCCACGCATCTTGGGGTCGATCCCGCGCCCGAGTCCTACGATGTGTCGTCCTGGTGGCAGCGGCCCGGCCCCACGGTGTTCGCTGCCATGTCGGCCGAGTCCGAGCACTTCGGCGGGCCCGGCCATCAGTGGTCGATCAACTTCCGGGTGGCCGACCTCGACGCGATGGTGCGGCAACTACGCGAGGCTGGCATCGCCGTCGACGTCGACCCCGAGGTCTATCCCAACGGCCGGTTCGCCAGCCTTCGCGACCCGGAGGAGAACGTCGTTCAGCTATGGGAGCCGGCAGGGGCCGACCTGCGCGGACCGGCTTGAGCTCTGCCGGCAGAATTGCCGCGAACCGCTCGACCACGGCGTTGCGCGGACGAGACTGTCTACGCCACCGTGACTCTGCACGCGGATGACCGCGGCCGTCGGCCGATCTGCGAGCGGCCGAATGCGATTGGCGTGGGCACACCGGGCAGAGGAACCAACTGGCCACTGTCCATTTTCCACATTCGCATTTCTGAGTGCACTGCGAAGTCCCGATGGTAGAACAGTTGCCAAAACGCTACGGAGAACCGTTTGAGGCCAGCCGGTTCTGCGATGTCCAAAGTGGACGCTGGCATGGCGTGTGCCAACGAATAGTACCCGTCGCAAGCCGAGACTATTCCGTGTGAGTAGCCAGGGAGCGGGCAAATCGCGACGCGCCCACGCCGAGAGCCGCAGCTGATCCAGATCCAGGGTCGCAGTCAATGAGAAACCTCTTCGTACAGGTCGTATGCGGCGTTGCCCATGGCCAAGCGCTTCGTGGACCAGCCCGGCGTCACCGGCGGGCCAAGTCCTGAACCTCGAGACCGCCGAACTGTTCGTGCGCGACGGTGACGGCAACCAGGAGGACATCACCAACGACGCGACCGCGCCATGGTCGGCCATGCCGTGCTTCCGGTTCGAGTTCAGCGACAACCCCGGTGGGGAGCACCTCGCGCTCGCGAGCGTTCCGGCCGTCCTGCAGCGCCTGATCAACAACCTGCAGCAGCCGAAATCCGTCTGCTCCTGATGAGCGGCGCCTGCACCGCGATGGCACGCTGACCGCCGTCGTGGTGCAGGCGGCAACTACCAACACCACCATCTTCTGCGCGGGCGAGTCGCCCACCGGGCCTGCAGAACGGCTCACACGACCCGCAGTGCCGATTGGTCATAGATCTTTATCGATTCCGGACGATCCCGAACAGTTCCGAACATCGATGTGGATCCTCGCGTGCTGCGCATGGCACTAGCATCGAAGTTCCTAAGGAAGGCAGCAAATTCCGTTGCCACGGAAGGGGAATCGAATGATGCGCACACGTCTGGCCAAGGTGCTGTTGACCGCTTCGATGGTCATGGCTCCGGTCATCGGGGCAGCGGCTCCGGCCAATGCCATTCCGGCCTCCTGGCACAAGTCCACTCTCTACTCGACTCTCCTGTCCTGCCAGCAGCAGGGCAGGAAGGCGGTGGACAACGGCAACGCGCTGGACTGGCAGTGCCCGCGGGAAGGGAGCGGCTACCGGCTCTGGCTTTACTACTGATGAGCCTGTAGCCGCAAGGTAGGGCCGGGCATCCGGACTTTACCGGCGTCCGGCCTTCCTTGCCCATTGCCGAAGCGCTGCAGGCCTCTTCGGCCGAGGACGGGCTCACACCTCGGCGCCGGGGTGCGACAGCAGACGCCATCGCTGCGCTCGCGGCCTGATCATCCTTATCCCAGGCCGGGCTATCCTTATTGGACAGATGAACCAGGCCGGACCTGTCCTCATTGGACAGCTGAAGGGGCGGCGCAGTCCGCCCGTGGACCGGCCCGGTCCCTGGTGCCGCATGTTTGCGAGTTTGCCCAACTAGATGGCGATTTGAAGGGTAGCGTTGTTTCTCGGACGACCCTGGGTTGTCGCACGCCTTAATCACGCGAAGGGGGCGCGGGATGGCTATTACGGCAATGGGCCCGACTATGGCCGGTGGTACCCAGCCGATTGTAAAGGACGGCTACAGCCTGCTCTACCTGCCCGACGTCAACAACTGGGAGTTGCAGCGATCGGGCCAGTCGCCGGTGTTCTACTACGTGCCGAACCAGGTGCGGATGGCCCGCAAGGAAGGGCCCGACAGGGGTGATTTCCTGTTCAACCTCATTCGCTTCGCCGGTGCGCAAAGCAATGAGGGCACCATCGGCGCGGCTGAGGATCGTGAGGTCGCCGGTGGCCTGCTGACCTTCACCGTCACGGGGGCCGCGCCCGAACACGTGCTGAGACAGTCGCAGCAGCAGATTATCCAGCAGTGGCAGAACTCGCAGGACTTCTTCTGGGGAATCCGAGGGTCCGCGCCGCCGGTGTTCCGGCCGGCCATCATCACCGCCAACACGACGACGATCTCCAACGTGTCACCGACGCCGCGCGGTCTGCCGATGGTCCGTACGGGTAGCCGCGGCCAGGGCGCGATAGTGGCGCGTGGCATGCCCATGCGGGAGCTTGAGCCGATCGTGCGCAGCAGCGAGGCGGCCCGCGACTCGAACATGGAGCCGTGGTACTGGCATATGCAAGGGGAAGGGAGCGGGTCCATCGACCCGACCGGCACCCACGCCTTCTCGGCCCTGGTCGGGGCCTACCCGGCGGCCATCCTGTGGGAGGCGTTCCACGGCACGGCGAGCCCGGTCATCGTCATCCAATCCATGAAGCTCAAGGTGTGGTCGCCGGTCGTCGAGCTGTCGCTGCACGGGGAATGGCAGAAGATCTTCGAGCACTTCTCGGCCGCGGCGAAGGGCCGTTATCTGTGGGCGTCGGTGGACATCAAGGCCGAGATGAACCGGATGCGCATCACGGGCGACCTGACGGTCGACGTCAAGGTGGATAAGACGATTCCTGGCGGCGAGGAGATGGCCAAGAACATCGATCAGCGTTCGGATCTGGTCTTCGAGAAGTTCATGGAGCTGGCCAAGCAGGTCATCTTCGAGCCGAAGCCGCCGACGGTGGAGCCGGCGCAGGCCTCCTCGGGAGGTGGGCTGTTCAGCGCGTGGGGTGCGGGAGTCGCACTGAAATACCGCCGGGATGACACGAGCCTCAAGCTCGACTACAGCGAGAAGCGGCAGATGGCCTATCTGCAGGAGCACACCATCTCCAGCTCGCTGTCGGGGATGTACGACGAGATGAAGCGCGACCCCGACGCGGGCCGCAAGTACTTCCTGAGCGTGTATCTGGACGATTGGCCGCGCAAGCTGGCGCGGGTGTGCCGCCCGGTCGCCGCGTGGGCCGACAAGACCGTGGAGTTCCTATCGGTACAGGTCGGCTACCCCAACACATCGGGCGCGCTGATGTGGGACGGGCACCTGTTCGGGCCGCCGCCCGCCGGTGGGGACACCGAGTCGTGGAAGTATCAGGTGGCGCAGAAACCCGCCTCCGATGTGAGCAATCCGCCCGAAGGCTGGAAGCCGGATCTGACGTTCATCAAGCGCAAGGTGCACCTGGCCGAGCCGCCGAACGAGACCGAAAACCCCTACGTGCGCATCCAAATCGACCGCAACGTGGTCGAGCTTGACCCCGAGCCGAACGGGACCCCGCTCAACGACACAACCGTCGAGGTGCGTGCCGACTCGGCCGGCCGCCTGGCGGTGGGGCCGATCCAGCTGGGCGTCGTGCTCACCGACGACACGCAGGTGGTCGAGGTGGTCCTGGAGCCCACCGACGAACAGGGCCGGTCGCTGGAGCGGCCGCAGGTCCGGTTCCGGTGGACGTTCGAGGATTACCAGACGGACCGGATGTGGATGATCTATACGGGAGACCCCGAATTCCGGCCCTTCTACCGGTACAAAGTCATTGTCACAGTCAAAGGGACGCTGTTCGAACCCGGCCGTACGTGGGAGGGCGACTGGGTCGCGGGCAGTGGCAACGGCGCACTCTTGATTGCCGTGCCGCGCCCGGGTGACCGCAACGTGCGGGCGCGCTACATCAGCGCCGCGGCCGAGGAAGCCGCACCCGCCAGGGCTGCGGTCAGGGAGCCTGCCGCGGTCGGCGCGCGCGACAGCGAGCAGTGGACGACACTTTCCGGCTGGCCCATCGAGGTCACGTCCGTTACGCCGTGACGCAATCCGGCTCGGAAGAAAGGCGACGACGTCATGGCTGGCGTTCGCACCGTGTCCGCACCGCTGGTGGGACCGTGGACCACTATCGATGGCTCCGAAGGCGTGGCGCCGGTGCGGTTGCTGGCCGTCGCGGGTGCCGGGGCGAGCGGTGGGCGGCACGTGACATTGGCGCACCCGCGGATTCGACGGCTGCCCGGGGACGAGCGCGTCTTGTCGATCACGTTTGTGCTGTCGCGGGCGCCGGACCCGCACGAGCCGCTGGCCGGGCTCGTGCAGGAGGCCGTGCTGGGTCTTGAGGCCGAGGTGACACCGCCACCCGAGCTCTGCGAGCGGCTGACGGCGAAGACCGGTGTGGAGCATGTTCCGTTGTTCGTCAGGCGCACCTCATTGCGGCTGACGAACAGTGAGACCGGGCGGGTGTTGGCCGAAACCACGGTCGACACCCAGCTTCCCGCGCTCAGCGCCACATTGGACAGAACCGAAGCGCTTGCCCTGCTTGACGCGGTGGCCGGCCGGCCAGGGCCGCTGTCGCTCGAACTCGAGGCCGGCTATCGCGCGGCCGACGAGGAACCGGGCGAGCTGCGGCTCGAGTTCGACCTGGGCACGGTGTGGAATGCGTTGTCGGCCTTGGTGTCCGGCGATGACGTGTGGCTGTCCGGCGACGACCTGTCCGGCGTGCTGGCGCAGCTGATCCGCGACGGATCGGTGCTCGTCAGCCCGATGGCCGTGCCCGTGCCGGACGTGGTGGCCGAGCTGATGGGCGACTTCGAGCGCGCGCTGCGGCCGATCCTGCACAGCACCAGGGCCGGCTACGAGCTCACCGAACGGCCGCCCGACGGCACGCTGATCTCCTTGACGCATCGATACCAGAACTCCGGCGGGCTCGCGACCGTCCGTCTGCCCGCGCCGATGCACGAGGTGCTGCGGGAGGCACTCGCCGGCACCGACCCGGACCGCTATGTCAAGCCCGTGACCGTCGGCACCGGCGGGCTCGGCACCGTGCCGGTGCCCAAACTGGTGCACAGCAAGTCGCGGCCGGCGCCGCCCGCGATGGTGCTCGCCGACGGCAGGGTCACGACCGCGTGGAACGCGGCACGCCCGGCCGGTGCGACGCTGCCCGCGGCCCACGCGGTGCTCGCCGCGAGCCGGCCGGACCTGCT
>NZ_QJUG01000144.1 GCF_003426775.1 Allorhizocola rhizosphaerae | reverse complement strand
CACCCCCGCCCCCACCTCGACAGCCTCACCACCCGCGAACGCGACATCCTCGCCGCCCTCGGCCGCGGACTGTCCAATGCCGACATCGCCGCCGAGCTGGCTATCACCGAGGCCACGGCCAAAACCCACGTCTCCCGCGTCCTGGCCAAACTCGACTGCACCTCACGCGTCCAAGCCGCCATCATCGCCAAAGAAGCCGGCCTCGCCTGACGTGCCCGACGCGGGCGCTAGGGTCGGAACGTGACCAAGCTGAGCCGTGAACAACGGCGGCTGCAACTCCTCGCGATGGCCGAGGAGATCGTTCGTGACGAGGGCACCAATGCGCTCACCCTGGTCCGGCTGGCCGAGCGCGCCGAGGTGTCCAGGCCCATCGCCTACGACCACTTCAAGACTCGCGAAGGGCTGCTCATGGCGCTCTATCAGCGGTACGACGAAATGATCGGGCAGAACATCCGCGACGCGCTGCCGGGCGACTCCGCCTCTCTGGACGAGGTCGTGTCAGTCATTTGCACCGCCTACATCGACGGCGTGCTGGCGGCCGGCCCGCAGTGCGACGCGGTCTACGCGGCGCTGGCGGGTCATCCGGAGACGCGTGCCTTCCTGCGGTCCTCTCGCCAGTTCTATGTGTCGCAGATGCAAGCCGCGCTGGCGCGGTTCGCCGATCTGTCCGGCCGGAAGGACCGGGCCGTGCTTGTCGGGTTCCTCGGTGTCATCGAGGCCGTGGCCCGAGACGCCGCCGATCGGCGGCTGTCCCGTGCGGCGGCGATCGACGGCGCGACGGCGGTCATCGTCGGCGGTCTGCGCAACCGTGTCGCGGTGAAGTCCGGCCGGGGCTGAGCCGATCACTCGACAACCTACAAAATGTAGGTTACGTTTTGTAGGTTGTTGCGGATCGGCGCATTTGGAGGAAGCATGCAGACGACAACCGGCTCCGTGACGGTGCTCGGCGTGAACCCGCGGGCGGCCGCGATCGCCAACGCCCTGGCCGCTTGGGGTCACGCCATCACGGTGTGGGACGAAACCGCGGATGATGCCGCCCAGGCGCTCGACGCCGCGCTGATAGTGGTGTGCGTCGAGAACTACGACGCGCTGTGGCCGCTGCTGAGCCGGCATGAGCAACGGCTGGCCGGCCACGACATCGTGAACCTCACGTCCGGCACCGAGGCGGACGCGCGTTCCGCCGCGGCGCGGCTCACCGGACGCGGTGCCCGGTATCTCGACGGCGCCTTGATGGCGCACCCGGAGCATGTCGGCGACCCGCACACCGTCGTGGTCTACAGCGGTTCGGCCGAGGTGTTCCACCGGCACGAGAGCGTGCTGTCCGCCCTCGGCAGCGCGACATACCTGGGCGAGGACGCGGCGACTGCCGCGCTCTATGACCTGGCGATGCTGAACTTCGCCTGGGCGACGCTCATCGGATACCTGCAATCGGCCGCGCTGCTGGGCACGGACGGTGTCGCGGCCAAGACGCTGACTCCACTGTTCACGCGTTGGCTGCGGACCACCGTGGCAGAGGTCATCGAGGGCTACGCCGATCAGATTGACGCCGGCGCGTATCCCGGCGACGGGGAGTGGCTCGAACTGGACTACCCGTTGATGGATCACCTGATCCGCACCACCGACGCGCGCGGGCTCGACTCCGCCCTGCCCCGGGTGGTCGAGGCGGTGACGGCGAAGGGTATCGCGGCCGGCCACGGCAAGGACAGCTTCGCGAGCCTCGTGCGAGTCCTCCGGCGATAGACCGGCGCAATGTGTCCTAAGCGGACAGCCGCGCCCGCAGCCAGCCAAGCTGGAGCCGGACGTGCAACGCGTCGCCGTTCTCGTGGTTGTTGAACGGGTAGGCGTGGATCTCGCGGTCCGTGCCACCGTAATGGTTGTAGGCGGCGTAGGCCGTGCTCGGTGGGCAGGTGGTGTCGCGCAGGCCGACCCCGAAGTGGGCCGGTGCGCTCGCCCGCCTGGCGAAGCTTACGCCGTCTACATAGGACAGCGTGCGCCGCACGGCCGCCTCCGATAAGCGATTCACCCCAAGGTAGCTTGCGATTTCTGTGTACGCACCGAACTGCGCCGTCTCGATCGCCCGCTGCACGTCGCACATGAACGGCGCGGTGGTCACCAGCGCGGCGAGGTCGGGCACGAGCCCCGCCACGGCCAGCGCGAGCCCACCACCCTGGCTGTTTCCCACGGCCGCGACCCGCGCCGGGTAAACCCCCGGCAAGGCCCGCACGGCGTCGACCGCGCGCACGGCATCGGTGATGAGCCGGCGATAGTAGTAGGTCTCGGGCGAGAGGATGCCCATCGTCGTCGGCCGGTGCCCGCCGGGCGTGCCCGGGTGCGGGTCGGGCGTGTCACCGCCATTGCCGAACAGGTCGCCCTGCCCGCGCACGTCCATCAGCAGGTGCGCGTAACCCGCCACGACCCACGTGAGCCGCTCGTGCGGCAGGCCGCGCCCGCGCCCGTATCCGACGAACTCCACGACCGCCGGCAACGGACTGTCCACTCCGGACGGCCGCAGGTACCAAGCCCGGATCGGATCGCCGCCGAATCCGGCGAATGTCACGTCCCAGCAGTCCACCAGCGCCAGATCGGTCTGCATGGGCCGCACGTCGATCAACGGCGGTTTGGCGCGGGAATCCTCCAAAGTGGACTGCCAGAACGCGTCGAAGTCGTGCGGCTCATCGATTTCGGGCAGGTACTGCTCAAGTCGCATGTGCATCCTTCAGCGGCGCCGTGCTTTCCCGCACGATCAGTTCGGTCACCATGTCGACCCGGCTGGTCTGCAGGTCAACCCCGCGGGCGAGGTCGAGCAGCATGCGCATGGCGGTGCCGGCCATGTCCTGCAGGGGCTGGTTGACAGTCGTCAGCGCCGGGCCCATCCAGGCGGCGACGGGCAGGTTGTCGTACCCGATGACAGAAAGGTCTTTGGGCACATCGAGTCCGAGCCGCCGCGCGGCCCGCAGCACGCCGAGGGCCTGCAGGTCGGACCCGGCGAAGATGGCGGTCGGGCGGTCGGGCATGGTCAGCAGCCGCATGCTGTGCTCATCTCCCGCGTTGACGTAGAAGTTGCCCCACCGCACGAGATCCGGGTCGAGCGCGATCCCGGCCTCATCGTGTGCGAACCGGTAGCCCGCGACCCGCGCCTGGCTGCACAGCACGTCCTCGGGGCCGGAGATGATCGCGATGCGCCGATGGCCGAGCTCCAGCAGATGCCGTGTCGCCAGCAGGCCGCCGTTCCAGTTGTTGGAGCCGACCGTGGGCACGGACGCCGAGGTCGCGCTGTCGGTGTCGATGACGACGAACGGGATGCCCTGGCGCTGCAACTGCTGCCGCTGGACCTGGGTCAGGTGGCACAGGACGAACAGCACGCCGAGCGGGCGCCGGGCGAGCACGCCGTCGAGCCACTGCTGCGGCGGCAGGTGTTCCCCGCCGAGCTGGGACAGCACGATGTCGATTTTGGCCGCGGTGGACACGGCCTCGACGCCGCGGATGATTTCCATGGCCCACGCGGAGTTGAATTCGTGGAAGACCAGGTCGATCTGGCCCTTGCCGGTGACCGGGCGTTTGGAGCGGCGGCGGTAGCGGTGCCGCTCCAGGCTCTCCTCAATCCGCGCCCTTGTCCCCGGCGCGACGTCTGACCTGCCGTTGAGCACCTTCGACACGGTCGTGACCGAGACGCCGACCTCGTGGGCGATGGTCGCGATGGTTGCGGAACGAGTCATCGAAATCTCACCTAGCGTCGCCGGAAGTTTCGGAGCAACCCCTGTGGCCAGAGGGCCTTGTCAAGGCCGGTCATAGCGCGTCACCCAGCGCTGGCCCGCGGGTCGCATCTGGACCATACACCAAGCCCCCGCCCACTTCAGAGACCCTTGACACGCCCATCCACGTGCGCCTATGGTGCCGCCAGATGTAACGAAGTTTTACCGAAAGTTTCGGTGCATATCGGAGTGGACCCCCGATGGCTCCATGCGCGGCGCCCTCATCCGACCGAAAAGCAGGGGTGGCATGAGAAATCAGTTGCCAGTCGAACGGTGGCGCGACATGCGGCGCACGCCGGTCGAACGGGCCGAGGCGCTTCTCCCGCTCATGACGCTGGAGGAGAAGATCGCTCAGCTCGGCTCGGTGTGGGCGGGGGCCGAGGCTTCCGGCGACGGGGTCGCGCCGTTGCAGGCCGACAACATGCCGGGCGACGGCCCGCCGTTCGGCGAGCTGATCCGCAACGGCCTGGGCCAGCTGACCCGGCCCTTCGGCACCGCGCCGGTCGACCCGGTCGCGGGCGCTCGTGCCTTGGCCGCCGCGCAGGCGCAAATCGTTGCGACCAACCGGTTCGGCATCCCGGCGCAGGTGCACGAGGAGTGCCTGACCGGGTTTGCCGCCTGGCAGGCGACCGCCTATCCGGCACCGCTGTGCTGGGGCGCGGCGTTCGATCCCGAGCTGGTCGAGCGGATGGCTGTCCGGATTGGACGAACGATGCGCGCCGCCGGCGTGCATCAGGGGCTCTCGCCCGTGCTCGACGTGACCCGAGACTACCGCTGGGGCCGCACCGAGGAGACCATCGGCGAGGATCCCTATCTGGTCGGAACCGTTGGGGCGGCCTATGTCCGGGGGCTGGAAAGCGCCGGGGTGGTCGCGACGCTGAAGCACTTCGCCGGCTACTCCGCCTCGCGTGGTGGCCGCAACCTCGCGCCCGTGGCGATGGGCCGGCGCGAGCTGCAGGACGTGATTTTGCCGCCGTTCGAGATGGCCCTGCGGCTGGGTGGGGCCCGTTCGGTGATGAATTCCTATTCAGAGATCGATATGGTACCGGTCGCGGCCGACGCCGGCCTGCTGACCGACGTGCTTCGGGGCGAGTGGGGTTTCACCGGCACCGTGGTCTCCGACTACTTCTCCGTGCGGTTCCTGGAGACGCAGCACGGGGTGGCCGCCGACGGCGCGCACGCCGCGGCGCTCGCCCTGCGCGCCGGCATCGACGTCGAGCTGCCGCGCGGGGACGCCTACGCGGCCCCGCTGATCGAGGCGGTCAAGTCCGGCGCGGTCGACGAGGCGCTGATCGACCGCGCGTTGCTGCGCGTGCTCGCGCAAAAGGCCGAGCTTGGCCTGCTCGACGAGGGCTGGAAGCCCGTGCCCGACGGGCTCGACGAGCTCCGCTTCGACGACGAGATCGGCCAGGACATCGCGCTGCGCCTGGCCAGGCAGTCGATTGTGTTGGTGCACAACGACTCTGGCGCGCTGCCGCTCGCGTCTCACAAGAAGGTGGCGTTGGTCGGGCCGGTGGCCGACGACCCAATCGCGATGCTCGGCTGCTACTCGTTCCCGGCGCATGTCGGGGTGCGCTATGCCGACTATGGGCTGGGGCTGGAGATCCCGTCGCTGCGCGCGTCGTTGCCACACGCCGTGTTCGAGCCGGGATGCGCCATCACCGGCGATGACGCCTCCGGCATCGCCGCCGCCGTGGCGGCGGCCGCCGAGAGCGATGTGTGCGTGCTGGCCGTGGGCGACCGGGCCGGGCTGTTCGGGCGCGGCACGTCCGGCGAGGGCTGCGACGCGACCGACCTGCACCTGCCCGGGGTGCAGGAGGAGCTGGTGCGGGCCGTGCTCGCCACGGGCACACCGGTCGTCCTCGTGCTGCTGAGCGGCCGGCCCTACGCGCTTGGCCCCGCGTTCGACGGGGCAGCGGCCATCGTGCAGGCGTTCTTCCCGGGCCAGTTGGGCGGGCAGGCGCTGGCCGAGGTACTCACGGGCGCGGTGAACCCGTCCGGGCGCCTGCCGGTCGGCATCCCGCGCGACGCGGGCGGCCTGCCAACCACCTACCTCGCCCCGCCGCTCGGGCGCCGCTCCGGGGCGTCCTCTGTGGACCCGACGCCCGCTTTCCCGTTCGGGCACGGGCTTTCCTACACGGCGTTCGAGTGGACCGAGGCGAGCGGGCCCACCGCATGGGCCGTCGACGGCGAGGCAGACGTGCACATCACGGTCCGCAACACGGGCCCGCGCGCCGGCACCGAGGTGGTCCAGCTCTATCTGCACGACCCCGTCGCGCAGACCACGCGCCCGGTGGTGCGCCTGGTCGGATACGCGCGGGTGCCGCTGGAGCCGGGCGAGGCGGCCCGGGTCACGTTCACGGTTCCGGCCGATGTCACATGGTTCACCGGAGCGCACGGCAGGCGCATCGTCGAGCCGGGCGACGTGGAGCTCCGCTTTGGACGGTCGAGTGGCGATTTCGCCGGGGTCGTGCCGCTGCGCCTCAGGGGCGAGGAGCGCGAGGTCGGCCACGACCGGCAACTGTTGACCACGGCCCACATTGAAGCCATGGGTGGAGGCCGCCATGAGTAAAGCCGTCGATGCCGCGCGCGTCGCGCTGAACAACCCCCGGGTGGAGATGGAGCCCGCGCACCACACCCAGCGGGCACAAAAGCGCAAGGGCCACAAGCGAAGCTGGCGGCTCGCGATTCGGCGCGACTGGCAGCTGTATTCACTGATCATCCTGCCCCTGCTGTTCTTCCTCGTCTTCCGATACCTTCCGATGCTCGGAAACGTGATCGCCTTCCGCCGGTTCCAGCCGGGTGGCAGCGTGCTCGGTGAGACGTGGGTGGGCCTGCGCTATGTGCGGCTGTTCCTGAACGACCCGACGTTCTGGAAGGTGTTCACCAACACGCTGGTGCTGGGCACGCTGACGGTGGTGGTCGTCTTCCCGCTGCCCATCGTGCTGGCGCTGCTGCTCAACGAGGTCCGGGCGCGCAAGCTCAAGCGGCTCGTGCAGTCCATCTCGTACCTGCCGCACTTCCTGTCGGTCGTGATCGTGGCCGGCATGGTGATGCAGCTGCTGTCGATCGACGGCGCGGTGAACCAGGCGGTGCGGGCCGTCGGCAACGACCCCATCTCGTTCATGCAGCTGCCCGAGTGGTTCCGCACCATCTATGTGTCGTCGGAGGTGTGGCAGACGGTCGGCTGGGGCACCATCCTGTACCTCGCCGCCCTCACCACCATCGACAGTGACCTCTATGAGGCGGCGCGCATCGACGGCGCCAACCGGTGGAAACAGACGTGGCACGTGACCCTGCCCGGGATCAGGCCCACGATGATCACACTGATGATCCTCAACATCGGCACGTTCATGGCCGTGGGCTTCGAGAAGATCCTGCTGCTGTACAACCCGCTGACGTATCCGACCGCCGACGTCATCTCGACCTACCTGTACCGCATGGGCATCGTGTCGAACAACTTCAGCTACGCCGCCGCGATCGGTCTGTTCGAGGCGTTGATCGGACTCACCCTGGTCCTGACGGCCAACCAGATTTCGCGCCGCACAGTGGGGACGAGCCTGTGGTAGCCATCGACAGCAAGGTGATCGAGCGCAAGGCGGAGTCGATCCTGGAAGCCCCGCGCCCCAAGGGGCACCGCGTCAGCCGCGGCTACCGGGTCTTCCAGGTGTTCAACGGGATCATCCTGACCATCGTGGTCGTGGTGACGCTGTATCCGTTCGTCAACATCGTGGCCCGCTCGTTCAGCGAGGAGGGCTACATCCGGTCGGGACAGGTCAACCTCATCCCGAAGGGGTTCAACATCACCACGTACCGGATCGTCGCCTCCGATCCGACCTTCTGGGTCAACTACCGCAACACCGTGGTCTACACGGTCGTGGCCACCGTCATCGCGATGTTCATGACCACGACCTACGCCTACGTACTGTCCAAAAAGCACCTTCGGGGGCGCGGTCTGCTGATCGGCCTCGCGGTGTTCACCATGTTCTTCTCCGGCGGGCTCATCCCGCACTACGTGCTGATCACCAGCCTGGGCATGAAGAACACCATCTGGGCCATCGTCCTGCCCAACGCCATCAGCGTGTTCAACCTGCTGGTGATGAAGGCGTTCTTCGAGAGCCTGCCGGTCGAGCTGGAGGAGGCCGCGGCGGTCGATGGCATGAGCACCTACGGCATCCTGTGGAAGATCGTGCTGCCGCTGTCCAAGGCGGTCATCGCCACCATGGTGCTGTTCTACGCCGTGTCCTTCTGGAACTCGTGGTTCTCGGCGTTCCTCTACATGGATCGGATTGACCTCTTCCCGGTCACCGTGTATTTGCGCAACCTGATCGCGGGCGCCACCGGTGCGTCCCAGACGGGCGGTGTCACCAGCGACGACGTGACTGCGGCGGCAGCCAACATCCAGTCCGTGACGATGGTGCTCACCACCGTGCCCATCCTGCTCGTCTACCCCTTCATCCAGAAGTACTTCGTCTCCGGGGTGATGCTCGGCGCCGTCAAGGGGTAGCGGGTGAACGCTCCAACCCGTTACACACCAACGCCTTTCGTACGAAAGGAAGTATCATGTTCAACAGACCCTGGCGTCGCGCGGCGATAGCCGCCGTGGGCGTCTTGACCCTTGCCCTCACCGCGTGCAGCAGCGGCGAAAGCAACGAGGGCGAGGACCTTTCGGCCAACCGCGCCGGCGCCATGGAGAAGTACGCCGTCGGCGACCAGTTCAAGGCCACCGAACCGCTCAACTTCACCATCCTTTACAACAACCACCCCAACTACCAGCTCAAAGAGGACTGGCTGTTCTGGAAGGAGCTCAAGGACCGCACCAACGTCACGTTCACCCCGACCGCGGTGCCGCTGAGCGACTACGAGCAGAAGCGCAGCCTCATCATCGGGGCGGGCGACGCGCCCTTCATCATCCCGAAGACCTACCCGGGGCAGGAGGGCCCGTTCGTGGCCTCGGGCGCGGTACTGCCGGTCAGTGACTATCTCGACCTGATGCCGCACTTCAAAGACAAGATCGCCAAGTGGAACCTGCAGGGCGACCTCAACACGCTGCGCCAGGAGGACGGCAAGTTCTACCTGCTGCCCGGCGTGCACGAGAACGTCTGGATCGACTACTCCGTCGCGATCCGCACCGACATCCTGGAGAAGCTCAACCTGAAGGTCCCGGGCACGTGGGACGAGTTCTACAACGTGCTCAAGGCGATGAAGGCCGCCTACCCCAACCAGTACCCGTTCTCCGACCGGTGGAGCAAGCCGACTCCCGGCGGCGCCCTGTTCAACGTCATGGGCAGCACCTTCGGCGCGCCCGGCGGCTGGGGCTACAACAACGCCACGTGGGACGACAAGGCGAAGAAGTTCGTCTTCACCGGCGCGATGAACGAATACAAGGCGATGCTCCAGTTCCTGAACAAGCTCGTCAAAGAGGGCCTGATGGACCCGGAGAGCTTCACGCAGGCCGATGACGCGGCGACGCAGAAGTTCACCTCCGGCAAGTCGTTCGTGATCAGCACCAACGCCCAGACGCTGATCAACGAGTACCGTCCGGGCCTGGCGAAGACCGACCCGGCCGCCAAGGTCGTCAAGATCCCGGTGCCGGTCGGCCCGGCCGGTGACGTCAAGGCCGGCTCCCGGCTGGAGAACGGCGTCCTGATCTCGAAGAAGGCGCGCGACAGCAAGAACTTCGTCGCGATGATGCAGTTCATCGACTGGCTGTGGTACTCCGACAAGGGCCAGGAGTTCGCCAAGTGGGGCGTCGAGGGCGTCACCTACACCAAGGACGCGTCCGGCAAGCGCAAGCTGGCCGCCGATGTCAACGTGGTCGGCCTCAACCCGTCGGGCACCAAGCACCTGCAGAAGGACTTCGGCTTCTTCAACGGCGTGTTCGCCTATGGCGGCACGTCGGAGCTGCTGCAGTCGTTCTTCTCGGAGGAGGAGCAGGTGTTCCAGAAGGCGATGAACGCCAAGAAGACGCTCCCGCTGCCGCCCCCGCGGCCGTTCAACGCCGACGAGCGGGAGCAGGCCAACCTGTGGGAGACCCCGCTGAAGGACTACGTCATGCAGCAGACCCTGCAGTTCATCCTGGGCCAGCGGGACTTCAGCCAGTGGGACGCCTACCTCGGCGAGCTGAAGACCAAGAACATGACGCAGTACATAGATCTCGTAAACAAGGCGCACGAACGCTATAAGTCCAAGCACGGCGGGTAAACAAAAACTCGGTTGGGCCGCGCACGGGCGGCCCAACCGCCTTTCTCCCTAAGGAAATTGATGCGCATCCACGTCTTGGATCGGGAGTCGGGCACGCTGAGCCAGGCCTGGCGGTATTGCGTGGGCACGGGCCGGTTCGAGCTCGCGCTGCGCCGCGACTACCAGGACTCGCTGGCGCTGATCCAGCGCGAGATCGGGTTCCGGCACATCCGCGGGCACGGGCTGTTCAGCGACGGCGTGGGCATCTACCGGCCATACGAGCACGAGGGCACCCGTGGGGTGCGGCATGCGTTCACCTACGTGGATCAGGTCGTGGACGCATACCTGGACATGGGCATCGCGCCGTTCGTCGAGCTGGGGTTCATGCCCGCCGAGCTGGCCTCCGGCGACCAGACCGTGTTCTGGTGGCGCGGCAACGTGACCCCGCCGCGCTCGTGGAGCGAATGGGCCGCGCTGGTGAAGGCGACCGTCGCGCACCTGGTCGACCGGTACGGGCTTGAACAGGTCCGCACGTGGCCGATCGAGGTGTGGAACGAGCCCAACCTGAAGGACTTCTGGGCGGGCGCCGACGAGGCGGCCTATCACCGGCTGTATGAGGTGACGGCCAACGCGGTGAAGGAGGTCGATGCCTCGCTCCTGGTGGGCGGGCCGGCCATCTCGCCCGGAGCCGACGAGTGGATGGTGCGCTTCGCCGAGTTCGTGTGCGACAGGGGTGTGCCGGTCGACTTCGTGAGCCGGCACGCGTACACGTCCGAGAATCCGACGCTGGTGCCGTTCGGATCATACCAAAAGCTCGCGCCGGCAACGGAATTGCTCGCGCAGTTCGCGTTGCCGCGCGAGCAGCTGCGCGGGACGCCGATCGAAGGGCTGCCGGTGCACATCACGGAGTTCAATTCTTCGTACCGGCCCGACAATCCCATCCACGACACGGCCTTGCACGCGGCCTATCTCGCGCCGGTCGTCGCCGCGGGCGGGGACCTGTGCGATTCGTTCTCCTACTGGACGTTCAGCGACATGTTCGAGGAGATGGGCGTGCCGACCGCGCCGTTTCACGGCGGCTTCGGGCTGCTGACCCATAGGCAGATCAAGAAACCCACTTTTCACCTGTACGCCTTCATGGCCCGCATGGGCGGGCGGATCCTCGCCCGCGACGACCGCTGTCTGGTCACACGGGATGAGAATGGCCGGGTGACGGTGCTGGCGTGGGGGGACGTCAGCCTGTCGGTTCCTATTGCCGGGCAAGGGGCCGCGTTTGTGCTGCGGTCGTCGGTCAGCGAGGAGGCGGGCAACGCCTGGGCGGCGTGGAAACAGATGGGTCAACCGCGCTCGCCCAGCCGGCGCCAGCTCGACGTGCTGCGCGAGGTGGCCGAGCCGGCGCGCACGCACTCGCGTCTGCCGGTCGCCGATGGGCGCGTGGAGCTCGATCTGACGCTGGCCCGGCACGAGGTGACCCTGGTCGAAATCGATGCGGTGGCTGACGAGACCCCGCCATGGTGGGACGAGGGTAGGTTACGTGGATGAGCAGTGTTTCGGCGTGGCAACGGTTTGGCGAGGGTCCGCTGTCGCGTGCGGCGGCGCTCGTCTACACACTGATCGTGGTCGAGCTGATGCTGCTGATCGCCATGCTGCCCGGGATCGTGCCCCTGATGCTGCTGGATCGCGACGTGAGCAACGTCCCGTTGGCGGCCGCGTGCGCCATCCCGGCCGGGCCCGCGCTGTCCGCGGCGCTCTATGCGTTGCATCGCCGCACGTCCGATCTGACTGAGCTGCGGCCGGCGCGTGCGTTCTGGCGCGGGTACAGGATGAATATCGGGGTTTTAAAGCTCTGGATCCCGTTGCTGGTGTGGCTGGCCATCATCGGGGTGAATCTCGGCAATCGCGTGCAGGCGGGCATCCCCGTGTGGTGGGCGGTGCTGCTGGGCGTCATCGCATTGGTCGCGTTGGCCTGGGGGGCCAACGCGCTCGTGATCGCGTCGCTGTTTTCTTTCCGCGCAAGGGATGTCGCGCGGTTGGCCCTGCACTTCTTGCCGCGCACGGCAATCGGGGTGGTGAGTCTGCTCATCGTCGCGGCGGCGGTGGTGGCATTGCTGACCGAGGCGGTGCTGGCGTTACTGGGATCCGTGTTCGCGCTGGCCCTGCTGCGCGGTTGCCGGTCGATGATTGCGTTGATAACAAAGGAGTTCACGGCTTGAAGGTGTGGTTCGGCGGGGACTACAACCCCGAGCAGTGGTCAAAGGACGTCTGGGACCAGGACTACCGGCTGTTCGATGAGGCGCGCATCGACACCCTCACCGTTGGCGTCTTCAGTTGGGCGCTCACCCAGCCGGCACCGGATGTGTACGATTTCACGACGCTGGACGGGATCGTCGAGCGGGCGTTGGCCGAGGGCCGCAACATCTGTCTGGCAACGGGGACGGGCGCCCACCCGGCGTGGATGGCGCGCATCTTCCCGGAGGTGACCCGGGTCGACTTCGAGGGGCGCAGGCATCGGTTCGGGCAGCGGCACAACTCGTGCCCGAGCTCGCCGGTGTTCCGCAAGCATTCGGCGGAGATGGCGCGGCGGCTGGCCCGGCGTTACGGCAGTCTGCCCAATGTGGTCGCTTGGCACGTTGGCAACGAATATGGCGGCGCGTGTTACTGCGACCTGTGTGCGGCGGCGTTCCGGGTGTGGCTGCGCAACCGGTACTCCACATTGGATTCGCTTAATGAGGCTTGGTACACGAGGTTCTGGTCGCACACGTTTACCGACTGGGACGAGATCGAGCCACCGTCGGCGCTCACCGAGCACTGGCGCGGACCGGACCACACGGCGTTTCAGGGCATCACGTTGGACTATCTGCGTTTCATGTCCCACGCGATGCTGCAGAACTTCGCGGACGAGAAGGCGGCCATCCGGGAGTCCGATCCGGACACTCCAATCACGACAAATTTCATGGGCATGTACCGCCCGATCGACTATCATCGGTGGGCCTCGCATTTGGACTTCGTGTCGTGGGACAACTATCCGCCCGACGACAAGTCGCCCGAGCGGATGGCACTGGCGCACGACCTGATGCGCGGGCTCAAGGGCGGGCAGCCGTTCTGGCTGATGGAGCAGACGCCCAGTTACACGGCGAGCAGGGACGTCAACCCGCTCAAGCGGCCTGGCATCATGGGGCTGTGGAGCTGGCAGGCGGTCGCGCACGGGGCCGATGCGGTGCTGTTCTTCCAGATGCGCGCCTCGCGCGGGGCCTGCGAGAAATACCACGGCGCGGTCATCGGGCACGCGGGCAGGTCGGACACTCGCGTTTTTCGTGAGGTGGCGGCGCTCGGCAGGCAGCTGGATGAGCTGGGCGCGGTGACGGTGGGCGCGCGGACGCCCGCCCGGGCCGCCCTGCTGTTCGACTGGGACAGCTGGTGGGCGCTGGAGCTGTCCGACGGGCCGTCGCGGTTGGTGCGCTATCAGGCGGTCGTGCTGGCCTACTATCGGGCGTTGTGGTCCTTGGGGGCGCAGGTCGATGTCGTACCGGTGACCGCTTCACTGGACGCCTACGACATCGTGGTGGCGCCAGCCCTGCACATGCTCAAAGCCGGTGTGGCGCAACGGCTTGAGGATGTCGCTCGGCGCGGCGGATCGGTCGTGACGACGTTCCTGTCGGGGCGGGTGGACGAGAACGACAACGCGTTCCTCATGGACGTGCCCGGACCGCTGGGGCCGTTGATGGGCGTGCGGGTGGACGAGTGGGACGCCCGCGGGCCGGAGGTGGTCAACCCGGTGCTGCTCGGCGACTCCGTGGTGTCGGAGGCGAGCCTGCTGTTCGAGCTCGTGATCCCGCAGGGCGCCTCGGTCGTGGGCGTGTATCAGGACGACTTCTACGCGGGCACGCCCGCGGTGACCCGCAACGCCTTCCACGCCGGCGAAGGGTGGTATGTGGCAGCCGGGCTCGACCAGACGGGTGTCGACTGGGTCGTGCGGCAGGTGCTCGACCGGCACGGCCTGACCGGGCCATACGCGGACGTGCCGGGCCTGGAGGCCGCCGTGCGGGTCGCCCCGGACGGCACGCGCCTGGTGTTCCTGCTCAACCACAACGCCTCGCCGGTCGAGGTGGCGTCGTGCTCCACCGGGCTCGATCTGCTCTCCGGCGAGCGGGTCAGATCCGGCCGCCCCATCCGGCTCAACGCCCACGGGGTCGCGCTCGTGCGCGTGGATCGCTGATAGCGGGTTCGCGGTAGGTCATGCCTTCAGTGAAGGCAGCGTGGTGTTATCACCGCGTATGTGTCTTTCGATACGTCGACGATATGTTGCGGCCGTTACGGTGAGCCCGTTTCTGTGCTGCTGCCGCCTCGGCAGGGCGCTGCACGAGAGAGGGGAAATACGTTGGCTAGTAACGGAGAATGGGATCGCCGTTCGGTGTTGCGAGGCGCCGCCGCAATGGCCGGTGCCGCCGCGACCGCGCCACTGCTGGGTGAGCCGGCGATGGCGCAGGCCGGCCCCAGCGGTGACGCGGACGCACTGTTCAAGGCAGGGAAGTTCGACCAGGCCGCCCGCGCGTACGAGGAAATACTGAAGCAAGACCCCACGAACCTGCACGCCGGCCGCCGGCGTGGCCATATCGGCCTACTGGGCAACAAGTTCCCCGAGGCCGAGAAGTATCTCAAGCTGGCCCTCACGCTGGCGCCCAGCGATCAGGAAACCAACCGGCTCCTGGGCGACTGCTACGTCCGGCAGGACAAGTTCCCTCTTGCCGTACCACACTGGCAGGCGGCCGGCGAGCAAGCGTACGCCATATGGTTCGCGGCATTCCGCGGCGAGCCTTATCAGATCCACGGCGACATCGCGCGGGTGCCATGGAAGCAGATGGATCCGGCACCGCTGGTGGAGGCCTCGCTGAACGGCGGACCGCCGAAGCGCTTCTCGTTCTACACCCGCGTCGCGACGGTGGGCATGTCGGCGCGGCTAGCCGAGGAAGCCGGGCTGCGCGCGGTGGCCGCGCAAAAGCTCGACTACCTGGACCCGCCCCGATGGATGTACTTCGGCGTGCTGGACTCCTTGCGGCTGGGCGGCATCGAAGTACGCAACGTCCCCGTGAGCTGGTCGGACGACGACGAGCCGAGTCGGACCGGCGGGCCCGGAATGTTCGGCACGTGGCTCATGTACCACTTCCTGACCACCATCGACTACGCGGGCCGGTCGCTGATCCTGCGCCGCAGAACCCCCGAAACGGCCAGGAAGGCACGCGCCGACGCCGAACGGGCGGGCGCCGAGCCCCTGCCGCTGTGGCTGGCCCGTGAGCACTTGCTGTACAGCAGGGGTAGCATCGCCGGCTCCGGCCCACGGGTGATGGGCCTGAACATCGGCGGGCTGGGCGAGATGGTCGCGGGCATGTCCGTGGAAACGGCCGAACGGTTGCGGGTCCGCACCGACTACGACCGCCCGGTAGACACCTCGACCGGGCTCCTGCCGGCCACCGTCTACCCGTGTTACCCGAAGGAGGTCCGCCTCGGCAACGCCACCGCCAAGGAGGCTTACTGCTTGGCGAACCCAAGGCAGCCGCTCGCCCCTCACGGGTTCGACGTGCTGGGCCACTTCTCCCACAGCTTCTACAAGCCCTACAACATCACCCTCGACTTCACCGACATGAACGTCTACATCGCCCGCGGCAAGGCCGGCTGACGACGCAGAACCGGGCGTGCCGGTCACCGCTGCATCCTTGGATCGTGCGTGGGGTCGGCATACATGGGCGGGCAGCCATCGTCGATGGCTTCAGGGCGCAGTTCGTAGTGCCACGGTTCGTTGCGGTAGATCTGGCACAGCCCGTAATCGGCGCCGTGCCTGGACAGCCACGCCGTGGCCCTGGCGGGCCCAATGTCGATCGCGTCCCCCGACACGTGAGCAGACGTGTCGGGGGTCGACACCCATCGGGCGGCTTCCTCTTCCGAGCCGTGCTCCGAGATCGCCTCACGGAGCAGTTGTTCCTGGTACTCCGGGGAACGCCAGCCACTGTTGACGATGAACTCGACCCCGTCGCCCGCGGCATCAGTCGCTGCCCGGCGGACGGCATCGAGCAGATCGCGGTCGAGTTTGGCCACGGCCGGAAATTCGTCATCGAAGATCGTCACGCCGTCAGGGACGACGCCATCAGCGACGCCGACCGCGTGCGCTGGCGCCTCACCGGGTGGACCATAGTGGTTGCCGTGAACAGAGTCGCCGAATGGCGCCGGTGAGGAGGATGGGAACGCAAGTGACTGCTGATAAACGAGGACACCGATAAGCGCCGCGCCGACGACGAGGGCAGTGAGGATGGCCGGTCGGGTGCGGTGGGCTCTTGTTCGTGCTGGTTTGCGGTAGGTCATGCCTCCAAGTCAAGGCAGCGTGATGTTGCCAGCCCGTATGTGGTTTTTGATATGCCGACGATATGCGCAGCTCGTAGCATCGGGAGGATGCGTGTGTTGATCGTCGAGGACGAACCCTTTCTGGCCGAAGCCATCCGCGATGGCCTACGCCTGGAGGCGATCGCGGCCGACATCGCCGGTGACGGTGACACCGCTCTGGAACTGTTGAGCGTCAACGCCTACCACATCGCCGTCCTCGACCGCGACATCCCCGGCCCCTCCGGCGACGAGATCGCCAAAGGCATCGTCGCCTCCGGCAGCGGCATGCCGATTCTCATGCTCACCGCTGCCGACCGGCTCGACGACAAGGCCACCGGGTTCGAACTCGGCGCAGACGACTACCTGACCAAGCCCTTCGAACTCCGCGAACTCGTGCTCCGGCTCAGAGCACTCGACCGCAGGCGGGCACACAACAGGCCGCCTGTGCTCCAGATCGCAGGCCTGCGGCTGGACCCTTTCCGCCGCGAGGTCTACCGCGACGGCCGCTACGTCGCGCTCACCCGTAAGCAGTTCGCCGTGCTCGAAATCCTCGTCGCGGCCCAAGGCGGTGTCGTCAGCGCCGAAGAACTACTGGAACGGGCGTGGGATGAGAACGCCGACCCGTTCACCAACGCCGTGCGCATCACCGTCTCGGCCCTGCGGAAACGGCTCGGCGAACCCTGGGTCATCGCCACCGTGGCCGGCGTCGGCTACCGCATCGACACGGCACCCGGCGCCGAACGTGAGGGAGGGGACCGTGGATAGGCAGCCTGGTTTCAGCGTTCGCCTCAAACTCACCCTCAGCTATGCCGGGTTCCTCATGGTCGCAGGCGCCTTGCTGCTCGCCGCCGTGTGGGTGTTCCTTCTGCGATACGTGCCCGACGGTGTGCTCACCGCCCCTATGCCCGGGCGCATGCCCGGTCCTCATATTCCCAACCGGTCCGACCTCCTGCGCGCCTTCGCTCCGAGGGTGGCCGCAGTCTGGGTGTTCCTGCTGGTGTTCGGTCTCGTGGGAGGGTGGCTTCTCGCCGGCCGCATGCTCACCCCGCTGACCCGGATCACCAACGCCACACGCATGGCCGCCAACGGATCCCTGTCCCACCGCATCCGGCTGCCCGGCGACCAGGATGAGTTCCGCGAACTCGCCGACGCCTTCGACACCATGCTCGCCCGGCTCGAGGCACACGTCGCCGAACAGCGGAGATTCGCCGCCAACGCCTCACACGAGCTGCGCACCCCGCTTGCGATCTCGCAGACACTTCTCGACGTGGCCCGCAACGATCCGACACAGGACACTCGCGAACTCGTCGACCGGCTCCACGCCGTCAACATCCGAGCGATCGAACTCACTGAAGCGCTGCTCGTGCTCAGCCGCGCCGACCAGCGGTCCTTCACCCGAGAACACGTCGACCTGTCGCTCATAGCGGAAGAAGCCACTGAAACGCTTCTGCCCCTCGCAGAAAAACGCGGCCTCACCATCGAGACCTCCGGCGATATGACTCCCACCATCGGCTCACACGCGCTGCTGCTGCAAGTGACGACGAACCTCGTGCACAACGCGATCGTGCACAACCTGCCCGGACAGGGCACCGTGTGGGTGACGACCGGCGTTCAATCCGCGACCGCGGTGCTCACCGTCGAGAACACCGGCGCGAGGCTCACCCCACAATTCGTCTCCACGCTCGTCGAGCCGTTTCAGCGCGGCACCGAACGCATACGCACCGACCACGCGGGTGTCGGCCTCGGCCTGGCAATCGTCAAGAGCATCACCCAGGCACACGACGGAACCCTCACCCTGGCCCCCCGGGCCGCCGGCGGGCTCTGCGTCACGGTGCAGCTGCCTGCGTCCGGCACCAAATGACGGCAACCGCCTGAGGCCCTTCGGCACAAAGGCCTCAAGCGGTTTTATCTGATCAGAACCCGTAGTTCGTGCCGTAGATGTTGTGGTTGACGGCATTGCCGACGTTGTAGTCGTCGCCCCAGCCGCAATACCAAGTCGTGCCGTTGTCCAGGCAGAGGTGGATAGCGGCCGTGCCCGGGATGGCCGAGGCGCCGTCGTTGAAACTGTAGCTGTCCCACGCGGTGCCGAACGGGCCGTAGTAGCCGACCCAGCCGTTGTTCTCCACCCAGACCGACGCCCGCCAGCCGGTGTAGTGGCTGCGGAAGTTGGCCTGATAGTAGTGGTTCTCGTTGCACGTGCCGGTCACCGGCACCTCGCTCACCGCGATGATCTCGTTGATGATGAGGTGGCTGGTGATCTCGTTGTCGGCGCCCTTGCACCGGGCCTGTGCCACGCCCGGCAGGGTCGCCTGCACGACGAGCATGGACCCGATCAGGCTCAGCGCCGCGATGACCGCGCGAATGCCCATTGTTCCTCCCTGGAATCGTTGAATGCCGCCAAACCAACGGCATCGCCGTTGCGGCGCGGTTGCCGCAGGGTTGCCGCGTGCCCGTATGCGCTGCACACGGCCCTCGCACAACATCGCTGCAACCGCCGTGGCCTATAACCCAAGCCAAGGAATGAAAAGGGGTGGTGCGCATGCGACGCACGGTGCGTCATATGGCGGTGATCGGCCTTACGGCATCGGTGGCACTGGTGGCAAGCGGTGCACCTGGCGCGGCTGAGGGCACCTGTGATCCGCGCAATGTCAGTGTCCTCAATGCGTCGGCGCAGGAGGGCGGCGTGCTGAACTTCAGGGTGACGACCTCCGGCTGTGCGGGCGCAACCGTGGAATACCAGACAGCGTCGGGCGCTCTTGGTTATCCGGCGGCCACCTCGGGTGGCGACTTCTCGCCGAAGTCCGGGCAGCTGAGCTGGGCGCCTGGCGAGGCCGGCGACAAGACGATCAGCGTCGACGTCGGCGACGACTTCAGCGCCGAGCCCGACGAGGGCATGACGCTGAGCCTGCATACCCCCGACGGGCTGACCATAGTGGACGGCTCGGCGCGGGGGGTCATCGTGGACAACGATCTCGTGGTCGATCTGCTCAGCGAGCCGTTCTGCCCCGATGAGCCGTGCCTGACGTGCCGGATGGTCGCGCAGGCGAACGCTCCGGTGCCCCGGGACACGACCGTCTACTTCGAGACCCGCGACGGCACGGCAATGATCGGCGCGGACTTCGTCGCACCCGCGACCAGCGTCGTCATCCCGCGCGGCGCCACCCGGGCCGATTTGGGCATCCGCCTCGTGAACGACACGGTGAGCGAGCCGGACGAGCACTTCACGGTCGCCATCCGAAAGCTATCGGCGGGCCGCGTCGGCATTGCCACCGTCACCGTCAGAATCATCGACGACGACTGATCGCGGCGGCCATGCGGTCCGCTTCGGCGTGCGCATTGGCCTTGCGGTAAAGGCCGATCGCGAGCTCCCAATGGTGTTCGGCGGCGGGGTCGCCGGTCAGGTCGGCCAGATCCCCGAGGTTGCGCTGCAGGCTCGCCTCGTCGTAGGTGTCGGGCAGCGTCCTGCGCAGCTCGGCGCCGGCCATCAGGTGCCGGCGCGCCGTTTCCCGGTCTCCCAGGCGCAGATGGGCTTCGCCGAGATGGTTGAGAATCCGTGCCTCGCCGTGCCGGTGAGCGATCATCCGGCTCAAGGCGAGGGCCTCACTCAACAAGCCCGCGGCGGCGATGGCGTCGCCGCGGGCGAAGTGGGTCAGGCCGATGTTGTCGAGCGCGTCCATCTCCTGCCGGCGATCGCCGACCGCTCGGCTGATCGCCAGCGCCTCTTCGAAGCAGCGCAACGCCTCGTCGTGCTGCGCCCGCCCGAGATGGGCCTCGCCGAGGCTGTCGAGCACTCCGGCCTCCAGCCGCCGATGGCCCAGGGCACGGCTGCCCGCCAGTGCCCGCTCCAGGTGCGGGACGCTGAGATCCGGGCGGCCCATGCGGATGTGCACATAGCCCAGGTTCCGTTCGGCGACGGCGACACCGAACTCGTGGCCGCAGTTGCCATGCATTTTCAATGCCATCCGGTACGCCTCAACAGCCGCGTCAAACCGGCGCATCTCCGCACAGGCGCCGCCGATATTGTTGTAGACATACGCCATTGCCCGCTCATCGCCGAGCGGGCGCATCAGCGCCAGCGCCCGCCGATGGCTGTCCAGCGCGAGTTGGAGCTGATAGGTCGTGCGATAGGCCACGCCGAGCGCGCGATGCATCTCCGCCTCGACCGCAGCGTCGCCGAGCAGGCGGGCGGCGCCGACCGCGTGCCGGCACATGTCCACCCGCTGCGACCAGTGCCCGTGGGCGTCGAAGAACGCGGTGAGCAGATGCACCAGCTGGCACGCGGCGGCGGGCTGGCCGTGCTCGCCCGCGAATCGCACCACCGGCAGCAGGTTGTCCCGTTCGGACTCCAAAAAGGACAGTGCGGCCTCGCGTGAGCCGGTGTCGAAGGGCACGGGCGGAGCGGGATGGCGCAACACCGGTGCGATCCAATCGCGGCTTGGATCCAGCACTCGGCTTGCGGCGTCCGCGACGGTCAGGTACCAGTCAAGAAGTCGTTGCGCCGCTTCCACCCGCACGCCTTCGGGCTCGTCGGCCACGGCGCGGCCGTGCGCGAACAGCTGCACCAGATCGTGCAGCAGATACCACCCCGGCTCCGGCTGCGTGATCAGGTGGCCGCCCACAAGCTCGGCCAGCGCGTCCGGTCGCGCCCCGAGCGCCGCCGCCAGGTGGGAGCTGATCCGAGGCCCGGGATGCAAACCCAGCAAGCGAAACAGGCGCCTGGCCCCGGGCTGCAGCGCCCGATAGGCGCTACTGAACACGGCCTCCACGGTCTGCGCACCGTCCTCGACGCCAAGCTGCGCGAGCCGGTCGCCATTGGACAGTTCGGCCACGAACGCGCCGATGCTTCGGTGTGGCTGCATGGCGAGCTTGGCGGCCGCGATGCGCAGGGCCAGCGGCATCCGTCCACAGAGGACGGCCAGCTGCGCGGTGGCGTCGGGCTCTCGCGAAACCCTTGCGGCGCCGAGCATCCCGGCCAGCAGATCGTTGGCCTCCGCGTCGGTGAGCACATCGAGCACCACCGGATGCACCTCGGCGTGGGTCATCAGCGCGGCGAGGTTCTTGCGGCTGGTGACGATCAGCACGCTGCCGCCGTCGTTCGGGATCGCGGGGATGACCTGCCCGGTGGCGCCGGCGTTGTCGAGCACCACGAGCATCCGCTTGCCGGCCAGCAGGGAGCGGTAGAGTCCCACGCGCTCACCGAGCTCGTTGGGCACGCGACCGTCCGGGACACCGAGGCAGCGCAGCAGCACCGCCACGATTTCGGTGGGCGCGAGCGCGGCGGTGGGGTCGTGGCCGCGCACGTCGACGAACAGCTGGCCGTCGGGGTGGAGGGCGGCGATCCGGTGCGCGAACTCGACCGCGAGCGAGGTCTTGCCTATGCCGCCCTGGCCGCAGATGAGCACAACGGGCGAGCCGGCAACGCTTTCCAGCGCTTCGAGCTCGCCGGTGCGCCCGGTGAAGTAGCCCACGCGTGCCGGCAACTGCGCCGGGCGGGGGAGCGCGAGGGTGGCGGGCGCGCGGGGCCCGGCGACGCTTCCCGGCGCGCGCAGCTGCGCGGGGGCGACACCGCGCAGCATGGCGGTGTGCAGCTCGG
>NZ_QJUG01000143.1 GCF_003426775.1 Allorhizocola rhizosphaerae | reverse complement strand
CGCGCGAGACCGCGGCCGCGGCGTTCGCGGCGGCCGGCGCGCACGCCGACGCCGCCGCCGAACATCTCGCGCTCGCCTCGCACCTGGGACCGGCCGCCCACCACACCCGAGCGCTTGAGCACGCGATGGCGGCCGTCGAGTGCGCCGAACGGGCCGGCCGCATCGACCTCAAAGCACAGGCCCTCGCCGTCCAGGGCTCGGTGCGCACCTCCCTCGGCCAGTGGCGGCAGGGAGTCGACCTGGCCCGGTCAGGGCTCGAACTGGCCCTTGCCCAGCAACTGCCCGAAGCCGCGGGCCACGCCTACTACGAGCTGGCGGGCGCCCTCATCCACGCCGCCGACTACGCCGCATCGGCCGACGCATACGAGTCGGCGTCCGAGTTGTGCCAGTCGCACGGCATCACCGATCTGGCGCAGGCGTGCGTCGCGTGCATGTCGGTCGCGGTGCGCTTCCTCGGAGACTGGGATCGCGCGCTTGCCATTGCTCGCGATGTGCTTGCCGACAACCAAGCCTCCGCATTGGTCCAGATGGTGGCGCGCGAAGAGATGGGGCTCATCTCTGTGCTGCGCGGCGATCGGCGCCGCGGGTCGGGACTGCTGCGGCGTGCCGTCGAATTCGGTCGCGCCCAAGAGATTTTCGGTATCGAGGTGGGCGCCACGTGGGGTTTGGCCGTCGCCGCCGATCTCGACGGCGACCGCGTGGCCGCATTGCGTACCGTATCGGGTTTATTAGAACGCTGTCAGTCCAAAGAGGACTGGGTCTTCGCCCTTCCGGCGCTGCGATGGGCCTCCACACTCTTGGCGACGACCGGCGAGCAAGCACTGCTGGCCCAGTGCCATCGGCTGCTCGCGGCGGCGGCGACCCGCTTCAGCTCGCCCAAGGTGCTGTCCACGCTCGCCCACGCGGGAGCCGAGCTCGCCCTCGCCGAAGGCGATGTCGCACAAGCGGTCGCGCTGTTCGGCCGCGCCGTCGAGCTCATGAAGGGCATCCCCGCGCCCTTTGAGCAGGCGCTCAGCCAGTTGCGCTGGGGCGCGGCACTCGCCCGAGCCGACGAGCGACAGTCCGCAGTGGACACTGTGACCAGCGCCTACCGCACGGCGCGTAGGCTGGGCGCCAAACCCTTGGCCGGCGCCTGCGCCGCAGAACTGTCCGGGATGGGCGAGCGCGTCGACCAGCGGCTGGGCCGCATGGCCGTCCGCGCGCTCGAACCCGCCGGCCTGACCAGGCGCGAACGAGAGGTGCTGTGCCTGCTCACCACCGGGCACACCAACCGTGAGATCGCCAAGGAGCTGTTCGTCAGCCCGCGCACCGTCGATATGCACGTGCGCAACCTGCTCACCAAGCTCGACTGCACCTCGCGCGTCGCCGCCGTGCGCCGGGCGTCGGAGCTGGGCCTCGCCTAGATCTCGGCCACAATGCCGCCGGCCGCCGCGCGTGACCGTGCGGGAGCGGCGGCCAGCACCTGACTCGCGCACAGGCCAGCGCGGTGAAGGCGATCGCCGAGCGATCGGCAAACACCGATCCGGCCAAGCGCGGCCGCGGCCGCCGCCCCAAGCAGGACGAGGCACACGACGATGGCGGTGCGCCGAAGCGCGGTGGCCCACAGATCGCGAAGCAAGCGCATTGAGGCCCCGAAACAAAGAGGTGAGCCCTCAGCATGTTGGGCCGGTGGGCCACAGCTCAACGCATTTTCCGGTGGCGGGCTTGCCTATAGATTGGTCAACAATATATGTTGCCCGCATGACTGAAATGCGCGAGCCGACGTTCCTGGTGCTGACCGCGCTCGTCGACGGGCCGAGGCACGGTTACGGGATCATCCGTGAGGTGGCCGCGCTCTCCGACGGCCGCGTGAAACTGCTGCCGGGCACGCTCTATGCGGCGCTCGACCGGCTCGTCGCGCAGGGCCTGGTCGAGCACGTGCGCGATGAGGTCGCCGACGGCCGGATGCGCCGCTACTACCGCCTCACCAGCGCCGGGCTGCAGGTGCTCACGGCCGAAATCGCGCGGCTGCGCCAGCTCGCGGGCGCCGCCGAATCCCGCCTGCGCGCCCTGAACCCCCGTCACGCCTGACCAGAAGAGGTCCCAGTGTCCCGTTTGGAGCGGCGTTACCGCCGCCTGCTGTTGTGCTATCCGCGCTCCTACCGCCGGGCCCGTGCCGATGAGATTGTGGGTACCCTGCTCGACCTCGCACCGCCCGGGCGCACCCGGCCGACCGTGCGCGAGGCGGTAAACCTGCTGCGCCAAGGACTGCGGGCACGGCTGGGCAGGCCCGCCTCCCGCACGGTGGTGGTGTGGGCGAGCCTGGCGTCTGTCCTATGTGGACTGATCACGGGATCGCTCGCGGCCCACCTGGGCTGGGCCGCCGCGCGGCCGCTGCCCTCCGTGCAGGAGGCGCGGGCCATCCTTACCGACACCCTGCCCGGCCATCCCGTGGACCGGATCCATCGCGGCGCTGCGCTGTTCGTCATCTACGGCCAGCCGTTGAGCTGGGACAACGCCGATACCCTGCTGACGCTCGACGCGGGGGAATACGAGTTCGCCAACACGGGTGTCGTGCTCAACGGGTTGCCGCCGATCCCGCACGAGCAGACTTTGCGCGTGGCGCAGGACAACCTGCGGGCGGCCGGGTGGCGGCTTTATCGCGTGCGCAGCGACACGGCGGTCGACTGTGCCGGGCCACCCTGCAACCCCAGCACACTGCCGCTGGACTACACCCTCATGGCCTCGCGCGGCGACAACATCCTCACGCTGAAGCTCATCGAGGGGTCCGGTTTGGATACCACCTACCTTGTCGCCGAGATAGAGCGCGCGACGCCGTGGGCGGTGCACGTGGCCGCTGTCGCCGGTGTGGTGCTCGGTTTCCTGGGCGGGTGGATGCTGTTCGGCTGGGCCAGCCGCCGCACCGAGGGAAGGCCCGCCGTCCGAGCGCTGGCGTCCGTGATGTTCACCCTCGTGCTGCTGCTGTGGGGCGTGCCATGCTTCGTCGTGCCGCCGATGCTGCTGGCGCATCACCTCGGCGAGCCGCACCCGCGCTGGCATCAGCTGTGGGAGTGGATCGGCCTGCCCTCCTTCGCCTTCATCTTCGTGGTGGGCTTGCTGTGCGCGCTGCTCGCGCTGGCCATCGCGGCGCTGCCGCGGTTGCCGGTGCGCGAGGCGCGCCGGGACGCGCCCGCTTGACACGATCTATCGTCCGGCGACAATCGGCAGCACCTCGTCCAGCGAGGTGACCGTCGGCACGGATACCGCCCACGGTTCGTCGCTGCGGTTGAGCGCGGCCCCGCGGTAACCCTGTTGGATCGCGGCCAGCACGAGTTGCGGATCGTCGTCGACGAACAGGCAGCCCACTTCGATACAGGCGGCTAGAGGAAGCCCAGCGGAATTACGGCAACCGCCCGGCAAGAACACGGCAATCCGGCGCATGCTGCGCCCCTCCCGGCTCGCGCATGATCGAGTCGTTGCCAAAACTTTTGGAGGAGCGATGACTACCACAGCTGCCGAGCTCGTGGCCTCGGCCAAGTCCCGGGTTGAAAGCCTGACGCCGGATCAGGTGGCCGGCGAGGCCGCGCAGGGCGCCATTGTGATCGATCTGCGTGAACCCATGGAGCTACGCAACGACGGCATGATCGCCGGGGCGGTCCACGCGCCCCGCGGGATGCTGGAGTTCTGGGCCGACCCGAACAGCCAATATCACCGCGAGGAGTTCCAGCCCGCGCAGCGGACCATCCTTTATTGCGCGTCCGGGGGCCGCTCCGCGCTGGCCGCCGCGACGCTGTTCGAGCTGGGGTACACCGACGTGGCCCACCTCGACGGCGGCATCAAGGCATGGAAGCAGGCCGGCTGCCCGGTGACCACCCCGGAACTACAGGTGTAGTGCCGTCGGAGGCAAGGCGAGCCGGTGTATCTGCTGCCCCGCCCGGCAATGCCACACCTGCTCGCCGACGCGCCGTCCGAGGACGCCCGAGGACGCCGTCCAAGGGCGCCGACCAAGGACGCCGTCCGATATGGACAGACGCGGCGCATGCCATGACGCCCGATCTTCCCGCCCGCGCGACCTGATCATCAAGGCGGCACGGCTCGGTCAGCCGACGTAATCCGCCAGGTGTTCCCCGGTGAGCGTGCTGCGAGCGGCGACAAGATCCGCGGGCGCGCCCTCGAACACCACGCGGCCACCATCGTGCCCTGCGCCCGGCCCCAGATCGATGATCCAGTCGGCGTGCGCCATCACCGCCAGGTGATGCTCGATGACGATCACCGACTTGCCCGCGTCGACCAGCCGGTCGAGCAGTTCGAGCAGCTTCTCGACGTCGGCCAGGTGCAGGCCGCTGGTCGGCTCGTCGAGCACGTAGATGCCGCCATCGTTGGCCATCTGGATCGCCAGCTTGAGCCGTTGCCGCTCACCGCCGGACAGCGTGGTCAGCGGCTGGCCGAGGCTGAGGTAGCCGAGCCCGACGTCCTCCATCCGGCTCAGGATCTTCTTCGCGGCCGGCGTCTTGGCCGCACCGGTGCCGAAGAACTCCAGCGCCTCGGTGACCGGCATGGCGAGCACCTCGCTGATGTCCTTGCCGGCCAGTTTGTATTCCAGCACGCTGGCCTGGAACCGCTTGCCCTCGCACTCCTCGCACACGGTCGCCACCCCGGCCATCATCGCCAGGTCCGTGTAGATGACCCCGTTGCCGTTGCAGTTCGGGCAGGCACCCGCGGAGTTCGCGCTGAACAGCGCCGGCTTGACCCCATTGGCCTTGGCGAACGCCGCCCGGATCGGGTCGAGCAGGCCGGTGTAGGTGGCCGGGTTGCTGCGCCGCGAGCCGCGGATCGGCGTCTGGTCGATCGACACCACGCCGGCGCCCTTCGGGATGGAACCGTGGATGAGCGAGCTCTTGCCCGAACCGGCGACGCCGGTCACCACGCACAGCACGCCGAGCGGGACGTCCACGCTCACGTCATTCAGGTTGTGCCGGGTCGCGTTGCGGATCTCCAGCTTGCCGGCCGGTTTGCGGGTGTCGGGCTTGAGTGCCGCCCTGTACCCAAGGTGCTGCCCGGTGAGCGTGCCGCTGGCCCGCAGGCCGTCGACCGACCCCTCGAAGCACACCGTGCCGCCGTGTGTGCCCGCGCGGGGGCCGAGGTCGACGATGTGATCCGCGATCGCGATCACCTCGGGCTTGTGCTCCACCACGAGCACGGTGTTGCCCTTGTCGCGCAGCCGCAGCAGCAGGCCGTTCATCCGCTGGATGTCATGCGGGTGCAGGCCGACGGTGGGCTCGTCGAAGACATACGACACGTCGGTGAGGCTGGAGCCCAGGTGCCGCACCATCTTGGTGCGCTGCGCCTCACCACCGGACAGGCTGCCCGATGGCCGGTCCAGGCTCAGGTAGCCCAGCCCGATCTCGACGAACGAGTCGAGCGTCTGGCGCAGGTTGGCCAGCAGCGGGGCCACCGACGGCTCGTCGAGGCGGCGGACCCACTCCGCGAGGTCGCTGATCTGCATGGCGCAGGCGTCGGCGATGTTGATGCCGTCGATCCGTGAGGCGAGCGCGGCCTGGTTGAGCCGCGTGCCGCCGCACTCCGGGCACGGGGTGAAGGTGGCGGCGCGCTCGACGAACGCGCGGATGTGCGGCTGGAGCGAATCCTTGTCCTTCTGCAGGAAGGACTTCTGCACGCGCAGCACGAGTCCCTCGTAGGTCAGGTTCATGGACTCGAACTTGATCTTGACTTGCTCCTTGTACAGGAAGTCGTGCATTTCCTGTTCGGTGTAGTCCCGGATCGGCTTGTTGGGGTCGAGGAAGCCGGACGCGCCGTAGATGCGCACCTGCCAGCCGTCCGCGGTGTAGCCCGGGATCGTGATCGCGCCCTCGGCGAGCGACTTGTTCCGGTCGAACAGCTGGTCCAGATCGATGTCATTGACCGTGCCGACGCCCTCGCAGCGGGGGCACGCCCCGGCCGGCTGGTTGAAGCTGTAATGGAACGCCGGGCCCGCACTCGGTACACCCAAGCGACTGAAAACAATTCTCAACATGGCATTCGCGTCGGTGGCGGTGCCCACCGTGGACCGCGAGTTGGCCCCCATCCGCTCCTGGTCCACGATGATCGCGGTGGTCAACCCCTCCAGCAGGTCGACGTCGGGGCGGGCGAGGCTCGGCATGAAGCCCTGCACAAAGGCGCTGTAGGTCTCATTGATCAGCCGCTGCGACTCGGCCGCGATGGTCGCGAACACCAGCGAGCTCTTGCCGGACCCGGAAACGCCGGTGAACACGGTCAGCCGGCGCTTGGGGATCTCGACGCTGACGTTCTTCAAGTTGTTCTCGCGGGCGCCCTGCACCCGGATCAGATCATGACGGTCAGCGGGCCTCATTCGTGCCAGAGTCCTTCCTCATCGTTATGCGGGCAGGTCGGGACGGGCGGGCATAGCCACAAGAGGGTACCCGCCCACGCGCCCAAACGACGAAGCCGGACCTAGCCCTTGGGGGCCTGGCTGAACCGCACCTGGTTGCCCGCCGGGTCGCGGAATTCGCACTCGCGCGGGCCGTACGGCATGTCCATCGGCTCCTGAAGCACCTCGGCCCCGCTCGCACGCACCGACTCGAACACCGCGTCGACGTCGTCGGTGGAAAGGACCAGGCCGGACAGCACACCCTTGGCCAGCAGCTCGCGCAGCGTCTGCGCATCCTCGGGCGAACGGGCCACACCCACGGTCTGCAGCACGATGCCTAAATCGGGCTGGGACTTGGGCCCGACGGTCAGCCAACGCGCGCCCTCCATGGCGACGTCCTGGCGAACCTCGAAGCCCAGCGCATCGCGGTAGAAGGCCAGCGCGGCGTCGTGGTCGTCGACTTCCAGAAACACGTTCCTGACTGAGATGTTCATGATTGGAACCCTATGAGGCCGGGCTGACCTATGCTTCTCGAATCCTGCTTGGCCTGGTGACGCGCTTGGTCCAGCAGCCGGGGACGGTCGCCATCGCCGCGTGGTTGCGTGCCTGGTAGGCGCTCGGGGACTCGCCAACCAGTTCGGTGAAGCGGGAGCTGAACGAGCCCAGGGAGGTGCAGCCCACGGCCATGCACACGTCGGTGACACTCATGTCGCCGCGGCGCAGCAGGGTCTTGGCGCGCTCGATCCGCCGGGTCATCAGATAGCTGTACGGTGTCTCGCCATAAGCGGCGCGGAACTGCCGCGAGAAGTGCGCCGGGGACATGAGCGCGGCTCGGGCCAGCGCGGGCACGTCCAGCGGCCGGGCATACTCCCGGTCCATCAGGTCACGGGCGCGCCGCAGAAGCTTGAGCTCCTCGGTCCTCATGACACCAGGATAGGTGGGCTCAATCCCGGTTCTGGACGAACCTCGCAAGCAGCCACAACACCCCAACGCCGGACAGGTAGGCGACCAGGGCGGTGGTCGGCAGACCGAACCGGGTGGGGCTGTTTGCCGGCCACACGTTGTTGTAGACGAGCCCGACGGCGACCGCCAGAAACGCCGCGACTATCACGAACAGCCGCAGCCTGCTGGAAACCGCGAACCGGAAGCGCTGCGGCGGCAGCTGACTTCGGCGCATCTCGATCCGGCCGAAGATGGCCACCAAGCCGGCGAGCGCCACGCTCAGCAGAAGCACCCAGGGAATCCGCCATGCCCACCAAGCCGCAGTGTCGACTTCGGGCGCGGGGAGCACGCCCAACGCGTGCAAGGCGGCCGTCACGACGATCGCCGCGCTGATGTGCCACAAAAAGATGGTCAGGATCACCGAATTCAGCGTTACCACAACGGTCCACGGGCGTGGTCGGTGCAGCCGGCGCTCCGCCCGCTCCCGCAGCAGCAGTGCCAGTCCTAATTGGACCGTGGCGACCGCCAGCAGGGCAAGGCTCGGTGGCGACATGTTATGCAAACGCTCACCGGGTACGTTAATCATGCTCACCGGATACGGGCCGGCCAGCGTGAGCAAGAGCAGCAGCCCGAGCCCGCCCAGCACCACCGGCACGGCGACGCGTGGCCGGCCGGACAACCGCCGGTCACGCCAGGCGAAGCCCATCTGGTGGATCGCCAGCCAGCCGAACAGGAAATTGCCGTAGCCCCACGCCTCGTCGCCGTAGAGCCGCGCGATGTCGCCCACCGCGACCAGACCGACCAACACCGCGGGCACCGCGAACCCGAAGCGGCGGTGCAGCGCGTACATCATCGGAGCCAGGATCACCACGGCGAGGTACACGGAAAGAAACCAAAGCGGGATGCAGGCGAACCACACGGCCAGGCGCACCAAGCCGGGATCGGCCCCGAGCGACTGCGCGGTGAACGCCGCCCCGGCGAGCACGAGCACCAGCGCGGTGGTCGGCCGGGTCAGCCGGGTGCCACGGTTGCGCAACCATCCGGCCGCATCGCCACCACGCGCCCGGTGCGAGGTGAGCGAGGCCGCGTTGGCGTAGCCGCCGACCAGAAAGAACAGCGGCATGACCTGTGCGATCCAGGTCAGGAAGTGCGCCCAGGGCAGCTCCGCCAACGCTGAGCGCGCGGTCAGCCGGCCGGCCGCGTCGTAGCCGACCGCACTGACCAGCCAGTGCCCGAGCACCACGGCCGTGATCGCGACGGCGCGCAGCAGGTCGATGACCCGCTCCCGGGTCGGCGGTGTCGCCTCGGCGAGCCGCCGCAGCCTGTGCAGCATGACAAGGTCGAGCCTAGTTTGAGCAGCCGCACGACGGGTAGGTCGCTGTCCAAGCGACGCGGCGGCGCACCTGAGGTGTCACCACGATCCGTGTGGGCGCAGGTGCTCGCCAAACCAATCGCCAGCAACGTTGGTGTCATCCATCGACAGCTGGAGCTTGCACGGACCGGTGACGTGTCGTGCCACATGCTCGTTGGCTTCGACCGTCGCACGATCGGCGGGGTTGGCGATCAGCAGAGTCGGCGTCGTGACCTGAGCAAGGGTCGCCGCGGACATGGTGGGCCGGGCATCGCGGCACACCAGAGCCCGGACCGATGACGGACGGCGAGCAGCGGCCAACAGGGCTGGGTCACCGGCACGCCGCCCGCCGGCGAAGACTCCCACCGGCAGTGCACCGGTTTCGGGTTGCGCCGCAAGCCAGTCAACGACCGCGACGATGCGCCCGGCGAGCAGGCCGGTATCGAGCCGATGCCAGGCCTTGACCGGGTCCAGCAGCGACTCAGCGAGCGTTATCGCATCGACGAGCAGGGTGGACAAGGCGTACTCATGCAGGTGTGCGGCTAGGTCACGCTGGCGGTGATCGTGCCGGGCCCGTCGGCCACCGTCCACGATGACAATCGTGCCGATCGCGTGCTCGGTGACGGCGAGCTCGGCTTCGAGCACGATGCCGGCCGATTCCAGGTGCAGCACGCTTTCCCGTCTCATCTTCAGTGGCTCTATTCTCCCGTACCCGCTGCTCTCTCTTCCCACAACGAATCGGTGTCGCGGGCGGCACGCGGCCGATGGAGTGTGTCAGACGCTGGTACCCATCGCGGCGCTGTCTTATGTCCGGCGTGTGGGGTATGAGCGTGCCATGAAAGCGGTCCGCCTGGTTTCGGTCGGCCGAGGTGTGGCGGCAGCCCTGACAGAACGAGTTGGGCCGCCGAGACGAGAGTCTCGGCGGCCCGGCTGAGCCTTGCCAGGATTCAGTTAACGGAGAGGACCTCGTGCAAGAACATCGTTTCCGGGGTCGGGTCCTGGATGAATGGGTTGAAGCTGGCGATCAGCGGCGAGTCGCCGTTGTTCGGCGCTTCCACCAGGTAGCCGTTGGTGGCGGACTGGAAGAGCAGGCTGCCGTCGCCGTAGTGGTAGAGCCAGAATGTCTGCGGCTCACCGATTGTTGTCGAGTTGGCGATCAGCGGCGAGCTGCCGTTGTTCGTTGCCGTGACGTACTTCTTGTCGGAGTGTGCCCGCAGCACGATGGCGTCGTCACCCATGTCCAGCATGTCGAATCGCTCGATATAGGTGACTGCGGTGGCACTGGCGATCAACGGACTCGCGCCGAAGTTCGGCGTAGTCACAATCTTGTTGTTGACAACCGCACGCAACGCGACAACAGCCGCCGGCGTTGCCCAAATGAACTTCTCCGCCTGGCCGATCGTGGACGCGGTGGCGACCAGCGGCTCTGCGCCGCCCGCCGGCGCGGTGACCCACAATCCGGTCAGCTTGTTCTTCAGGCTGACCGTGCCATCGCCGTTCATTTGAGGCAGGAACCGCTCGGCATCCGTGACGGCGCTGGCGTTGGCCATCAGCGGACCGGTGCCACCCGAGGTGGCGCTGACATACTTCCCGTTTGCCCACGACGCCAACGTGTAGAAGCCGCCCCCGGCGCTGGCCGTGGTGAACTTCTCCGGCTCGCCGATCTGGTTCGGCGGCAGGCTGGCCAGCAGCGGCTGGGTGCCGCCCGCGCCAACGGAGACGTTCTTGCCGTTGGTCAGCGAACGCAGGCCGGTAACGAACGGCACGGCCACCGTGCCGATGCGCAGAAACACGTCGCTCGTGACAGGCCTCGTGGAGGTCGCGGCCGTGTTCCGCACGACCCGGCGGGTGCCGCCGTAAACGAGGTGGTTCCTCACCTGCGTGGGGGTCCAGCCAGGGTTGGCGGAAAGCGCAAGCGCCGCAGCGCCGGCGACGTGCGGGCTGGCCATCGAGGTGCCGCTGTACCGATCGATCGCCGTGTCGCTGTCGGCCACCGCAGACGGAATGTGGTGACCCGGCGCGTGAATGTCCACACAGGATCCCCAGTTGGAGAACGACGTGCGGAAGTCGACCTCGTCGGTGGCGCCAACGGTGATCGCCCCACTCGTCCGAGCCGGCGAGTACAGGCACGCGTCATCACCCGCGTTTCCGGCGGAGACGGAGTAGCTGACGCCGGAGTCGATGGACGCCTGAACCGCCGCGTCGAGCGCGCTGAAGCCGCCGCCGCCCAGGCTCATGTTGGCGACCGCCGGCTTGACGGCGTTCGCGGTGACCCAGTCGACGCCCGCGATAACCTGGGCGTAAGACCCCTCACCGAGGCAGTCGAGCACCCGCACGGCCACCAGCTGGACGCCCTTGGCAATGCCGTAGTTCGTGCCGCCGATGGTGCCGGCGACATGCGTGCCGTGGCCGGCGCAGTCGTCCGCGATGGGGTCGTTGTCAATGAAGTCGTAGCCGTAGCTCGCCCGGCCACCGAATTCCTGGTGCGTGATCCGGATACCGGTGTCGATGACGTACGCGCGCACGTTGCTCGCCGTATTGGGATACACGTACCGCTTGTTCAGCGGCGCGAAGAACTGATCCACGCGGTCCAGGCCCCACGACGGCGGGTTTACCTGGGTGTCAGTCTTGGAAACCTTGCGGTTTTGCTCCACATAAGCCACGTCGGCGCTGGCGGCAAGCTGCTTGGCCTGCGCCTCGTTCATCTGCGCGGCGAAACCGCGGATGGAGCGCGTGTAGGTGTGGGAAACGACGCCACCGTATCGTTGGGTCAGCGCCTTGGCACTGGCGTGGACGTCAGCCGCCTTGGCCTTGGTGTCCTTCAGGACCACGATGTAGCTGTCCTTGATGACGCCGTGGTCGGCGGCTTTCAGGAGGCCCGGCACCTTCTTGTCGTCGGGCGGGCCCGCATATGCGGCCCCTGCGTTGGAAACGATCGCGGTGGTCGCCGTGGCAGCAAAGACGATTCCGGCCACAACCGAGCGACCGACTCGGCGAAGTTGGGACATTCACACTCCCCGCTTGAGGTCACGTCCACTATGGATTTAGGGTGGACGGCCTTGCCTTGCGGCAAAAGCGCTGACCATCCTCGCTCATTTGTCTCTCCCCGGGGTCAGCCTTTCGGCCCAATTGCGTTGAGTAACTGGTCACTGCTTGGGCCGATTTGCCACCCACATCAGACATGCGGATCAATAAATGGTGCGGTCCCCGAACTTCTGCGTATCCACTTCTGAATGGCGCGCCTTAAGAGACACTCGTATGGCCGTCGGAGGGCCACGGGTCGTTGACCGCGTGCAGCAGCCGTCCGATGGCCGACAGATCTCCTACGACGGCGGCGCTGCCGTCGGCGCATGCGGTTGCGAGTGTGGCCGGATCGGCCAGCAGGGCGTTGAGGGTCTTGGGCTCCGCTCGGAGCGAGACGTCTGCCGTTGTGGGTTCACCCGGCTGCACTTGAACCCGTCCGGACGCAAGGCGGACCGTCCAAACCCGACCGTCTAGCTCAAGACGGCAAGTCATCGGCGGCGCCGCGGGGTCAGGGCGAGCGACACCTTGCAAGAAGATCAGCACAGAGGTGGCGCTGAGCACGGTCGGCGGCGGGGGTTGCGGGGCGTCGATCCCCCAGTCGCCCAGAGCCAGCAGGATCGGTTCCAGCTTCCGACCCCATTCGGTCAGTTCGTAGACCTGCGGGCCTTCCGCCGGTGCGAGTCCACGGCGGATCACGCCGTTGTGTTCGAGTTCTCGGAGTCGGTCTGCGAGCAGGTTCGAGCTGATGTGGGGCAGAGCATGCCGCAGTTCGGAGAAACGTTGAGGCGCGAAGAGCAGCTCGCGGACGACCAGCAGGGCCCATCGCTCCCCGACGACGTCGAGGGCGCGGGCGATCCCACATGAGTCCCGATAGCTACGGCTGGTTGGCATGACCACTCTCCTCATCCAACGTGATCCTAAAGCACCATAACGTCTAGTTGTTTTTTACAACCGACCGCGGTTACTGTCTTGCAGAGGCCGTACACGTCTGGAGAACATACACATGAGCGGATTGCTGCTTACGGATAAGAACGCTGTGATCTATGGAGGCGTGGGCCCTATCGGCGGCGCCATCACCAGCAAGGCTGTGGCACCGCACATGGGTCGCAAGCGTCCGGGCGTCATCCTGACGTTGTCCGAGCCGGGTGCCAAGCTAGCCATAGGCGGCATCTTGGGGCACGGCGTGCGCGCGGCCGGCAAGGAGGCCTTCTCGCGGCTTCTGGCGGCGGAGCTGGCACCAGCAACATCCGGGTCATCGGCATCCGCCCACACGCTGTCGTCGATGCGCCGGCAGCGGGTTCCTACACCAGGGACCTCTTCCAGCAGATGGCATCCGCGGGCGGGCTGTCGGTCCAGGAGTTTCTCGAAGGCGGGCTGGCGCAGGGGACGCTTCTAAAAGGCTGCCCACGCTCTCGGAGATAGCAGAGACGGCCGCGTTCCTGGCTTCAGATCGCGCTGGAGCCATCACCGGAACAGTTGCCAATCTGTGCGGGGGTGCACTTGTGGACTAACTTTCGGTTTTGAAGGATCAGCGTCGCGAGGGGAGTGCTGGCGGCGTTTTCGAGGTCCGGTCGGCAAGCCGTTATTGAGCGAACGCGTCGGTCTCGAACTCCTCAAACCGGGCTTCGGTCACCGGGCGTGACGCTCGCTCAGGTCCCGAACCGCTGCCGGCCGCGCTGGGCCGAAGGCCGGAGGGCGCGAGTCGACAGGCGGCGGCCGGCCGAAATCCTGACCCCATGATGGTGAGTTCGTGCGGGCGTGTTGATGAACCTCGCGTGTCGACATCTGCGTGCCAAACGGCCGGTCTTCCATGGTGTGCGCTGCGCATCGGTTGTGCGGGTTGAGTTTCCGCGTGGTGGTTTCTCGCCTTCCTTCGCTGTCGGCCCGCCCGTAGGGGTTGCCGGGTTCTACCCCCGGCGTCGACGTGGAGCGACCTACGGCGCAACGACCTTTGGCGCCGAAGGCCGGTTCCGGCTCGGCTTATCCGGGCCAAGGCAATGGGAAGGAGCCAACAGCGCAACAGGTGGCCGACGCGTCGGGCGCAACGGTCCACGCCGCGCTGAAGGCCTGTCGCCGGTTCCATAAAGGCTTGGTGCTCAAAGGGAATCACCTGGACTGGAGCGGAAGACCGTCCGGAATGTACAACCGGTGCTGCCTGCCGCACTCGCCAACACGGTACGCTGGTGGGACGTCGTGGAAACGTTGCGGAGCAACTGAAACCACCGACCGTATGGACGGCCGCGCGCGGAGGCGCAAGTTCCTCAAGCACATCAAAATCTGCTTGCCGCCACCACCGGCTACGGCGGGCCGAGGTGTGCGCCCTGCGGTGGCCTTCGCCCTTCGACGTCTGCTCCCCCAGCATTCGTGACGCGGCTCACGAGATCGCGACCATGAATGTTCGTGGACGATGAACAGGGCAACGAATGCACCGGACGTGTGCAAAGACGAAGAAACCCCCGATCAGAGTGACCTCTGATCGGGGGTTTTCCCTGAGTAGCGGGGACAGGATTTGAACCTGCGACCTCTGGGTTATGAGCCCAGCGAGCTACCGAGCTGCTCCACCCCGCGTCGGCTTGACCAGGTTAGCTCGTACCCCACGCAAACTGCAAATCCGGATCGCTCACCCCGATGGCGAGGGTGAAGGGCTGGGCGAGGGTGAGGCCGCCGGGTTGGTGGCGGCGGCCTGCGCGGCCTGGAACTCCTTGATGGCGGCATCGAGGTCGGCCATTGCCTTGCCGATTGCGGCGAAGTCGCCCTTCTGCTGGGCCGCCCGCAGGTCCTCGATCGCCTTGTTGACCTTGGCTGCGGCTGCCGCCAAGGCAGCGGCATTGTCCCCACCGGTGGTTGGCGGTGGCTGGTCGGTCGGCGGTGGCGGTGGCGCCGGTGTGGCGCCGCCCACCAGCTGGGCGATGCCGGCCTGCACCGTTTCGGCGAAGGCCACCTTCTCACCGAAGTTCATCAGCACCCGCTGCAGCTGCGGGTAGGCCCGTTCGCCGCTGCTCTTGAGGTAGATGGGCTCGACATAGAGCATGCCGCCCTCGTACGGCAGCGAGAGCAGATTGCCCTTGACGCCGTTGGTCCCCCAGATGTTGAGCTGACTTCGCGCATCGGGGAAGTTTTCCATCTTCTGCTGCGCCTGGATGGGACCGGAAATCGGGCTGTCCTTGCCCAGCTCCAGCAGCTCCAATCGGGGCTCGCCGTCCACATAGGACCCTGAGATAAGCGCGGCGAGGTTCTGCCGGTCCCGCGGTGTGACCGCAGCCACGATCTGGAAGCGGGGGTCGCCCTGTCCGGGCAGCTCGGTCAGCAGGTAGTAGGGCGGCTGCTTGGCCTTGACCGCCTTGGCCGGGTCATCGGGCACCGCCCAGAAGTCGGCCTCGGTGTAGAAGTCGTTGGCCTCCGTCACGTGGAATTGCGTCAGCAGGTCGCGCTGCACCTTGAACAGATCCGCCGGGTACCGGAAGTGCGCCGCCAGTTCCGCCGGAACCTCGCTCTTTGGCTTGACCAGCTTGCCGCCGAACGCGTTGTTCCACGCCTTCAGCAGCGGGTCCTTCTGGTCGAACTCGTAGAGCGTCACGGTCCCGTCGTAGGCGTCGACCGTGGCCTTCACTGAGTTGCGGATGTAATTGATCTGCTGCCGGTCCAGCTGGAATGTGCCATCGCCGGTCAGCGAGTCGTTCGTCACCTCGCGCAGATCGACGCGCTTCGAATAGGGGAAGTTCGCCGACGTCGTGTAGCCGTCGATGATCCAGACGATGCGCCCGCCCACTGCCGCCGGGTAAGGGTCGCCGTCCAGCGTGAGGAACGGCGCGACCTTCTGCACCCGGGTGCGCGGGTCCCGCTCGTAGAGCAGCTTCGAGTTGTCGTTGACCGCGTCCGCCAGCAGGAAGTTGGACTCGGCGAACTTCACCGAGTACAGCAGCTGCCGCCACAGGGATCCGATCGGCACCCCGCCCTTGCCCTCGTAGGTGTGGTGGGCGTCTGTCGTCTCCCCCACCGGCCGGTCGTACTCGGCGTCGGGCGAGGTCGGTGAGGGCTTGCCCACAATGGCGTACTCGCTCATCTGCTCGCCGTAGTACACCCGTGGCTGCTGCACCGGGATCTCGTCCTGAGCCGACGTGCACCCGCCGCTGGTGCTCGTCGCTCCCGCGAAGAACCCGGACACGAACTTGGGCTGGCCCGCACCGCAGATCTCGTTGGCCGGCGCGGCCACCAACCCATATCCGTGCGTGTAGATCGTGTGCCGGTTGATCCAGTTGTCCTGCGTGCCGGTCAGCGCGCTGTAGGACAGCTCGCGCAGCCCGACAACGTAGTCCTGCGTCTTGCCGCCGACCTGATAACGGTCGATGTCAAGCTTGTCGCCGAAGTGGTAGAAGCTGCGCACCTGCGACAGCTGCGTGTAAGCCTCCGACACCACGGCCGGGTCGAGCAGCCGGATGTTGGGCACGATCGTCTGATCCTGCGCCAGCGACGCCGGCGGCACCACCACACCCGACCGATAGTCGGTCTTCTTCGTCGCCTCCAACCCGAACGCCGTGCGCGTCGAGTCGATGGCCCGCTTGATGAATTCGGCCTCCACGACGTTGCGGCTCGGCTCGACCTGCAACGTCTGCACGCCCCACGGGTAGATCCCGCCGATCGCGACCGCCGAGATCCCGAGCAGGCCGAGCGCCAGGCCCGGCCACACCAGGTTGCGCATCACGGCATTGGAGAACACCAGAATCGCGATCGCCACGATCACCGAGATGTAGGTGAGCATCTCCTTGGCGGGGAGCAACGCGTTGATCGCCGTGTATCCCGCACCGGTGAGCTTCGTCCCGGCAATCGTGTCGAGCAGCAGGGCCCGCTGGTCGACCACGTAAGCGACCGCCTTCAGGATCACGAACAGCGCCACCAGGCCGGTCAGGTGCGCCCGCGCCGCGGTCGTGATCCGGTCGCCCGGCCCGGACAGGCGCAGCCCGCCGTAGAGGTAGTGCACCGCCAGCGCGCCGAGCAGCCCGAGCACGGTCACCGTGAAGCCGGTGCCCAACAGGTACTGCCAGAACGGAAGGCGGAAGATATAGAAGCCGATGTCTATCCCAAACACAGGATCCGGCACGTTGAACGGCTCGGCGTTGCGGAATAGCATCCACTGTTGCCAATGGCCCTGCGCGGCGAGCCCGGCGAAGAAGGCGATCACGCCGGACACGATGGCGAACCACCGGCCCAGCCGCGGCCCGAGCAGGTATCTATATCGCTCCAGCGCCTCCTGCCGCAGCCCGGTCGGGGGCAGAAACGGCCGCATCCGGTAGGCAAGCCACAGGTTGGCGAAGATGAACCCGCCCACGAGCACGAACGCCACGGCGAACAGCCCGATCCGGGTCCACAGCTGCCCGCTGAAGACCTGTGTGGCGCCTAGTTCGGTGAACCAGAGCCACTCCGTCCACGCTTCGACGACCCAGCCGAGCACCGCGAATCCGACGAGCAGTCCGGTCAGGACGATGAGCCAGGCCCGGCTGCGACGGCTCATCCGGGGTAGCTGGCTTGATCTGTTCACCACGGTGGTCAGCCTACGTCTCGAACCTGTATGTCAACAGGACGGGAGTGGGCCACCTGTGCCAAGTGCGTCGAGCGCCTTGACCGCCTCGTCTAGTGTGCCCACCTTGACCAGCGTCAGCCCGTCAGGCACGTTGGCCTTGGCCTCGGCACAGTTGGCGGCCGGCACGAGGAAGACGGTCGCGCCCGCCTCCTTGGCGCCGTGAAGCTTCTGCGGCACACCGCCGATCGCCCCGACCCGGCCCTCGTCGTCGATCGTGCCCGTGCCCGCGATGACCTTGCCGTGCGTCATGTCCTCGGGCTTGACCTTGTCGATGATGCCGAGCGCGAACATCATGCCCGCGCTCGGCCCACCGATCTTGTCGAGCTTGATTCGCAACTCGAACGGGTGAGGCTGCACGGCCTTGATGCCGACGCCGATCCTGGGGCTGCCGTCGTCGGCGGCCTTGGACACCAGGTCGACCGTGCTCTTGGCACCGCCCCGCGCATAGCCGATGCGCAGCGTCGTGCCGGCCGGCTTGGCCCGAACCATGTCGAGCAGACTCTGCGGCGAGGTGACGGCGACGCCGTCGACCGACTCGATGATGTCGTCGGTCTGCAGCTTGCCCTCGGCCGCGCCGCCCGCGGTCACCTGGCTCACCGCGACCTGCACCTGGTACCCAAGGAATTTGAGGGCAGCGGTCTCGGCACTGGTCTGGGAGTTTTCGAATTCCTGCTTGTTTTCCTGCTCGACCTCTTGCTCGGTCTTGTTTTCCGGATAGATCAGCTTGCGCGGGACCACCGCGTCCTCGCCGGAGAGCCAGCCCCGGATCGCCTCAAGCAGGGTCATGCCGGACTGCACCGAAACCGTGACCATCCGCAACTGACCCTTGCTCTCGGTGGTCGGCGCGCCGGTGATTTGGATCACGAGCTGGCAGGCCGGTTCGGGAGAGGGCGGAGGGGAAGGCGCGGGCGTCGCGGGATCGGTGCAGGTGTCGCCGGAACCGTTGACGGCGCCCAAGGTGTCGACCGTCGGCCCCGGGCTCAACGCGACGTAGGGCACGTCCGCCCGACCGATCTGCCAGCCCAGCAGCAGCGTGAGCAGCGCACCGAGCAAAACGGTCAGACCCCTACGCCTCATGCGCGAAAGCCTAACCGGTGCCCCTGACATTCCCCCGATCTCCCGGATCCAGCGGGGCGGGTATGAGTCAGGTCGGCTCAAGTTGGCGTACCTTGGAACACGTGCCAGACACCCCGTTCGGCTTTGCCCTCCCGGGCGGCCAACCACCAGATCCCAATGACCCGCAGCAGATGCAGCAGTTTCTCGCCGGGTTGCAGCAACTCATGGCCGCGGCGCAGAGCGGAGGTTCAACCGGCCCGGTCAACTGGGACCTCGCCCGTCAGGTGGCCACGAGCGCGCTCAACAGCGAGGGCGATCCCGCCGTCACGGCCGCCGAGCGCGCCGAGATCGGTGAGGCGCTGCGCCTGGCCGACCTGTGGCTTGAGCCGACCACCGCGCTGCCGAGCGGAGTGATCACCACCGCCGCTTGGAACCGCAACGAGTGGATATATAACACGATGGATGTCTGGCGGAAGCTCGCCGATCCCGTCGCCGCCCGCATGGTCGCCGCCATGGGCGATCTTGTGCCGCCAGAGGCGCGCGCCCAGCTCGGGCCCATGTCAACGATGATCACCGCGCTCGGTGGGGCGCTGTTCGGCGGCCAGTTCGGCCAAGCCCTGGCAAAGCTCGCCACCGAGGTGCTTTCCGCAGGTGACATCGGGTTGCCGCTCGGGCCGGCCGGGACCGCCGCGTTGCTCCCCGCCAATATCAGGGGGTACCGGGAAGGCCTCGAACTTGATCCGGACGAGGTGCGCCTGTTCGTGGCCCTGCGCGAGGCCGCGCACCAGCGCCTGTTCGGTCACGTGCCCTGGCTGCGGGGGCATGTGCTCACCGCGGTCGAGGCCTACGCGCGCGGCATCCGCGTCGACCGCGAGGCCATCGAGGAGGCCATGCGGCGCATCGATCCGTCCGATCCGGAGACCATGCGCGAGATCCAGCTCGAAGGGATCTTCGCACAGGAGGACACCGAGCAGCAGCGGGCCGCGCTCAACCGGCTCGAAACCGCGCTGGCGCTGGTCGAGGGCTGGGTCGTGCACGTGGTCGAGGCGGCCGCCCAGGGGCGTTTGCCCAACGTCGTGAAGCTGTCGGAGGCGTTCCGGCGCAGGCGCGCCGCAGGTGGCCCGGCCGAGTCGACTTTCGCCGCACTCGTCGGGCTGGAGCTGCGCCCGCGCCGGCTACGCGAGGCCGCCGCCCTGTGGACGGCGCTGACCGAGCATCGTGGCGTGTCGGGGCGCGACGCGCTGTGGGGACACCCCGATCTGCTTCCGTCCGAAGAGGACTTCGCCGATCCGGACGCGTTCGCGCAGTCCCAGTTGGACCTGGGCGAGCTGGAGGGCTTCGACGGGTTCGACGACTTCAACGAGAGCAAGGGCAACGACGAGGGCAAGGACGATAACGAGGGCGGCGAGAGCGGGGGCACCGGCGGCGCTCAGACGAGCTGAGCCGCCGCGATCCCTTCGAGGTAGCCCCGGGCCCGTTCGGTGCGCGGATAGCGCCCGACGAGGCTCCAGAAGCGGGCGTTGTGCCCGGGGACGACGAGGTGGGCCAGCTCGTGCAGCAGGACGTAGTCGGCAACCCAGGCGGGCATGTCTTTTACCTTGTCGGAAATCCTGATGCTGCGGTCCGATGGGGTGCACGAGCCCCAGCGGCCGTTCTGGTTGGTCACCCAGCGGATGCTGGACGGTATCGCGACGTCGCCATATTCGGGCAGGTAGCGCGCTGCCAGGAGCCTCGCCCGGGTGGCCAGGTCGTCATCGCTGCGGCGGGTGCGCTGGTCGCGGGCGGCGAGCCGGGCGAGCATCCGGTCGACCCATTCGGTCTCCTCGGCCCGCGAGAATTGGTTGGGGATAAGCACGACGACGCGTTCGCCGTCACGGTAGGCCGACACAGTTCGGCGGCGCCTTGCACTGCGCCGCACTTCGACAACTGGCTTGCGTCCACCGGCCATCAGTTGCCCCCGCCAGACGGCTTAGCTGGCGGGAACTGACCTGGTGAGATCAGGGTTCCGCTCACGGGAAGGACGCTAGCTAACGGATGCGGGGGTGCCGCAAGAGCCAAATTTTGGATCATCGCCAAATTCGCCGGAATAAGTGCGGTTAGCCGGGAAAATTCCTCCATCGCGGGTGAACCGGAAGCGCCTTCATATCCGATAAACGCGATAGCTCCGGCGTGTCCCGGCTTACCTGACTTGTCTGTCGTGTCCGGACAGGCAGACTTCCACCGACCACGGCGTAAGCATTGAGTCGTCAGCATTGGAGGAAACGTGGCTGCGAAGACGGAGACGTACAACGGTTACTGCGTGAAGTGCAAGCAAAAGCGAGACTTCGAGGGGACGGTGACGGTGTCCAAGACCAACATGAGGATGGCCAAGGGGCCCTGCCCGGTCTGCGGTACCACGGTCAACCGGATCCTCGGCAAGGCGTAGGTCGCCATCCGTGGGCGGATGGTCCGATTCCATCCGCCCACACGACTGTCCACATGCGCATGGCTACGCACAGCTATCGCATATCCACACCCCGCCGCCGGGGCCTGTGGATAACTTGTGGACAACAGCTTGATCGACGGGGATGGCCTGTGGATAACTCTTGTGTACGAGTGGCGGTGAGTCATCCTCGTTGGCGTGAGTCGCTCGTCGCTGATCCCCCGGCCCACCCTGCTTCCTGGCCTGCGCCCGCTCTGGCGCGACCGCCACCACGTCCAGCTCGGCACCGATCCACGGCAGGCAGTCGTCCTTGAGCTGCCGCACCCGGCCGCCGCCAAGCTGTTCGACATGCTCGACGGCTCGCACACCGAGCCGATGATCATCGCCGAGCTGGCGCGCATCGGCCTGCCCGAAGACGAGGCGCGCGAGGTGCTAGCCGTCCTCACCGGCACGGGCCTCGTGGTGGCCGCGGACACCCTGATGCCCCCGGCCGTCCCAGCCGAGCGGCGCGGCCGGATCGCGCGCGAGGCCGCGGCCCTGGCCCTGCGGTTTCGCCAGCGGCCCGCCTCACCGGCCACCATCCTGCACCGGCGGCACACCGCCCGCGTGATCATCGCGGGCGACGGACCCGTGGCCGCGCACCTGATCACAACCCTGGCCGAGGCCGGCGTGGGCACGGTCGGCAAGGTTACCGAGGCGGGCGACACCGCCAAGCCGGTCATCTCCGCCGACCGCTCCCCGACCGTCCGCGCCGACAGCGCCTTCGTCGTGCAGATCGGGCGGCTGGTCGACGTGGGCCGGCGCGGGGCGCGGCAGCGCCCGCCGCGGCTGGTGTTCGGCGTGCGCGACGGCGTGGCCATCGTCGGCCCGCTGATCCCGTCGGACCGCGGTCCGTGCTTACGCTGCCTCGACCTGCACCGCACCGACCGCGACCCGGCTTGGCCGCAGCTGGTTGCGCAGCTGGAGACCGACCCCGGCCCGTGCGCGGCGGCAACCCTCATGACCGCTGCCGGTTTCGCCGCCGCCGAGGTGCTCACGTTCATCGACGGCGGCGACCCCACCACCATCGGCACCACCGTCGAGATCGACGGAGTCGCCCCCTGGCGCCGTCGCACCTGGACTCCGCACCCAGCCTGCGACTGCACACCACGCACCAGGCCCGCCCACGACCAACCACCCCACTCCACACCGCCCGACCAACGACCTCAGGACCCACCGCCCGCCCAAAGCACCGCCCGCCCGGCGCGTGACCCGGCCGCCCCGCGCG
>NZ_QJUG01000142.1 GCF_003426775.1 Allorhizocola rhizosphaerae | reverse complement strand
GGCAACACGGACGTGGTCTTCGGCTACGGCAACGCCGTCACCGACCGGCCTATCACCGGAGACTGGGACGGCAACGGCAACATGACCCCGGGCATCGTGCGCAACGTCAACGGCGAATGGCAATGGCACCTACGCAACGACAACAGCGGCGGTTGGGCATCCATGTCCTTCGGATACGGCAACGCAGCCACGGACTCACCGATCGTCGGCGATTGGGACGGCAACGGCACCGCCACCGTCGGCATAAACCGACACAGCTGATATGCCCAGCCGGTCGAGGCGGCACGCCAGAACGCTCAACCGACCGGCCACGACGCTCACCTTCCTTCGCGGATCTCATGATCCGGTTCAGGATTCCGTGCCGTTGCCTCGGTGGACGATCTCGACCAGTTCGTCGCGGATCATGTTGGGCACCTTCGACCAGGCGAGCCGGGCGGCCTCGAGCGCAACGTCCGCGACGCCGCACGACTCCCAATAACCAAGGAAGTCCTCTGACGCGTAATCTTGACCAGCGTCGGTGTAAACACGACGATTCGCCGCGTCGGCTGGCTCGTCACGTTTCAGCGGCTCCTCGATGGCGGCGCGCACGTCTGCTCGAAGCTCGGCCCCAATGAACGCCTATTACACCGCCTTGAGCGCGCGGTGCACACACTACTCGGCCTCGGCCGAATGCTGGTCCACGTTAGACGGTCGTGACCGCGTGCTGACTGTTGATCATGTGCCGGAGGCCATGAAGGCGGCCAGGATGTAGTTGGCGTGCCGGTCGAGGTTCTTGCGTGCCCGGTCGTAGCGCATGGTGGTCCGCGGGTCGGCGTGCCGTGCGGCGATCTGCGCGTCACGCAGGCTGACCCCGGCATCGAGCATGGTGGTCACGTACGTATGGCGCAGCATATGCGGATGCATCCGGGCGATCCGCACCCCCGACGCCGCAGCAAGATGACGCAACCGGCGAGTCGCCGCATGCCGATCCATGCGCCTCCCACGCACATTGAGCAGGATCGGTCCGCTGGTCCGATCACCAACGGCGCGGTCGATGGCCCGACCGACCGCCGGCGGTAAAGGCACCCGGATGGTCTTGTTGCCCTTGCCAAAAACGCGCAGGACACGGTGGCCGTGTTCCTCACCCAGATCGGCGATATCGGCCTGGCAGGCTTCGAAGATCCGCAGCCCGAGAAGGCCGAGCATCGCCACCAACGCGTAGTCGCAGCGGTTGGTGGAGGTTCGGGCTGCCACGATCATCGCCTCGAACTGCAGATGCGACAGTCCCAAGGTGGGGGATTCCGCTGGAACGCTGGGCCGGCGGACGTAAGCAGCTGGTGAGGTGGCAAGGACGGTGTCGATGACGCACGTGCGGTAGAAGCAGGTCACCACCGACAACCGCCGAGACACCGTGGACGGCTTGAACCGACGGGTCTCCTGTAGCCAGCGCAGGAATAATTCGATGTCGACACGTCTGACTTGAAGCGGATCCAGCTGCCGCTCGGCGCACCAGCGCAAGAACACCTGAAGATCCGACTGGGTATGGGTACGGGACTCGCCCTGATACCGCGACAGGTGCGCGGCCACGGCTATCTCCAGGAGCCTACTCTCGCCATCCTGCATGATCTCATTGACGACCGTCATGCCTCGACGATCACCTGGAATCAGACGACTCGCCCGACCTCACTCCCACTCACGCACCACCAGCGGCAGATCCGCGCATGTTGTCACGCAAAGGCAGCTCAGCGAAGCTGATCCCGGCCCGCTCCGCTGAGGTAGGCGTGTATCCGGCAGTCATGCCATCCCATGTCCGAGCGTCAATTGCCAGCGCTACGCCCAGCCCGGGCCGACGCGATGATGGGACGTCGGGCATCATCGGCGGGGTGACGATCACCTCGCCGCTGCAGTGGCTTCGTGACGTGTCCTCGCCGTTGACCGAGGACATGCTTGCTCCGATGGACCCGCTTGGTACGGTCCAATTCTCCAGCGGCTTGACCGACGCCGACTACGCAACTCTCGGGCAGTGGCTGGCCGACTATCCGAAAGTCATCCTGCGCGCCTACTTCGGCGGTGGCGACCCGCCCATCACCAACCTGGACTTCCTGCGCTTCTTCCCGAACCAGCGCGCGTTCGAGGCTGACGCCTACGGGCTGGCCGACATCGAAGGGCTCGGGTATCTGCCCGATGACGTCTTCCACCTCGGTTTGGGCGCCACCAAGAAACGCCTGTCGCTGGCGCCGCTGCAGCGCTTCGGCCACCTGCGGCGCCTCACCCTGGAAGGTCACACCAAAGACATCGAGGTCATCTCCGGCCTGCAAAGCCTTACCAGCCTCACGTTGCGGTCTGTCACGCTACCCGACTTGACCATTCTGACCCCGTTACGACAACTGCTGGCGCTCGACATCAAACTCGGCGGCACCCACAACCTCGACCTGCTTCCTCAAATCGGCCGGCCGCAATACCTCGAACTGTGGCAGATCCGCGGCCTACACGACATCTCCGCCATCGGACGGCTCGACACCCTGCAACACCTGTTCCTGCAAGCCATCCGCCACATCACCCAGCTGCCGCCACTACACGCGTGCACCCAACTGCAACGCATCCACCTGGAGACGATGAAAGGCCTGACCGACCTGACCCCGCTACTGACGGCGCCAGCCTTGACCGACCTGATGCTGGCCGACATGGGCCACCTCCACCCAGCCGACATCACCGTCCTGCGCACACACCCCACACTGCAACGAGTCGGCCTCGGACTGGGAAGCACACGCAAAAACACCCAAGCGGCGCAACTGGTGCCACTACCACCCACCAGTTACGTACACGGCCACCCGACCCTCGACCCCCGCCACACCTAAACCAACCCACCCCGTCGACTACAGAAGATGCCCGGGTGTCGTTGTGCCAACACATCCGATGGCCGGGGTGCGGAAAGCCGGTACAACATTGGAGTGATTCTCAAAACCGGCCGGACGGCAAGGTGGCGTGTCCTGGCAGCCTCGGTGATTGGCGTAGCCGCGGCAACCATCCTGCTCGTTTACTTTCCCACCTGGGCGTATCCCAACCTGGCAGGCCCCGATTTCGCCCTGATCACCGACGTGCAGCGCCGCATCGAGCTACAGCAGGCGCAGGGACAACTTCAGAACAGCCTACGGACCATGCTCCTGCAAGCACTGGCCGGCATCGTGATCATCATGGGTGCGATCGCCACCTGGCGACAAGTCCACATCAGCCGAGACGTCCACGTCACCCAACAGTTCAGCCACGCCGTCGACCAGATCGGAGACGACAAACTCGACGTACGCATCGGCGGCCTTTACGCCTTGGAACGCATCGCCCGAACCACACCGGACGAACGAGTCACGATCATGTTCATGCTCGGTGCGTTCATCCGCCACCGCTCACCATGGCCAGACACCACGGCAGGCTCGCCTGAGCCGCATCCCACCGAAACCGTCGACCGGAAAGTGCCGTGGCTGCGAGTGCGCAAACCGGACGTACAAGCCGCCATGAACGTGCTCTCACGCAGACTGGTCGACCCGAACGCGGCGCGGCTATATCTTGCACGAACGGACCTACGCAGCCTCCAAGTCAACGACGGCTCCCAGTTCACCAACAGCAACTTCAACCACGCCAACCTCGCCCGCGCCTGGCTGCGCGGCGCCGTCCTCGACCGCAGCGGCTTCAAAAACTGCGACCTGCGGCTGGCCAACCTGAATCAAGCAAGCCTGGTCGGCGCCGACCTCAGACACGCCCATCTCCAGCAAGCCGATCTCAGCGGCGCCGACCTCAGCAACGCTGACCTGCGCGGCGCCAATCTCACCGACACAAACCTGACCGGCGCCAACCTAACCGGGATCCGCACCGACGACTCCATCATCTGGCCCCACGACCACGACCTCACATCCTGAGCATCGTCGAGCGCACTTACCCGACCACCGGCACAACCGTCCAGATCGTCTGATACATAACGGTTCCAGACAGGGCCAAGCACTATCCGAATAGAGCATCCATGTGAAACGAGCGACAAACATCAAGCCCTTGTTGCCGAGTTGACCGATCAACTGGCCCAAACTGTACCGATCATCGACAGCCGAGCGGACTTCAACGCTCGGTTTGCGGCAGATCCGGGCATCAAAATTGCTGGGAAATTAACTGTGGGCTTGTCGGGCTTGGAATTGCCGGGTGCTGTGACGAGGGCGTTGGCCCGCGTTGTTCAGGCTGGATGCGACGCATCGGCAGCAAGCTCGTTGCGATCGGCCAAGAAACGCGGGTATTGACGTCTTGAGCTTCTCCGTCTCGTCGACATATTTGCGCGGCCACGCTGCGTCGGACTCGACCATCGCTGCGTTGATCTCACGCAGCACCTCCCCGGCCCGTTCGGAGAACGTCACCACGTTCTTGCTTGTCCGGTCACGCTTGGTCAATGCGAAGCAACGGAGGAAGATCGCGGCACGCGAAGCGCCACCGGCGCGCGACTGTTCGTTCGGCGTGGGTTCTCGGGATACGGAGGGGATCGCGCTCCCCGCACTAGCGATCAATATCTCGTTGCGGGTTGGACAAGCTCCTGTACGAGCCCTCAAGGCGAGCCCTCAGCACGTCGTTGTCCCTGTCGCGTCCTCCCGCGTCGGCAGGTGCGGCAGGCGACGGCGGTGTGGCCGCGGCGATACGCCGCCGGGCAGCTGCCCACCGCTGCGCCTCGTCTTGGTCACCTCCGCAGGCGCGTACTAGCGCAATCACCAAGTCTTCCCCAGGCAACACATTCAACCCGCCCAAAATGGGGAATTTCGGCGAGCCACTCTGAGGACGATTCCAGAGCCCAATCACCCACGGCTCGATGGGCCACACCGCAACGCGCCCGCCTGATCACGCCTGTACGTCTTAGGCTGGATCTCCTTCTACAACAACAAAAGACGCCACTCCACGCTGAGCTACCTACGCCCAGCCGCCGACAAGAACCGCCTACCCTCAACCGCTATGCTGGCCCTAACCGCATAAACCCGGTGTCCAACTTAACGGTAAGCCTCACTTCGAGACGTCGTGTCAGGAGGAATACAGTGCCTCGTACGGTGGTGCCACCAGCCCGTTTCCGCAATGCCCAAGAGGAGGCGATCGGCGGTGATCAGTTCTCGGTACGCTTGGCCAAGTACGTTCCAGCAGAGACGCTTGCATTCTTCGTGCCGGTCGCCGCAGCGCTAGGCGCCGAACACAACAAAATGCTGGTCGCGGCACTTGTGGTCGGCCTGGTGGGCACCGTTCTTTATTTATGGCTCGCCGCCCAGCGCGCCGAGCCAGACGAGCGGCCGTTGCCTCACTTCTACTTCCTGGCCGCTGCGGCCTACTTATGCTGGACGGTTGGCACCAGTCCTAACGTCGCCGCACTGATCCAGCTGAATGCGACCGTCGGCGGGGTGGTGCTGACTGGTGCGGTCTTTCTAGTTCCGATGCTCGACGAAGTTGGCAATCGCCTGTTACGTCAATCCACGTGAGCCCCGGTATACATCTGGCCGCCTCCGATCAACCATCAACTCCACATCGCCATAGATGACGTACAGAATGCCCAACGGATTGCGGGTGTCGCGCATCAGGTCGCGCCGAGCGTGAACAACAACCGCACCTAGGGGGTGCGCACCCTGGAGGAGTCGGCCGTACAGGGCGTCTGTAAACGCCGCCGCTACCGCATCGGGCACCTTGGTCTCGGTGCCGATGAAGGCCCGGTGCCCGTAGCTGAGAAACCACCGCGGAAACGACAGCGCAGTGGTCGGGTTGGTTCGCGAGGACGCGCAAGCATCGAGCACTATAACCGCGCGTGATTGAGCAGCATGCTGTGCCTGATAGAAACGGTCGTCGTATTCCGCGCTCAATTCGCCAAGCGTGATGGTCCGCTTCTGCCTTCGCCGCGTGCTTAACGTCAGCATGTACTCGTCGTGTCGACCCGTGGTGTCGCAGTGGCAGGCGAAGTGCTGGATTTGCACAGGTGGATCCCCAGGCTCCCCGCCGTCCAACGACCGTCCATGATAGAGCGCGTTCACCAAGGCCTGGCGGAAGGCCGCCTTGCTCTCCGAGACAGGCCACGGCCCCTCCAGGCGTACTGCCTCGGTCAGATGCCCTAGCAGGCCGGGATGTCGGTGGCCACCGAACCGAGGACGGTGTCGGAAGAACTGCACTGGCAGTAGTGGATCGCTACGCAGCGTGTGATCGCCCGTGACAGAGTCGCGCGTTATGCGGTGGACTACCGCGCTGAAGCCCAGGAATCGTGCGGCGGCGCGACGCAGATCGTCGTCGATGCGGATGTCGGGCATCGGTCCGAAGTCGAACACCGGCAGTATCTCCAGAGGCAATGCTCCATCGTGGCAGAAAAACTCGACCGTTGGCAGTATCTGCTCGCGATCCCAGTCAGCCGCAGCCCACGTCGGCCACGCTTGCCGGAATGCATGTTGTAGCCTTAGCACTCGATCGCGGTCAAGCTGGGTCAGCAAGTGGGCGAGCTCTCGACCCTTATGCAGCAGGATCCGAAGGGCGGTCGCGGCCTGGCGCAGGGTCGGTCGCCGACGCACGACGGGTTCCACAACCCGCCCGAGGTAGTCACCGGCAAGAGTGCGCGCTGCGTTAAGTGCCGCGCTATCCGGTAGCGGCAGGTGCACTGTTGCGTCGATAGTAGGAAAGACGAAGCGGACCTCCTGCCCAGGGCCGAATGACCGGGACAACACCTCCACTCTGGCGATTACGGTCACGCGTGCTCCGTTGCGCCGTTGCTTGAGGCAAGAATCAGCTCGATGCTCTGCAGAGTGCGGCCGGCCTGGCTAACGCGCACCCACAGCCACGGCGGGTTGGCGAACCAACGGGACACTGTCTCGTATCGGAACGAGATCTCTTTGCTGCCCTCTGCGGTGGTAATGGTCACAGGAGTTGCAGATCGGCGAAACGTAGGTTGGTCGCTATCTACCTCGATCTCGAACTGAACCCTCCGTCGATCGACACCGCCGGTGACAACCAGCGGCTCGGTCAGCGGCAACGACGGCTGGACTCCAACAGCGACCACCAGATTGAAAGGGCCGAAACCTGCGCGGAAGGTACGACTGGCCGAAACCGGGATCGAGCCATCGGCGTTGCGGACGTCTACGCCGATCCAGCCGTTAAAGTTCACCCGAGGAGGCCCCTGGATCGCTTCCTGGACACCGTTGCGGATCAACTGCTCCAGCCGTAGGGAGACGCTGTGCTGCTCTTGAATCACACGTTGGATGTGCCGGTCTGCGGTCGCTAGCATCTGTCGACTTATGTCGTCGATTCGCCCTGTTACCAGGTTCAGGACTAGCTCGGCCAGCGGTTGTGCCCAGTCGGTGGGGTTGGCCGTTAGCTGCGGCTGCAGATCGTGTTCGCGTACTCGAACCAGCTCGCCGATCAAGGCAGGGCCTACTGGGCTAAATATGATTCCAGTTGCTGGCATCCCATCGTCGGTGAGACCGAACCGACGGATCCGTTGAGCGCCCATCGTGTCCCCCATACGCTCGTACCAATCGGCCAACTCAGCCAAAGCCTCAGGACTGCCGCGGTCGACCGCCTCCTTCGCGAATGCCAACGCAGCGTCAAGGTCGCCTGCCTCACCGTGGATACGTGCCAGCGCTCGGAGCGCCTCGACGTCGCCTTTTGCGGCCGCAGCGCGATAGACAGCATGAGCGCCCTCAACGTCGCCGATCTCCAACCGCAGTGCGGCCAGGTCTAGCTGGATGTTCCCAATGCCACGGTCGACTGTGTCCCGCAACAGCCTGATCGCGTGGTCAGCATGCCCGGCTCGGGCGATGCAGCGGGCTACAGTTCGCATAGCGGTGCGGTCGCCTCGCTCGGACGCCCAAGTTGCCAAATCCCATGCGGATGCCCAATCTCCTGCATTGGCCTGGAAAACCGCCAGCAGGGTCAGCGCAGCGGGTTCATCGCGTTGGGCGGCCTGCCACGCCAGTTGCTCGGCAGCGTCAACTTGGCCCGCTTCGCTATGTGCTTGTGCCAAGCTGATAAGGACGCTTGAATCGCCGTGTTCAGCAGCTAGCTCGGCGAGGGACCGCGCTTCGGTAAAGTCCCCGACCTCCATCTGTAGCTTAGCGACCGCCGAAAACCCAGATGCGTCACCGCGTTCGGCGGCAAGGTTGGCCAGCTCCAATGCCCCATTTAGGTCCTGTTCTGCGGCAAGCAGCTTCGCCAGGCTCCCTAGGGCGGATGTGTCACCGAGGTCAGCAGCCACACGAAATAGATGTTCGGCTGTGTCCCTGTCGCCTGACTCGACGAGCAAGTTGGCCAGCGCCACTCGAGCTGCGTCGTCGCCGCGGTCAATTGCCTCGTGGTACAGCGCCATCGCGCCTGGCCGGTCCTCGGACTGCGCCCGCAGCAGCGCTAAAGTCCCAAGTACGCTGGGATCCCCCCGCTCCGCAGCCTCTCGGGCCAGCGCGTGCGCGGTGTCCGAGTTACCGGCGCCCTGCTGCAAGACGGCCAATTCGCGCAGAGCCACCACGTCGCCGAGTTCCGCCGCCTGACGGTAGATCTGGGAGGCCCGCTGGAATCGACCGCGCCGTTGCGCCTCGAAGCCAAGGCGGCGCAGTCCCTCGATATCGGTAATGGTGTTGGAGACGGCGTCCCAAAATGCGGCTGGCGGAACCACGCCGGCGCGTTCGATTCCGCCCACTTGCTCAAGGTAATCGGCCAGCCGGTACGCGGGTCCGCTGATCCGGTCGCCTGGCCGCGGCTGCACCCGGGCGAGCAAGCCTGGCGTCCCACGAGACGGTCGTGCGGCATAGGCTAATGCAGTTTCCAACCAGTCGGCATCACTGCGTGCCCACTCATCGTCCGTGAGATAGCTGGGAACGGCTCTCTCCAACAGGCCGTATGGGACGACCGCTATTGAGCCCAGCCGCCGCGCGTCCATAGCAACGTGCAGCACCGCCCTGGTCTCGGGAGTGGCAGCGCGATAACGCGCCATGAGCTCGGGAGCACCGGCAAGATATTGAGTGATCCGCCTATCACCGTGCTGAGCGGCATCGCGAAGTCGAGCGTCGGCACCGACGGCGAGCACTCTGGCCCGCTCCGCTTCGGAGAACGTCTCCGGAACAAAGATGACACGGCCAGCGAGCAGTTCCCGGGCTTGGCTATGAGGATCTGGCTGACCTGGCGACGGCATAGCTGTCAGCTGCTGCCATACCTCGGGCCACATCGTGCCTAGTACCAGTACAGGTGCGCGGTTAGTATCGGATAGCAGGGCGCGCAGTCCAGCCGCGATCCGCTCTCCACTTATCGCGTTTGGATTGAGTAGGTAGTGCTGAAGCTCGTTCAGCCAGAGGACGGTGTGCGGACCCACCACATCGATCGACCGGGCCAAGGCCTCAGGCCGTGTCGGATTGTATGGATGCCACAGCCACCACCGCTCCGGCAACCCCCGCACGGCTTCCCAACACGCACGGGTTTTCCCGGTCGCTGAACCGCCTACTAACACCGCGAGTTGACTATTCCCGGCCGCCGCCCCGGCCACCGCTGCACGGAGCTGGGCATCGTGATCACGAGCCACGTACGGCGGTAAGACACCCGCCAAACCAGGTTCGTCGGTCTGGATGGCCGGGTGCACCTCTAGCTCGAGGGGCGAGCAGGCATGAATCGGTCTGCCAAGTCGGCCCGGCGCGAAGAGCGGTCTTTCGCGCCGCCGAGAGTGCCGTAGAGCTGCGTCATGCACGCGCAGCCACCACTCCGTCCCGCGTGACTGGTAATCGGCCGACTGCCGCGTGGCACGATGCTCGAGCAAAGAAATAAGCCGCAGCAGCATGTGTGTGCCACTTGGCAGGTAGCGGCCAGAGAACCAGCCGCTGAGAGTTGAAATGCTCGCTCGATCATCCGCTGAGTCCTTAGCAAGGTCGGCTGCAATGGAACGCAAGGACGGCCTACCGGCTGCATTCAATAGGTTCTGTAGCTCATCGCTGAAGACCTTGGATGGATTCGACGGCTCGGTCATCCGAGCCCTTTACCGAAGACGCCGGGGCAGGAGCCTGAAAATGCAATGATGCGGACGCTCGACATACTGGCACCGTAGCGTCGCGTTGCCGTGATCGGAAACGCGACACCAGTCAGTAACGGCGGACCGCTGGCTACATGATCCACCAGCACGGCCCAGTAGCGAGTTGAACTCCATCGCCGGCCACTTGCCGTCTCATGGTTCTAGCATCGATTTTTCACTTTGGTTGAGGTTTGCCCTTTGAGGTGGACACCCTGAAACTTGGACCTGTTGGTTCAGGAAGGGAATGTCCAGGTGGGACGTCGATCGAAGTATTCCGACGAGTTCCGGCATGACGCGGTGGCGTTGTACCGGGCGTCGGATCGTTCCAGCGTGAAGGCGGTCGCGGACCGGATCGGGGTCAACCACGAGACACTGCGGCAGTGGATCAAAGCTGCGGACGAGGCCGACTCGCTCAACGGGTCGGCTGGCGGGCTCAGTGGCGACGAGCGGGCCGAACTGGCCCGGCTGCGCAAGGCGGAGCGGGAATGGCAACAGGAGCGGGAGATCCTGCGTAAGGCGGCCCAGTTTTTCGCCAAGGAGATGAAGTAGATGCCTGCCGTTGGGCCTTCATCTCCAAGCACCGCAACACTTTCGGTGTGCAACGGCTGTGCCGGGTACTGGCCGTGAACCGGTCTGCCTATTACAAGTGGCTGGCCGGCGCCGAGGCCCGAGCGAGCAGGGCAGCCGCTGACGCCGAGCTGGTGGCGGTGATCCGGGCCGAGCACGCAGCCTCGGCCGGGACGTACGGCGTGCCCCGGATCCATGCCGAGCTGCGCGACCAGGGCCGTAGCGTCAACCGCAAGCGGGTCGCCCGGTTGATGCGCCGCCACGACATCGTCGGGCTGCACCTGCGCCGCCGGTACCGGACCACGATCCCCGGCAAGACCGCAGTGCCGGCCGCCGATCTGCTGGCCGGCGACTTCACCGCTGACCGGCCAAACGTGAAGTGGTGTGGGGATATCACCTACCTGCGGGTGGGCCGGTCATGGATGTTCCTGGCCACGGTGATCGACCTGTACTCACGCAGGCTGATCGGTTACTCGATGGCCGAGCACATGCGCGCCGAGCTGGTCATCGACGCCCTGCGTCACGCGGTCGCCGCCCGAGGCGGCCAGGTCGACGGCGTCATCTTCCACGCCGACCACGGGTCGCAGTACACCTCGCAGCGTTTCACGAAAGCCTGCGCCGCGTACGGTATCCGCCGCTCGATGGGCGCTGTCGGATCGAGCACCGACAACGCTGTGGCCGAGTCCTGGTTCGCCGCGCTGAAAAGGGAACTGCCTCACGGCGCTCGCTGGGCAACGCCACAACGCGCCCGGCTCGACGTGTTCGCCTGGATATCCTTCTACAACAACAGAAGACGGCACTCCACACTGGGCTATCTCTGCCCGGCCGCCTACGAGAACCCAACCAAACCATCAACCACTATGCTGGCCCTGGCTGCATAAAACCCGGTGTCCACCTCCCGGGGTAAGCCTCAGGTGGTCGTGTTCCCGACAACTGACACCAGTCGATCATGATGATTTGAGACGCTATCTTGCGAGCGTGCAAGGTAGCTGAAGTGTTCGTGGCCCTGGACGGTATCCAGTCCGGGTCGACCGGGCTGCCGGATCCGCAATCGCCCGGCTGCGGGCGCGGGTGTGAAGGATGCGTCAGCCGCCATGTCATCCGGATCTGGTGCCCGCGGACGCCGCCGCTGCACGCCCGTCCTGGCCCGTCGATGACGGTATCGAACAGCGAGGAAGTTGCTGGATGTTGGAATACTGGTGTCGTGTTAGTGGACCTGCTGGGCGGGGCGATCGTCGGATGGTTGGTGGAACTCGGCGGCGGGGCCGTCGTTTCTGCAGGAGCCACACGCCGCAAGCTCGTAGCGCTGTCGCGGCAGCCGTCCGGGATGTTCTCTCGGAAATCCAGGATGATGCTGCCCGGGAGAGCCTCAAGGCGGTGCTGCGTGAGCGCTTCGCTGAGCCACCAGCCGTATCCGCTGTGGACGGTGCGGATCTGCGGATGTGGATGCCGCTGCAGTGTCAAACCAGCTGTCTTCACTGGCTAAACCGGTGGAGGCTGCTGGCGGCGAATCCTATCTGGATCAAAGAGGCGTGTCATATCCGTGGCTAACCGGCCGATTGCACGAGGCGATCATCTCGGCGATCTACCAGGTGGCATCCGCGGGCGACTTCGGCGTGCTCGCCACACGACTTGGCATAGAGGAGCTGCGTGAGCTTCTACTGCGCAGCCAAGACCAGCAGGCGTTGCCGCGGCCATCTGCGCACAGACCGGCCCGGTCGAACTACGACCGCTTCCAGGTCGCGCGAATCGCCCCGGCCGAGTTATTCGACCGAGACGCCGAGCTCGCCAGCTTCTGCGCGACACCGGCGACCAACTCGTTCGCACTTTGGCAGGCACCCGCATGGGCTGGAAAGTCGGCGCTGTTGTCGTGGTTCGTGCTGCACCCGCCTGCGGATGCCGAGGTCGTCTCCTTTTTCATTACCGCCCGCTACAAAGGGCAAAATGACCGTAGCGCCTTTATCGATAACGTACTGCCGCAGTTAGCTCAGCTGCTCGGCGAGCCTATGCCCATGTTTACCGAGTCCACTGGCGAGATCATGTTCCTGGACCTGCTCTCGCGCGCAGCGGACCGGTGTACGCGCCAAGATAAGCAGCTCATACTCGTTGTCGACGGCCTTGACGAAGACCGTGGTGTGACAACAGATCCGTACGCCTACAGCATTTCGGCGCTACTGCCGTCACGGGTGCCTGACGGTCTCAAGGTCATCGCCTCCAGTCGACCACAACCGCCCATACCACCCGATGTGCCCGAAGATCATCCGCTCAGGCAGCCTGGCATTGTCAGGCTGCTCGACATATCTCCGCACGCGGCAGTGCGGCGAGCCGACATGACCAGAGAGATCAAACGCCCCTTGGCTTGCTCCAGGTCTTCATCCTCGCCTTGATACTTCGCTGCCTGAGCGGCGATGAGTTCTGGCTTGAGCCTGGCGAAGTCATTCCAGGTGCGTACATGCCGGTGGACGTAGTCGGGGTCGTAGTTGCGCAGATGCGGCATCAGCAGCTCGTCACACCGTCCTTGCTGATCTACCGGAATCAGGACTCCGCTCGAACCGCCCCAGACGACGGACATCGAAGCCAGAGCCCGCCGCTCGGTGTCGATCCATACCGGATCGGCGGTGTATCCGACTGCCGTTCGCGATGGCCGGACGGATACGGTGGCGGTGCGGTACTCGGTGGTCTCAAGCGATGACAAGGTTTCTGTCTCCTGTTGATGCGCGTCGGCCGAGCTGGTAGATGTCGCCGGGAAGGCGTACGAAGGCAGGATGGTTCTGCATCGTGCGCCGCAAGGCTGCTGCGGATACGCGGAAACCGGACGAGACAAGCGCGTCGCGTAATTGGCTCGGATCGAGCGCCCTGCCGCAGCGTGCCAGGTGCCGTGCGCATCGTTGTTCCAGCGTCGGGTCGCCGACTGTTTCCACTATGACCAGGGCGCTGCGCGCTTTATCCCAGTGGTCTGCGAAGGCGTTCGCGACCTCCATCGCTGGAGCGATCATGTCCACCACATGTTGACCCAGCGCACGCCAGCGCTCGGCCTTGTGCCACCGGTAGCGGTATGCCACCGCGAGAACAATTGCCAGCGTTGCTCCTGCGAGCAACGGGTGCCTCCGCGCCGATTGAACCAGCGCTCCGCAGCCGTGTAGGCCCAAATGTGCCGCCGTCCCGAGCAGCGCCAAGCCATCGGCGTAAGTAGCCTCGATCCCCGCAGCACGCAAGAACGCGGTGGCGTGCTCGATGGCCCTCACCGCCGCGACCGCGTGCCCGAACTTCGCGAACACCTTGTCCGTTGACAGGATCACGGCCGGCGCGAGCAGTTCGGCCAGTGCGATCGTTTCGACATCGTCGACGTCGCCGTCTTCGCTCATGATCTGCCGTGCCCGCGGGCTCAAAAGGTCTCGCACAGCGAGATCGACAACAGGCACATGTGGCATGATCTGGCCCCACAAGATCGACTCCGCGTCGGCCGGTGTCGCCTTCGTCCGCGTAGCCACCCTGGGCAGATGCTCAGCCAGTTCACCTGGCACGTGCGCGCCGACGAAAGGATAGGCCCGCCCTGTCATCCGCAACCCGGTGACGAGGTTTTCCCTGTTACCGGATCGAGCGGCGCTACACGCGAGGCTTAGCAGCAGATTGGCGTCGATCACCGGGATGAGGGCAGGTGCATGGACCAGCATCGGGTGACGGGCAGGCGCCATGCGCGGCGGTAGGTCCCAGTTCAGATCAACGACCATGTCAGCCATTGTGAGCCTCATGTCTGGTTCAGGCCAGTTCATAAACTTGCCGCATCGGTACCCTATGCAGCGTGAGCAGTGCTCATTGCCGCCTCACGGCGCTGCCGCTCCCGCAGGAGGCGCTTCCCCTCGTAACCCACAACATGGACGATATCTGCTCAGATGTCCTGTTCACGAAACGCGATACGGCCCATATGGGGGTAATCGGCGATACCTCTTGGACAGAGGTTTTATTCCCGGTGATCGCACAGCCTGTCCGGCACCTCCATCGTTTTGTGGGCGAGAGTAGGTGGTCACGAACGTCCGCGCGGGGAGGTCAGCCAGGTGCCGTCGGTCCACTTTGTGGTGCGCGGCGGACTGTTCGTCTCCTGCCAGGACAAGAACCCAGCGCGGCGTCGGCGTGCGCAGGCGCTCATCGCGGCTGCGGGCCGAGAGGCGATGGCCGCCGCTGGTCACAGCCTGTTTTTGGACCGGGTTCAAGTCTCGGCAACCCTCTTCTACCTCGTCTTACGGCCAGACCCCGCCAACGTCCAGAAGGACATCCTGGATGCCCTTGAAGGCGTCGTCTACGCCAACGACCGCCAGGTCCACGCGCCGATCACCCGTGCCTTTAACCTTTCGGAGGTTGAACGCGTCGAGGATGATCCTGGCGGCGTCAACGACGAGTTAGACTTCCGCCGACCGTTTCTCCACATCTACGTGACCACGGAAGTGGACTGGACGACTGCGGTGGTGACCAAGTGATCAATGGTTGGTTGGCCTACCGCCAGTTGCTGGAGTGCGTCCTCGGAAAGTACTTCCTTGAGGGTTTCCGTATCGATCATACGTTCGACTCAGGCGACGATGATGGCGCGGATCTCGTGCTGATCAATGGCCCGAAAAAGATATTTGTGCAATGCAAGACTTATCACGCAGAGCCAGTGTCTCATGCAGCCTTGAATCGGAAGGTGCGAGAATCTGCGAAGGCGGCGGGTGCTCGGCTAGACATCGCTGTAATTCCAGTCGCAAGACTTCCATTTACGCAAGAGATTGCCGAGTTCGGCTCTCAAGCTGAGCTGCTTTTTGAACACCATCCAGATGCGGCGATGATGTTGGCATACTCTGCTTTTGAGGCAGCTCTATATAAAACCATTTCGGCATATGGTGATGCTTTCGTCTGCCCACCGTCACCGTTGCAGCATCTAGTAGACGTCATCGCGAGTCATGATGACTGGCCGGATGTCGATGAAACCTTACTAATGTCAGCTATTGATCGCCGCAATCGCATTGCTCATGGATTGTTTGCAGCTGAGACGGTTGTTCGGCCTGAGTTCGACGCTCTTATCGCGACAACAAGACAGCTCATCCAAACTGATCAATCACGTCTTACAGACACGTTGGAGTCTGCCTTTGATTCTGCTGCCATTAAGCATTCTTTGGCTCGAAACTATGACTCTCTCACCCGGTATTTGGCTGACCGTGAATCGGATCGAACAGGAATTGGCAGCACTAGTGAAATGGTCTCTCTTGCCAGGACAGTGACTGAAAGCGTATTAGCAGCCAGTTGACGGCGTTTCGTACCTGGCTGTACGTCTTGTCAGCGGATCGCCAAGCTGATTGTTAGGCGCGCTGGGATCTCTGTGTCGTCGATTTCAACGTCTATCGCAAGTCCGGTTTCAAGTACTGACATCAAATCAGTATGATCATGAAGGCTAGTGGTAGCGACGGCGGTCCGCCCTGAGTACACCATCAGCGGTGCTGGATGCTGCTCGCCGTGAAGCGGTTCGAGACTGAGGGTTCCGCTCCACTCGGACTCCAATAGATCGGGGATGTCAACTTCGACGGACCCTGCTTCCAGCAGTGATCTGACCAGACTCCGGCTGCGAAGCCGCGTATATTCCAGAAGGTCAAGGACCTCCGATGCGCTGGCCTGATACCGGTCTCGCCATGCGGCGATACCCATGCCTGCCAGCCAGTTTCGCAGATGTTCATGCGAGGCTTCCAGATCCGCTGGAGTGTCGCGAACTACTGCATGCGCCAGCCGTCGTGAGCGGATACCTGATGTCATCAGCATGAGGGCGCCCGGGTCGCTGACCCCGTAGCGGATGTAGCCGCCTAGTTCGGGGCATAGTCGTAGTTCGCTTTCAAGTTCGTCCAGGCGCCGGTTGACGATTTCGATGAGCGCTCCTACGGTCCATGCCAGATAGTGCTCGAAGTATTCGGTCACTGTGTTGACCAGAAGCTCGATTCGGTCTGCCCCGTTCTCCATATGGCCCAGGTGATTTGATGCGAGCTGGGTGAGCGGGACGCCTTCGATCCACTCGACTAGTAGATCGGCGGGCTTGACGGTCTGCTCGTCGGTACCTTGTCTTCCTGCTCCGAGCCGCCAGGGCTTCCTGTTCTCGGGAAGGGCTAGTAGCCGGTCGATGATGTTCCGGAGAAACCGGATGGCATATGCAGGATCGTCGATCGGTCCGAGCGTTCCTTCCCAATCGGCGTCTAGGATCGCTCTCACGATGCGACGGGCCAGGCTATCGATAGTTTTCGCTGATCCTACTGATGTCCCGGTCCGTGCCCAGCGCCGCCGGGCGTCTGAATCCGTTGCTATATAGGCTTCTTGGACGGCGGCGGCGATGCGTCGGCATCTGCGGCCGGCGTTCGCTGATTGGTGGCTGGCCAGCGTCGCGTCGGCGATCTCGTCTGTGTCGATCTCTTCTGGATCTGCGCCGGAATCTTCTTCGGCGGTGAGCATGAACCAGACGAAGGCGACGAAGTCGGTGGCTGCCCCTGATCCGGCGTCAAAGATGGCGTCCTGACCTTGCCTGAGTTGCTGCTCCAGTTGAGCGAATTCCTCAAGTGCACTTTCGGTCACGAGCGAGGAGTTCACAGCAAGGTCATCATCTGTGGGGTCAAGCAAGCGGAAGTCGTTGCTGCTTGCGGGTTGTGGCCGTACGACGACGATCCAGCCCTCGGTTTCTTTGCCTGCTCGGCCGGCTCGTCCCATCGCGTTGACGAGGCGAGCTCCTCGTAGCTGGGCCTCCTCGTCTTGCCAGGCTGAGTTCGCGTCGTAGATGACCACCGTCCGTACGGGAAGGTTCACGCCATCGGTCAGGGTCGATGTGCAGGCGAGGTAGGGCAATCCATTGTCGCGGACCGCATCTTCTAGGGCTTCTAGGACTTCGCTGGGTAGTCCTGCGTGGTGGTAGCCGACTCCACGCCGCAAGACGTCAACGAGTGGATGCTCGTCACCAAGCTGGACTCGGACGAAGTCGGCCAGCGGCGCGAATGCCGGGTCCTCCTCGAATTGGTCAGCCAGTCCCCGGGCCAGCCGCTGGGCGTCATCTCGTGTAGTTGTGACGACTAGAACCGGGCCGGCGTGCCCCAGATCTGTGATCATCTCGCTGGCGATCCGGTAAAGCGGCGTTGACCGGCCTTGATCCTTTTCAAGTCCGCTCTGCTTCAGCGCAGGGGTCCTCGCCTTTCGCACCATCACCCAGTCGGTATCGGTGACTTCGAGGCGCGCCGTTCGACGATCAGAGAGGCGCAGGCGTATTAAGCCGGTAAGGCTAGTGACGAGCCGATATGGCCATGCTCGACCCCGGATGGACTCTGCCCGGGTGCTTTCCCAATCTGCTTCGGTGGAGAATGCCGCATACAGGCGTCGCGGACCTCTCCATTCTGATTTGAACACGACCGGCGGGGTATGCGGGCTGATCCACTCGGCGATGCCTCCGGCGTTACCCATTGCGGCAGAGATCAGCACGATGCGGTGGTTGCTGTCCCGGGTGGCGTAGTGGAGCGCCGAGATGACCTGTTCGAGCGCAAAGCCGCGGCCGCTTTCTTTGATCAGCTGGGCTTCATCGAAGATGAACATGCCGAAGGTCTCAAGTACGGAGCCCATGTCGTGGCGCATCATGTGCAGGAGCCGCTCCGGGGTCATTACTTCGACATCGGCCGGCGGTGCGTCCAGCGACCCAAAAATGAAGTCATCCAGGGTCGGGTAGTCAGGCTGGTCGTATCCGGTCTCTTTCTGGAGCAGGCGAACGCGGCTCGCCATCGAGCGCCTGACTTCCCGGCCGAGGCTGCGTGTCGGGGCGACATAACAGACGCTTGTGTTCCCGCTGGCTAGGTGAGCGACCGTAAGTAATTGTGCCATAAGGGTTTTGCCGCCGCTGGTCGGTACCGCGAGCACCATCCTGCGTGTGGCACGATCGAACGGGGACGGTTCCACCGCTAGCAGTTCGCGCTGCGGGCTCCACAGGGTCAGCACGGGTGGATTGCCAAGCGTGAATGCTTGCCGGGCAAGGTCCGGTATCCCAGGTGGCACGAGATCCATGTTCCATACCGATCCGGCTTCGGCTTCTCCGGATAGCGCCAGCAGGTGCGCAGCGACCCACCGTGCGTTGAGCTCTCCCGGCCCGGCTTCGCCGACCGCTGCTGACCTCAAGCGGGTGCGTGCACGCTGGAGTCGGTATCGCTCCCCGCGGGTCAGAAACGCGAGCAGATCATCGGCGCCGAGCACGACCATGTGCGTCGTGCCGTACGCAGTAGTGGTCAAGTCGTCGCGGCGCATGGCCCTGGCGATGGCGTCTAGTTGCCTGCGCCACGTGGTGAGCCAGGAAAGCAGCGTGCGCGTCTCGTAGCCGAGAAAGGCGACGCCCACCTCAAGGGCAAGCGTCTCAAGGTGATCATCGACGGGGGACTCGATACTGATGTCATCCCTGAGTCGGTTCATGATGGCGGTCGCGTTGGGTTCGCGGTCTGCACGCCGGTATCCGATGGAGCTCGCGAAGCCAATCGATAGGCGCTGTTCCTTGGTCCAGTCGCTTCGGTTCAGTGCGAGGTCGAAGATGTGAGCGCTGACCAGGAATGCCTGAGTCTGACGGTGCAGCGTGTAACGTTCGCGTGCCCTGTCGACCGACGCCACTGCGTGCAAATACCAGGCAGCTTCTAGCAGTTCGTTGGGTAGGTCCTCTTCTTGGAGGAACAACTGGACTTCGACATCACCGAGTAGCCGCTGTAGTTCTTCGGCAGTGGGTATCTCGCTCCGGCCCGCCAGCGCGCCTCGAAGCAGCTCGATGCCTAGAGCCCGCTCCACACGATCTCCCTGACCCTAATGGCGAACGCGGGAAAGTCAGGCACTGCCACGACGATGCTCTCTGTTTGCCCTGGCGCGGAGTAATGCGGGAATGCGGTCAATATCGATCCGAAGGTGTTCGGACCGCTGGGCGCGTGCGCCGCTGAGGTCCCAACCGAAACCCCGACTCCGCCGCGGTCGTTCCCATCGAGCCACAGTTCTACGACCTCTTTGAAGAGTTCAGCGACTTCGTCGTCGGCTACCGTTTCAGGTGCCGCCAGCTTGGCCAAGTACTCCTCGCCCCGCAGTTTGAGCTGCTCACTTGCCCTGCGGATAGTGGCCGAAATACGTGCGCTCGAATCGTGCTTCTTGATCTCCCACAACCGGAACACCAAGGTCCCATTGCCAATGCGGTAGACAGCCAGCCCGTCCCCGCCTGGTTCTGTTGTGTCGGCCTTGAGCGGTGGTATGTAGGCCAGTTGCCGGCCACCGCTACACACCGTCCGCTCCGTCATCAGGCGATGCCACAGGAGCTCAGCCACGTGCCCCTCAAGATGATCTTTGTGTGAGGGTTTGCCGGGCAGCCCGAATCCGATTCGCGCGTACACTTCGATCGTCCGACGGCGCAGCGGCGTGTGATCCGGTCCGCCGTCACGTTTATCACGCCAACTGGTCAGAACATCGCTCGCGTCTCCCAACCGGAGGCGCATCGTGTCATCGGCCAGAATGTGGGTCGCGGCGGCGAAGTCAGCTGCCGAGAGGGCTTGGCCGCCGATCGCATACTGCACAGCTGAGGACACCGGTCCTGGTGTGAGCGACAGCAGCGAGGTCAGCACGGGCTGCGTTGTTGGCACGTGATCTGTCTACCTCCTGGGCGCAATTGAGCATTATTCATTCTCGGTGGACGGCCTGTCCGGTTCCAGCGACGCGCCGGGCGTCAGCTGGCCGGTGGGCTATCGCTTCGTTGAGGTCGAACTAGCGCAGCGGCGACCGGGAAACCCAGCGGTGTTTGTGGAGGCACGGTTCCGCTTACCGCCGGCATCATCGGACCGCCGCTCGGTGCTTCAGCAGTCAGGACGCGCAAAGGCGGTCTGGACCCGTATTCGCCACCTGTTTCGGGAAGCTCGACGACGACGATCCCCGCCAGGCGATCCGTCAACTCGGGACCGGGCATGACACCCCGCCGAAGGTTCAGGACGTAGTCCGGGATCTCCCGGCGGAGCCCGCGCAGGACATGCGGCAGGTAGGGCTCCCCGAAGTGGCCACGATCAGTTGGCAGCCTGCTGAAAGCCATCTCACTGTCAAGATCCAAGGCGCGATCCATCACTGCCGGGCTGAACTGACCCATACGGATCTGGGCTACCGGTCGGAGTAGAGCCTTGGCGATCCGCCGCGCCCCTGACTGCGGATTGGCCAGGAACCGGCGCACCTCGTCGGGCAGCTCACGTCCCGACGGGACCACGATGTTGCCATCGGGTGACAGTGGATTGGCGACCTCTTCCAGCGGCATCGACATGCAGTAGGTCAGCTCAGCGTGGTCGCGGTTGTGCCGGTAGTTGTTCGCCGCGAGTGACGCGATGATCGATACCCCAGCACGGTCGCGCTGTCGACAGCTATGGCCGCTCGGGTGATCCCGGCCGCATTCGAGCTGTGCACGGAAGGCGGCATCGCCGCAGTACAGCACATGTGCCGCGGGCACCCCGAGGAAGGCCGCGGTGTCCAGCAGCAGGGTCGTCTGCGTCTGCCCGGCGGTCGCCCCTTGGTACCGGAGGTCGAGCGAGTACCGGCCACTCTTCGTCTTCTTCAATGACTTTGCTTGGCTTAGCAGGCCGAAGCAGTCCCTGGACCGGTCGATCCACCACCACAGCCAATCAGCGCCGAGTTTGCCTTCTTGCGGCCCCGTAAACGGGTAGACCTCGATCTCGGGTGAGGCATGGCGCAGAAGTAACGCCGTCACGTCTGTCTCTTTCCATGTCCCAAAGCTGTGGTACTGCCAGTTCATCATGTCCTCGGCCTGAAGCCGGGCCCGGACGAAGGCGCTATAAGGATCGCTAGTGTGATGTCTCGTAAATAAGTTGTGGTTTGGTAGGCTGCGGACCATGAGTCGTCCGCCGGCTGCGCCGTTGTCTTTGTTGGATGGTCAGCGTGAGGTGTTGGAGTCGTTGGCCCGCTCGCGTACGGCCGCGCATCGCCTGGTGCAGCGGGCGCAGGTGTTGTTGCATGCCGCTGATGGGGTGTCCAACAACGACATCGCGGTGCTGGTGGGAGTGTCGCGGCCGACGGTGCTGGCCTGGCGTGCCGAATTCGCCGAGCACGGCTTGTCGGACATGGGCAAGGTGGCCTCGGGCAGGGGCCGCAGACCGACGATCCCGCAGGAGACCATCGATCGGATTGTGGATTTGACGTTGCATCACCTGCCGGCCGGTGCCACGCAGTGGTCGTGCCGGGCGATGGCCAAGGCGGCCGGAGTCAGCCCGGCCACAGTGCAGCGGGTGTGGTCGGCGCGAGGACTCAAGCCGCACCTGACAGAGACGTTCAAACTGTCGACCGACAAGCGGTTCGAGGAGAAACTTGTTGATGTGGTCGGGCTGTATCTGAACCCGCCCGACCAGGCGATCGTGTTGTGCATGGATGAGAAAAGCCAGATCCAGGCCTTGGACCGGACGCAGCCCAGCCTGCCGCTCAAACCTGGCCGGGCCGGCACGATGACGCATGACTACAAGCGGCACGGCACCACAACGTTGTTCGCGGCGTTGGACGTGTTGACTGGCAAGGTGATCGGCAAATGCTTCACCCGGCATCGGCATGACGAGTTCCTGCGGTTCCTGCGCACGATCGACA